>JALRIS010000238.1 GCA_023255335.1 Flavobacteriales bacterium | reverse complement strand
CGCCTACTAGCACAGTAGCTGGCATAGAAACACCAACACCTGTTCAAAGTTCATGGAGTTTTGCGGCAACTAGTATTTTTTTCATAAGTAGAGAATTTTCACCTCCAAGATCAGCTCATCATCTCTTCGGCTTGGTTCATTTCGTTCGTGATATGGAGTACTTTGTCCAATTGAGAAATCTCAATCATCTTTTTTACCATGTCTTGAAGGGAATTAATCACAAATTTTCCTTCTTGCTCGTTACACAATCTATTTCCAATAAGTAAAGCACTCAAACCAGACGAATCGCAAAATTGCACATCGTCCATGTCCACAATAATGTTCTTTGAACCTTGTTTACTCAAGAAGACTAATTGTGATTTTAAATCAGGAGAATTCACACTATTTAGTTTTTCTTCTCTGATTTTCAGCAAACTGTAGTTGCTTTTTTCTTCGATTGTAATACTCATTTTGATTAGGGCTATAAAATTTATACCCTAAGATAGAATAAATTTTATACAATTCAAAGTTAAATCTTTCCTGCGAGCAGATAGATTACCGCCATTCTGATTGCCACACCATTCTCTACCTGATCCAGAATAATTGCGCTGTCAGAGTCGGCAATTTCACTTGAAATTTCTACTCCTCTATTGATCGGACCGGGGTGCATAATGACTAGTTCTTTGTTTATTGAATCCAAGATTTCTTGAGTCAATCCGTATTGTAAAGTATATTCCTTGAGAGAAGGGAAATGTTTTATTTCTTGTCTCTCGTGCTGAATTCGCAACATGTTTGCCACATCACACCACTCCAACGCTTTCTTCAAATTCGTTTCAATTTTTACTCCCAAAGATTCGATATATTTAGGCATAAGCGTAAGAGGTCCACAAACTTTTACTTCCGCTCCCAATTTCTGAAGACAATGAATATTTGAAAGAGCAACACGAGAATGTAAAATATCTCCCACAATAACTACCTTTTTTCCGCTTACGTTGCCTAATTTTTCTCTGATGGAATAAGCATCTAACAAAGCTTGAGTAGGATGCTCGTGAGTTCCATCTCCTGCATTAATAATTACCGAGTCGATGTGCTTGGATAAGAATTCTGCCGCTCCTGGACTTGGATGCCTCATTACCACCATATCCACTTTCATAGCCAATATGTTGTTTACTGTATCAATGAGGGTTTCTCCTTTTTTTACACTCGAGCTAGCCGCAGAAAAATTAACTACATCTGCCGATAGTCTTTTCTCCGCCAATTCGAAAGAAAGTTTCGTTCGAGTTGAATTTTCGAAAAATAAATTGGCAATAGTAATGTCTCGTAATGTCGGCACTTTTTTAATTGGACGATTGATAATGTCTTTAAAATTATCTGCCACTTGAAAGATCATGTCTATGTCTTCCTTCTCGAGGTGCTCAATGCCCAATAAATGTTTCGTACTAAGTCCTTTCATTTTTTTACCAATATTACTTTGTCAGTTCCGTCTATTTCTTGCCACATCACCTCTACTCTCTCATTGGAAAGAGTATCGATATACTTCCCTACATAATTTGCCTCAATTGGCAAGTTTCTGCTGAATCTTCTATCCACCAGCACAAGGAGCTCTATGGAAGAAGGTCTTCCGTAAGTGAGCAAAGCATCCATGGCTGCTCTTACCGTTCTTCCAGAAAACAATACATCATCTATGAGGATAACTTTCTTATCTTCTATCGAAAAATCGAGGTTGGTTACGCTCGGCAAAAGAGGTTTGTCTTTTCTTCTAAAATCATCTCGAAAGAATGTGGTATCTATCGATCCGGTTACTACCTCAATGCCACTGAGCTCCTTCAGTTTTTCTTGGAGCCTATTGGCTACATAAATTCCTCTTGGCTGAACACCAATGAGTACTGACTGTTGAAAAAGATTGTGGTTTTCGATTAATTGACGAGTTAATCTTGAAATAAGAATATTGATTTCAGTTTTATTGAGTATTTCTCTCTCTTGTAAACT
Source organism: Flavobacteriales bacterium (assembly GCA_023255335.1). Taxonomy (GTDB): domain Bacteria; phylum Bacteroidota; class Bacteroidia; order Flavobacteriales_D; family CAJJDF01; genus CAJJDF01. The sequence goes on along the minus strand of JALRIS010000238.1, from coordinate 3,288 downwards.
CATTGAGCGTCTCGGGGTAAAGTGAGTATTAAAAAATCTGTTTCTTAGGAAACAAAGGTAACAAAAAAAAACTCTTCCCGATATTCGAGAAGAGTTTTTAGTCTTGTATTGATAGTAGGACGGAACTTTATTTTCCTTCCAATTTATCTTTTAAGTTTTGCAAGTCAACCATATCTCCAAGAGTAGATGCAGCATTACCTGTATTTACTTTCTTCATATTCTTAGCAGTACTTGCTTTTTCTTGTTTTGCTTCGTTTTCTTGAACTTCTTCAAACGTTCTTGTGTGAGAAAGGATAATTTTACCATTCGAGTTATCAAACTCTAACACTACGAAATCCAATACTTCATCCAATTTAGCCTTTTCACCGTCTTCTTTTTTCAAGTGACGTGCTGGTGCGTACCCTTCAATACCGTAAGGCAATGAAACTACTGCTCCAGATTTAGCTTCTACTTTGATGATTGTTCCTTGGTGAACCGAACCTTCTGTAAATACAGATTCAAATTGCTCCCATGGTTTCTCTTCTAGTTGTTTGTGTCCTAAAGAAAGTTTTCTGTTTTCTTGGTCAAGTTCCATCACCACTACTTCTAATTCGTCTCCTACGTTACAGAATTCTGATGGGTGCTTAATTTTCTTGTTCCAAGATAGGTCAGAAACGTGAATCAATCCATCAATTCCTGGCTCAAGCTCAGTAAACACTCCAAAGTTTGTGAAGTTTCTTACCGTTGACTTGTGCTGAGAACCTACAGGATATTTAGTTGCAATTCCTTCCCATGGATCTGGAGAAAGTTGTTTTACACCTAACGACATTTTTCTTTCTTCTCTGTCTAAGGTTAAGATTTGTGCTTCAATCTCGTCACCTACGTTTACGAAATCTTGCGCTGATCTTAAGTGTTGAGACCAAGACATTTCAGAAACGTGGATCAATCCTTCAACTCCATCAGCAATTTCTACAAATGCTCCGTAGTCAGCCATCACTACCACTTTTCCTTTCACGTTATCTCCTACTTTCAATCCTTCGTTTAATGAATCCCAAGGATGTTTCTCTAATTGTTTCAATCCAAGTGCAATTCTCTTCTTGTCGTCATTAAAGTCAAGGATTACCACATTGATTTTCTCGTCAAGTGTAACGATTTCTTCTGGATGCTTGATTCGTTTCCAAGAAAGGTCTGTAATATGGATCAATCCATCTACCCCTCCAAGGTCTACAAATACTCCGTAAGAAGTTACGTTCTTCACGATACCTTGTAATACCTGTCCTTTTTCAAGACCAGACATAATTTGTTTTTTCTGCTCTTCCAATTCTGCTTCGATAAGCGCTTTGTGAGAAACAACAACGTTCTTGAATTCATGGTTAATTTTGACCACCTTGAACTCCATGTTTTTTCCTACAAACTCATCGTAATCTCTAATTGGCTTCACATCAATTTGTGATCCTGGTAAGAAAGCCTCAATTCCAAAAACATCGGCAATCAATCCTCCTTTGGTTCTAGATTTTACTCTACCAGTGATGATTTCACCTGTTTCTAAACATTCGTTTACTTTCAACCAAGCTCTGTGAACTCGTGCAATTTTGTGCGATACTTCTAATTGTCCTTTCTTGTTTTCAAGTCTTTCAACAATCAATTCTACTTCGTCACCAATTGCTAAGTCTGGGTTGTATCTAAATTCGTTGATTGGCACTACTCCTTCAGATTTGTAATCTAAATTAATTACAACTTCTCTATCTCCGATAGAAGTAACTTTTCCAATTACGAGTTCTTTGTTCTTAATCGACTTCAAAGTACCCTCGTACTTTTCTTCAATTGCTTTTGCTTCTTCGTCAGAATAAGTTTCGCCTGCAGCGTACTTGTCCCAATCAAAGTTTTCTAAATCAATCTTCTCCTCTTCAGATTTTCTTTCCGCAACAATTTCTTTTACTTCATCGTCAGCTTCCGTTTCCACTACTTCTTTAGCGTTGGCTGGAGTTGCTTCAGTGTTTTGTTCTGTTGCTTGGTTTTCAACTGTTTCTGGAGTAGATTCAGCTGCTTTGTCTTCTGTATTTTCAGACATATGCGTTATTTTGTATCTCGGTATTCAGCAATTGCGAGAGAGTTTATACTTGTTTTTAAAAAAAGACCGTGTGCTGACCTGGTTTTCCATTATGGATTGCAAAAGTAGTCATTTTTATTTAATACCAAGGTGTTTGAGAGGTTTTTTTTGTATTTCTAAAATCCCGAAGTTCAAACATCCTATCCACCCAAACGCTTGGTTCTCTGGTTCAGATTAAGGTCAAAACAAGACCAACTGCATTTTAACCTGATAAACCTACCTTTCGAGCAAAATCTTTTCTTAGTCTGATACCCTAGAAAGCACCTCATAAACCCAAATACAACCCGTTGTACTGAAATTGAACGAGCAACGGTTCCGGTGGCTCTTTGTCGAAAAACTGATGCACAAAACTATACAAAAGAGGCTCAACAGTACAAGTAATCCTTTGATTTTGATAAATCTAGATTTAATTTAATTTTGGTGGAATTGGAAATGAGTTGGCTTACAGATGAACTCACTCAAACAGAGAAAATTTATGGAACAAAGAAATCTTGAAGTGATAAAATTTCACTTGTCACCAAAAGGAGACAAAAAGGAAAAAATATTAATGTCTGAAATTGAAGATGAAGATTTGTTAGATATTGTTTTTAATGAGTTTGTTCCATTTATTGATAATTATCCAACTGACGAGAGAAATAAAAGAGTTGTAAAATTATTTAAACAAGACGATGGCAGTTCTTTCTTTAAGAAAAAAGACGGAACTAGAACAATTACTGGTGTAATTGAAACTGGAAGATATGGAAAAGAAGAAAATGTAGTTGACATAAACAAAAACGATAATGAACCCATTTTTAAAATTCATAAAAATCATTCAGTTCAAAAACCATTTTTCTTTTTGATTTGTATTTCTAATCTTAAAAGAGATGGGATTTTAATTTTAGAAAGAGATGGTACATTAGGGATAAAACAAGTATTCACAAGGCTATTAAAAGATTTTATTAAGTCAAAATTCGAGGATTATACTTTAAGATTCACAAATTTTATTGACAATCAAATCGTGAAAAATTATATTGGAAAAGGTGAATTTAATTCAATCAAATTAATTCGTCATTCTCTTCCAAATGATGTCGCTGAAAGATATGGTTTAGATAGACTTGAAACAGATGACTTTGTTTTAGAACTAACTCTTAAAACAAAAGGAAGAAGAAAAATACTTGGTAATTCGAGAAAACGTATTCAAGAAATATTTGAGAATAATG
>JALRIS010000190.1 GCA_023255335.1 Flavobacteriales bacterium | reverse complement strand
TGATTGTAGCACATTCTGCCAAGGAGCTAGTAGAACGAATTAAAACAAACTAACATGAGAAGAATAGGAGGTATGTTGATTTTTTTGTGTCTGATTCAGTGGCAACTAGCCAAGGCGAGTGCTCCAGTGGACTCTCTGTCTTACCCAGTGGTGGTGGTAGACTCCATAGAGGAGAATCTCGCTCCAACTGATGCGGCAACCACTGACGAAAATCTCTACGACTACAACCAGCTCTTTATGTTTGGATTTCTCATTCTGGGAGCGATGCTGGTGGTTTGGAAGTATAGAAATAATTAGTGAAGTAGGATCTTTCGTAGATTTCCTCTGCGACTTTTATCAAGTTTTGAACTTTAGGTGTGTCTCACATTTCATATTCTGTCAGAGTTGGTAAAAGTGGTTGGGTGGATTTTTCTGAAACTTTTAGTTAAATAAGAGAGTTCAACTAATCTTTTGGCGAGTGATTACTGAAGTAGTTTTGTCTTATTTTACTATATTTATAAATGACCGAAGACTATCTACATTACATTTGGAAGTATAAATTATTTAATCAAGTTGGGCTAAAAACTACTGAAAAGGAAGAGGTAGAAATTCTCAATTTTGGTTTTCACAATCATGATTCTGGGCCTGATTTTTCGCAAGGAAAAGTCAAAATTGGGGAAACACTTTGGGCGGGAAATATTGAAATTCATATCCGTTCGAGCGATTGGTTGAGGCACAATCACCAGCTGGATGAAGCCTATGATACGGTGGTGTTGCATGTGGTGTACGAACACGACCAAGTGATACGTACCACAAAAGGGAGTGTTATTCCTACTTTGGAGTTACGTTCTTTGATAGACCTTTGTCATTTTGAGAATTATCAACAATTTATTTTTTCATCCGTTCCGTGTGAACATTCTATTAAGGAGGTGCCAGCCATTATTGTCTCCTCAATGATGGAACAAATGGTTTCGGAGCGGTTGGCAGCAAAAGCAGCCAATATAAAAGCAGATTTAAAGGCTACACACTTTGATTGGGAGCAGGTGTTTTTTCACTACTTAGCCAAAGCCATGGGAATGAAAATAAACAGTGAACCGATGTTTCAGATGGCGAAGAACACCGACCTTAATATCGTATCAAAACTAAGAGGGAACCAACAATCAATAGAAAGTGTTTTGTTTGGTCAGGCTGGATTTTTAGAGAAAGAAATTCCCTCAAACTCTTACTATACGAGTCTTAAAAAGGAATATGAGTACCAACAATCCAAACACAACCTGATTCCAATACAGAAAGTGTTTTGGAAGTTTTCGAAATTGAGACCCTCCAATTTTCCTACGGTAAGAATCGCTCAGTTGTCCCGTTTGCTCTCTCATACTTCTGGGTTGTTTCATTTCTTTGTGGTTGCTCAGCCTTCCTATCAAGACATCCAAAAACAATTGACAATTTCGATTGATCAAGGGTTTTGGTTGAATCATTACACTTTTGAGACAGCCAGTTCTCAAAAGAAGAAATCCATTGGAAAATCAATGGTAGATTCCATTATTATTAATACCATCGCTCCGTTTTTGTACACGTATGGTGAGTACAAGGACAACAAAGAATGTATTGAGCGAGCGATAGAACTCCTGGGTAATGTTCCTCCAGAGCAGAATAAAATTACCCGAATTTTTCAGGAAAAAGTAAAGATTCAAAATGCGGCTGATTCTCAGGGAATCATTCAATGTTACACGCAGTATTGCGTTCCAAAAAAATGTTTGGATTGTAGTGTAGGAGTGCACTTACTCAAGCAATAGGAGGGAAGAAAAAAAGAAAGTAAGATTTGTAAGCCGGGTTCTGTTTATCGCTTCCTAAGAAACGAACGTCTATCATTTATCCAGGACCGTAATCACTCACGGCCTCTAACAACCTACCCTCCAGAATCGAGCGAGCAGCCCTCAAGCTCTGGTTTATTTGGTTTTTCATCACATAAGGTTTACCCAAGTTTCCTGTTACCAGCAAACCTCGTGAGCTCTTACCTCACGTTTTCACCCTTACCCCATGACAAGCACAAGGCGGTTATTTTCTGCGGCACTCGCTGTATCTCAATTGCAAGAATCAAAACCCTTCCCGTTAGGAAGTATGTTGCTCTGTGATGCCCGGACTTTCCTCTCCGAACTAAATTCGCAGCGATAGAAAATCTTACTTTCGGGGCAAATTTAGCGATAATAATTTGACCAGTTCGACAAACTTTAGAAATAGTTAAATTTCCGTTAAATATGAAAAAAAAATGTAACCTTTGGAACACTTTTTTTAAAAAAATGTAATACTTTAAAAGTATCAACAATTATTAAACTATCTAAACTAAATAACCATGAGTAAATTTGATGAGTGTATGGCCACGTAGAAGGCGGAATTCAAGAAATTGAACGTAAGTTTTAACGAAGAGTTACTAACAAAAGTAGCTAAAGGATGTGGACCCTCTATCTACAATAAAGATGCTGCAACAGTGGCCACTTCTGATTCTTCAGAACTGGAAACGGTAAAAAACAACTTCTTAATCAAAAAATTAGGAATGAAAGACAGCGCAGAATTGGTTAAGGGTATTGAAAAAGTGATTGGGATCTTTGGATCTTCAAACAAAAACAAATACTGAGCAATGTTTTATTACTTGCTTACGAAAGAATTTAGTCAAGAATCTGCTTACTAAATGATCTAGTCTCTCAAAAAATACTAGAGAAATTAACTCCCAACTTAGGTTGGGAGTTTTTTTTTGTTAAGTAGTAACAAAAAGTTTCCCTGGATTCAAGATTCCGTTGGGGTCAAATACATTTTTTATGCTTTTTAATAAGAGCAATTCCGTTTTGTTAAACGCAATGTCCATGTAGTTTTTTTGGACATATCCTATTCCGTGTTCCCCCGAGAGTGTTCCTCCCAAGGATACGGTGAGTTCAAATATTTCTCTTATTGCCTCGGGTAATTCTTGGTTCCATTGATGTTCAGTCAGGTTTCCCTTGATGATATTAATGTGGAGGTTTCCATCACCAGCGTGTCCATAGCATACAGATTGGAACCCGTAGGCCTTGCCAATTTTTTTTACTCCCTCAAGCAATGTGGGGAGTTCAAATCGCGGCACTACTGTGTCTTCTTCTTTGTACACAGAATTAGATTTTACTGCCTCTCCAATTCTTCTTCTCAATCGCCAAATCTCTGCTTTTTGTGCTTCGTTATCAGCAAGTAAAATCTCACCACAGTCAAATTTTTCTAGTACCTCGGCTACTTTTTCACAGTCCTGATAGATGAGATCCATGTTCGTTCCATCTAGTTCGATAAGGAGGTGAGCCTGAGTAGAATCCTCGATGTGGATGCTCGAAGAATTATCAAATTTCATAATCCAGTCTAGCGCATCTCTTTCCATAAATTCAAGAGCAGAGGGAGTGATTCCCGCCCTAAAAATAGCCGAAACCGCTTCGCAGGCTTTTGTCGCACTAGTAAATGGTGCCAACATGGAGACATTATTGGGCACAAAAGGAATGAGTTTGAGAACGGCCTTGGTAATGATTCCTAATGTTCCTTCGCTTCCCACCATGAGTTGGGTAAGATTGTAACCCGTGGAGTTTTTTAAAGTATTGGACCCAGTCCAAATAATTTCACCATTGGGTAAAACCACCTCTAGATTTAGCACCCAATCTTTGGTAACTCCATATTTTACGGCCCTTGGTCCTCCAGCGTTTTCCGCAAGATTTCCTCCAATGCTGCAGCTACCTTTGCTCGAAGGATCTGGTGCATAAAACAACCCTTTTTCTATAGCGGCATTTTGAAGTTCTTCCGTTATTAATCCTGGCTCTACGGTTATTTGTAAGTTTTTTTCGTCCAACTCCACAATGGCATTCATTTTTTTCAGACTCAACCCAACTCCACCATGTATCGAAAGTGCTCCGCCACTTAATCCTGTTTGCGACCCAATGGGAGTCACCGGAACGTGCTCTTGGTGACAAAACTTCATGATGTGAGAAACTTGTTCGGCACTTCTGGGCGTAAGAGCCACCTCTGGCGGAAAAACCAAATCCTCTGTTTCGTCATGACCAAATTCATTGAGTTGTACTGTATCGAAAAACACGTTTTCATCTCCAAGTAATTCTTGAAAGTGAGTAATGTGAGTCGCAGTTATTTTGGTGAATTGGTTCATGAGTCAAATTTATGAAATTCTTTTTTTACTTCTACTCCTTTTCGCCCGGTCCTTCCCAACTTAAATTTATACGCAAGTAGGAGAGTAAGTTGGAACATAGTCTAGTGTTTAAGTGATAGTACTAGTTCAACTTGTATGTTGATTCGGTTATCACCAAGAGATTAGACTCAATCTATAAGTGTAGAAGATTGTTTCGTTATCTAGCCGTTTTTCGATCTATTCCCTCAAAGACATTTTACCAGCTCATCTACTGCCAATCCTCTATGACCGATTTTGTTTTTAATGTCGAGACTCAACTGAGCGAACGTTTCGTCATGTCCGTCTGCTACAAAAATTGGGTCATACCCAAATCCACCGTTTCCTCTTTTTTCTTCAATAATTTTTCCATTCACAATGCCTTCAACAACTCTTTCATTTCCGCCCTGAATAAGTGCAATAGCAGTTCTAAATCTTGCTTTTCTATTCGTTTTTCCTTTTAGTTTTGTCAATACCTTCTCCATGTTTGCCTCAGCAGATTTTTCATTTCCGGCATACCTCGCAGAAAACACTCCTGGCTCGTTATTCAATGATTCTATTTCTAATCCTGTGTCATCAGCAAAACAATCCAACTGAAATTTTTGGTACAAATACCTTGCTTTTATCAATGCATTTTCTTCAAGAGTAGTTCCCGTTTCAGGAATCTCCTCGGTAATTCCTAGTTCTTGTAAAGAAACTATTTCGTACTGTGGCAATTTTGCTTGTACTTCTTTCAATTTGTTGGGATTGTTGGTGGCAAAGAGGAGTTTCATTACTTATTGGATTTATTCTTTTTGTTTTCGTTGAAGAAGTAGCGTAGGTCGAGCGATAGGTAATTGCCTTCCAGGCTTCCTTCAATCTTTCTTGGGTTACTAATGCTTTCGCTGAAGATTCGGACTGTTGCCAAATTTCTAAAAGGAGTAGAAAGGGAGGCACCCAAATAAAAAGTTCCTCTTTTTTTCGAGCGATATTCGACTCCCAAATTGGCGATATAGGCTAAATTTAGTCCCCGAACAAAGGCTGTATGAGAGAATTGCCGATTGTCGGTGAATTTTCCTACATCACTTGCTCTAAAATTGAATGAAAATCCAGTAGCGACATTCATGTACCAAGTTTTACTCAGTCTGACGTAGAAAAGTCCTTGAATGGGAATTTCGTACGTAACAATGCCAAATTCGGTTGATCCTCGAAGAGTATCGTCCAGCACGGCATCCAACAGGTAATTTCTTCGGGAATAGTTGAGTCCAGTTTCGATTGCTAGTGTATTGGTGATTCCCCACCTCACCACTGCACCAAAATTGTGCCCCAACAGAGAAGAAATAGAAACGGTATAGCCTTCTTCATTCAACACCAAATCTTCTACATTTAGAACGGTAACAGGAACCAAAGGTTTGTATTGAAGTCCAAAGGTGGTAACTCCTTG
>JALRIS010000131.1 GCA_023255335.1 Flavobacteriales bacterium | reverse complement strand
GCATTAACATTGCAAATGTAAATAAAGATAAATAAGCCATAAATCTTGGCTTATGAGGATCGTGAGACATATACCCAATTGGGGCATCCAGCCATACATAGAGCACTTTCCCTTCGGCATTTTCTAGAGGCACTTTCACTCCCCAGTCCAAATCTCGAGTCATGGCTCGTGGCTTCAATCCCGAATTTATCCAGCTCATCACTTGCCCGGTTACTTGGTTTTTCCACTCTTTTGGGTTGTGTAGTTTTCTTCCATGAATTGTACCCTCCTGAATCCAAGAAGTGAGCCACTCTTCATGTCGTTCCATTGGCAAAAACCAATGAGATGTTTCTTTCAACACAGGCTTGTTTCCGCTAATGGCCGATACTGGATGTATTAAATCCAAAGGACTTAAATCACTTCCACACTTTTCACATTGATCTCCGTAAGCACTTGGATTATTACATTTTGGACATTCCCCTGTGATATATCTATCTGCCAAAAACTGATTGTTTTCCTCGTCATAGTATTGTTCGGTGGTCTCCTTGGTAAAGGTTTCTTTCTTATTCAAATCCAGAAAAAACTCTTGAGCCATTTTGTGATGTTCTGGCGAGGAGGTTCTGTCATAAATGGAAAAATCAATGCCAATTTCATGAAATGCTTTTTTATTGATTTCATGGTATTTATCCACAATTTCTTGAGGAGAAACTCCTTCTTTCTTTGCTCGAATTGTGATGGCCGCTCCGTGTTCATCTGATCCACAAACAAAGGCAACATCGCGCTCATTGAGGCGCAAATATCGCACGTAGATATCGGCTGGCAAATAAGCTCCTGCTAAATGCCCTAGGTGCAATGGTCCGTTGGCATAAGGTAGCGCTGCGGTTACTGTATATTTTTTTGGGTTTTCCAAGGCTCTAATAATTTTCGTAAAGATACTACTCTCTTGTTATATAAGAGAAAAAATGAGAAGAAATGAACAAAGGATATTCTTTGTCGAAGGCAATGAAGAGCCTCAATTTGCTGAGATAATTTTGGGCGAACCGTAATTAAATGTCCTTCCAGTGTACAAGAGTTTCCCTTCTTCTTGATTGAGGTACACAAACTTTGGAAACGACCCTCCAGTAATCCTCAAAAATGTAATTGTTTCCATTATTTCATAGTCGAACTGAGTGCGTGTATCCTCAAAAAACCACTGAACCCTTTCTTCATCTCCCAAAAAATAAAGTTTTACTTGCGGAAATCCTTGGTAATTTTTCTCAAGTAGCTTGAGTCTTTTACTGGCCATCTCGCAATAGGGACAGGATGTACTAAAATAGGCTCTCAACTGAGGCGAGGGTATTTTTTTGTCTAATTCTACTTCGCCAATTTGTGACATTTCGAATCTGTTTGATTCATCTGTGAATTCATCTAAAAATAATGGATGAACTACAAATACCAAAGCTACTGAACCTGCTGCAACTACATACTTTGTGAGTTGTAACCAAAGAGAAGAAGTGAAAGAGCGCATCTTAAATACAAGAGAGATACAAGCTAAAACGACTCCCGCAAGTAGCAACGGAACCTCTGAAAAAGACGGCAAAAAGGAGAGTGCTGACACTTGTATTATTTGCGATTGGCTCTTGTCGATTGTAATAAAATAAAGGGGCAAGAGCATCCACAACAAGGTAAGAGTGGAGAGAAATTTGGAAGGCTTACCCGCTAACCAAAAAACCGCTAATACAAAATAAAGAGAGAGAACAATTCTCGCTACAACTCCTGAATAGAAATAAGGTGTGAGGTTGGTTTCATACAGCTTTAGTTCAAAATCAAAGCAGTGTGAAAAAAATGAGGCTCCCACTAAAACAAGAAGTAAAGCCAAGGTAATTCTTATTGTTAATTTCATAAAAAGTTGCCAAAAAAAAAGGAAAGAGTGTCCCCTTTCCTTTCGTTATATCATTTATTTCAAATTTATTTTGCTTCGCATGTGATCGTGATTGTTCCGTAGGTGGTATCTCCCTTTTCACAGTGTTCGATTACATCCTTTTTTTTTCCATTCATGGTTTCAATAGAACTATCAGTCGGAAAAGTTTTCGAAGAATCTGTTCTTGTGCATTCGCACGTGTAATCTTTTTTACAAGATGCAACTATTACCAATGTTAGTCCCACTAATACTACTATTCTTTTCATAATCTGGTGTTTTTTCCTTTGTTGAACGAGGTTATACCTTCAAAGATATTATTTTTTTTCGATTTTATAAATTGTTGTGTCCATTCCTTTCATTTTTATGACTCTATCCAAAAATAAATAGGATTAGCTAGTTTACATATTCGCACTCAACGAGCGATCCTGATTCAGCGACTGGTGCAATTCCAGTGAGCCTGTTATTGTGAGAGATATACCTCCATCTTAGTTCCTTTTTTTTTCTGTAGTCCCAAGTTATGAGTTGTAAATTAGCTGAATCTATGTGTAACTCAAAGTCTTTTTTTTGTTGTGATTCATTTTCCAAAATAAGATATCCGGCTCGATGAATGTAAAACTTGGAAAATCCAAGTTCGTTTGATTTCATAACATAAGCACCATGAAACTTAGGTCTTGGAGCAGTGTCATCGTTCCAGTTTTGTGAAGCTAAGTATGGAAAAAGAGCTTCCATGGACATCGCGAAAATAATTATTGTTTTGAACCAAGGAGTAGCCAATCGGTTTTTTTTCGTTACGGAAAATTCAGGTTCCAGAGGAGGCGTGCTTAACTCCCGAAAAAAGAAGTGCCACAGGTGCTTATACCAGGGCGAGAGAATTAAAACAAAACAACTGAGCAAAAAAGTACTGTACACTTTTACAGAAATATCAAATCCTACATTAACGGCAAGCACATTTGTCATAATTCCCAAACCTAAAAGTGCACCCAACAATCTGGTTCTTTTCCAAACTAAAAATGCCGCGGTGATGATTTCTGCGCTTCCCAAAAATATAGAATACCCTCTGGACATTCCCATGGTGCTCCAGTACAAAATATCTCTGGATAAATCCTTGAGCTGAGTGTGTAGGATATTTGGTTCTGGGTAAAAAAACTGAGCTTTGAATAGCTTGTCGAAGCCGTAAATTAACAGCTGTAACGAAACATAATAGGTCAGAAAAAGCAGGATGTAGTGTCGTAAATTTACGTATGATTTGGAACCAAAAAAATGACTCAAAAAAGCACCCAATACAGAAAGTACAAAGACATTACACAAATGAACATACAGCCCAATTGAGTCAGAAGAAATGGATGGATCAAACTCATTGTGTAACCCGAACAAAAATTGTCCTGTAAAGGAAACTAGTTTTTCAAAAAAAATATTGAACACTCCATAAGCCTCGGGAAAAAGTGAGTACTCGAATTCAAACGTTAGGATAAATAACGCGTAAAAACATCCAATAAAGACCCAAAATACTTTACCCATATCACTTATTGAGGTTACTCTTAGTTATTTCTTCCCTCACAATTTGTTTTATTCCCAAAAACATAAAAGCCGAAAATCCAAAAAAGAAGATTCCCATCCAAATAAGCCATCTGGAGGTTGGTGGAGCATTCTCGTTACCCGAAAATCCTACCACATCTTCCTTATTCTCTTCTGTTCTTTTGTTGGGTTCAATTGCTTTTTGTTTCGTTTTCTTTCTCTCTTTTTTCTCCTCTTTCAGGACTTCGTTCCCTTTCACAATGGGGTAAGAAATTCTTGGATTCACAAGTTCTGGTTTCAACTTGCTGGTAACGGTATAGTTCAACGTGGGATAGGTCATCAAAATCCGATGATTGTTACCATCTCGTATAAAACTGCGTGAATTCCTTATCCATCCTTGGGTATCTAACCACTTAGACACCGAGTCGGAAATAAGAATAAATAGCTGAGAGCGAACCTGCTTTCCCGAAGCTCTTTGAGCATAGATTTGATAGACCCAAAACTCTTGAGTGACCACATCAAACACCAATGATCCATGGCTCAAATATTCTTCATAATTTCTTTCACACCCAATCAATGAATCTCGAGTGTCGAAAAATCGCATTACTTTTTTCGCTGTGTCCAACTGAACTTTTGGAAACGAATATCCTGACTGATCCACTTCGAGGTAGTTCAGTTTTATTAAGCTTTCTGGTGTACTGTATCGAACAGGCGCCATTCCTGGTCCAAAAATATTCTTTTCATCCAGTTCCATGGTTCCAGGTAATCCACTGTGACTTTTGTGAAAAATTTTCTTTGTTTGTCCCATTCCTTCGAGTATGATAAGGAAAAATAAGGCACTAATTAGGGCAGTTTTTTTCATGGTGTATTCATTTTTATACCTTCTTGTACACCCCTAACAAAAAATGGTTCATTTTTTTTGCGAACCAATACTTCGAGGTATTAATCAATCACCCTAGGCCAAATAACAAAAACCTTTCGTTACCTTTGCACCATGGTTTCAGTGAATAATTTATCGGTATTTTTAGGAGGAAAAGATCTATTTGACAACGTGTCATTTATGATTGACAAAAAAGACCGGATAGGGTTAGTAGGAAAAAACGGTGCAGGAAAATCTACCATGCTCAAGGCAATTATGGGATTGCTGCCTCCTTCGGGCGGAACGGTTAGTTCTCAAAAAGGAGTTGCGATTGGTTACTTGCCGCAAGAAATGAAGCACAATAATAACGCAAGAATTATTGATGAGGTGGAAAGTGCCAATTCGAAAATTACTACCATCGAAACAAGACTTGAGGAGATAAACCACCTTCTGCAAACCAGAACAGATTACGAGAGCGACTCCTACATGCAATTAATTGAAGAATTGAATGACCTAAACGAACAATTCTCTTTGCAGGGCGGATTCAATGTGAGAGAAAATATTGAAAAATTTTTATTAGGATTGGGATTTAATTCTCCCGATTTTGAAAGGAAAATGAGCGAATTTTCTGGCGGATGGAAAATGAGGGTTGAACTCTGCAAAATCCTCCTAGAGCAACCCGATGTGTTGCTCCTTGATGAGCCCACAAACCACCTTGATATTGAATCGATTCAATGGCTTGAAGATTTTCTCAAAAACTACAACGGAGCCATTGTGTTAATCTCTCACGACAGAGCTTTTCTTGACTTTGTTACAAACAGAACTATTGAAATTAATGCAGGAAAAATTTACGATTACAAGTTTTCTTACTCCAAATACAAAATAGTTCGAGAAGAGGAGCTAACTATTCAAAAAGCAGCTGCAAAAAACCAAGAAAAATACATCAAAGAAACAGAGGAACTTATCAATAAATTTCGAGCAAAAAAAAACAAAGCGGCTTTTGCTCAATCGCTGATTAAAAAATTAGACAAACTCGAACTTGTGGAAGTTGACCAAGTTGATTCAGGAGGATTAAATTTCCGATTTCAACCGGCTCCAAGATCTGGAAAATTTGCTGCAAAATTTGAAGGTCTTACAAAAAAATTCCCTGAAAAAACCATCTTGAACAAGGCCGATCTGATGATTAATGCCCAAGACAGAATCTCACTCATTGGAAAAAATGGAGTAGGAAAAACTACCATCATCAAATTACTGGTAGGAGACGAAACTCACCAAGAAGGGGAGCTTGAACTAGGTCATAATATTTCTGTAGGATATTTTGCCCAAGATGAAGCAGAAAAACTCGATGGAAACAAAACAATCTTTGAAACAATAGATGACATTGCCGTGGGAGATATGCGAACCAAAGTTCGTAATATTTTAGGTTCGTTTTTGTTTAGCGGAGAAGACCAAGACAAGAAAGTGAAAGTGCTATCGGGTGGTGAGAAAACTCGATTAGCCTTGTGTAAACTATTGCTTGAACCACACAACTTTTTGGTACTTGATGAGCCAACCAATCACTTGGATATTGCGAGTAAAAATGTCTTGAAAGAGGCCTTAATGAAGTTTGACGGAACGTTATTAGTCGTTTCGCACGACAGAGATTTCTTGGATATGCTTACCAACAGAGTTTTTGAAATAAACAACCAGCAAATTAGTGTCCACCATGAAGATGTGGTGAGTTTTTTGAAAAGAAAAAAGAAGGAAAGCATTGCTTTATTCGAACATAAAGAGAAAGAAAAAAAAGAAGAAGAATCGAAACCTAAAGCGGACAATTCGTTAAATTACGAAGAGCAAAAAAAGCTCAAAAAACTAGAAAACAAGGTGCAAAAGCTTGAGAAAGAGATTGAAAAGCTAGAATCAAAAATAAAAGAATACGATGTGACGATGGCTGCACTCGATTACTCGGACGAATCGAAAGCCAACAAAATAATTGAAGAATACAAAACCCTAAAAAATTCACTTGAAAAAAAAGAAGGAGAATGGGAACAAGCGGTAGAGGAACTATCGTAATTTTTATTCACATTAGAGTTGCTTTTAGCTTCTTTTCATGGCTGGTCTTTACCAATCATTCTCGAGTTTCGAAAAAAAATCAATACCACTTGGACGCAGAACGGGATTTGCTCTGTTGATTTTGTCCAATTATCATTGAATTTATCCAATTACAAGAATTTAACACTATAATCGAAGCGTTTGTTTTACATTTGTTACTTAAAATTGAACAAATGAAAAAAATATAAATAATATAAAACTAAATAACTTTTTCTTCATATTCATTTTTTAAGTTTTTGAAAGTCTCATACATTTTTATACAAAAATACACTAAAAGTTCGAGCTATTAATTAAATACCAAAGTAAT
>JALRIS010000130.1 GCA_023255335.1 Flavobacteriales bacterium | reverse complement strand
TTTGCTTTTGAATAGTTTCTTAGCAATGGATGCATTCCACATAATAAAATTTAACCCTAAGGCTTCAGAGAAACCATCATTGATTTGATAATTTGCCTGAGTCCTAACTATCACTTCTTTTGGAAGAGTCCAAGTAAGTTTTGCTTTGTAATTCTGAGTTAAAAACTTAGAATCTCCCCTGCCTCCAGCATTGGTAATATCGGTGAGTGTTGCTCTTCCTGAAAGTGTAAAATCAATTTTCTTACTAATATTACTACTCAAGACTATTCCTGCCTCGTACTCAGTGCTGGAAGCTAAAGTCTTGACCCCATTGACCAGTGAAGGAGTGCGAGAATAAGTAATGGCTCCATCTAAATTTAGGTTACTTTTCAATTTCTTAACCGGCATTCCGTAAGAGCTAAATACTCGTACATTTTGGTACCCACTCAGGTTTTCATAACTATTTAAAATTCTACCTTTCTCTAAGAAAACTCCATTTACATTGGAATCCACTTGATAAAAATCTGAGGTAGTCGAAATTAAATTATTAGAAAATGAATAACTCGCCATCGCAAAAAATGTAGTCGCTTTTTTGGTATTGGTAGAAATGTATCGAGTCATCAATCGATGGGTGTAATTTTGGCTCAAATTACTGTTTCCTATCTGCAGTTGAAGCGGATTGGAATTATTCAAAAAATTCTGTAGCTGATTCACGGAAGGATCGTCCGTGGAGGTTCGATACATCAAAAACACTTGCTTACTTTTAGAGAGCGTGTACTTGACCATAGCAAATGGCAAAATGGCTTGGAATGTATTTTGAGTTTGCGCCACTCCCGGATATACACTTTGTGTACTCAAGTCTGTCACTTGATATTTTGCTCGTACGAACGAAAAAATCTTTTTGCTAAAAAATCGATATCCCAACGAATAAGACTGCGTAAAGTTCTCCGAAGAGAATTGGGAAGAAAATTGTGGAAGTAAATCTGTGTATGCTTCTTCTGCAAATGAATAAGCGTTTGCCTGGTTATCGGTTTTTCCCTCGGTTTTTTCAGCTTCAACATCAAAAGAAATCCCTCCCTTTTTTCCAATCGGCTCTGTGTAGCGTATTTTACCGCCATAAGAATTTGTTTTGGTAAAGAGGGTTGATTCTTGATCCAATGTATCCGTAGAAGTCGTAAAATCATTTTCCAGAGAAAATAAGTTGCTCACACCGTCACTTCCGGTTACTTGATTCGTGGCCATTACAAAAAAAGACCTTCCTCTTTTTTTGAATCTATAATTATAAAACAATCTCGAATTAGCATTGTACCCAAGTAACTCCGAGTTAAAATCTCTTTTTAAATTATTGGCGGGAGTCGACCCAAAAGTTGTCAATCCATTAGTGAAAGATTCTCCGTAGTTAGTTTGCAAACTAGCATTGGTTCGGAACGTTAATTCACTTTTTTGTGAAAACTTATGTTTCATTTGAATACTCAACTTCCTATTTTCGTCTTGCGTGTACGAAGAGTCTGTTTCGTCATATACCTGGTTTGCATCTGATCGAGAAAAATAATTTTGCACTTTTTTTTCAAGCGCATTGGTTTGAGTATTGTTGTAAAAATAACTTCCGATGAATTCTGTTTTTCCCCAAGTATCTTGATAATTAATTCCGCCTGCACCTGTTTGAGCTATTCCGTTCTGCTGAGGGACCAAAAAACTACTTGCGCTGGCACTAATGGCTCCCCGATTTCCCCAGCCTCTTTTCCCCGATCCTGCAGTCACACCTAATAAATCCTCAGAAGAAAAGTTCTGCTGATTTACGTTGTTGAACAATCCTACAATAGAAATCCGCTGATCTCCGTTAAAAATATTGTAATTCCCTCCTGCGTTGTACCGCTCGTCACTTCCATATCCCGCATACAAGTTTCCAAACTTACTGTTTCGATATTCAGGTTTTGTAATGATGTTAATGGTTTTGGTGGTATTTCCATCTTTTAGTCCGGTTGCTTTGCTTTCATCACTTTCGTCATCAAACACTTGAATTTTTTGAACTACTTCTGCCGGGATATTGCTCAATGCTGATTTTGGGTCTTGACCGAAGTAAGGTTTTCCATCTACCAGCACTTGTTTTACTTGCTCACCCTGAGCGCTTACAGTTCCGTTCTTACTTGTTATTCCAGGCATTTTCTCGATCAAGTCGCCTGTTGTGGCATCTTGATTGGTTTTGTAGGCACTCGAATTGTATTCGGTCGTATCCCCGTTTTGAACTGCCAACGGTTCCTTCTCCTCTACCTGCATAGTGTTGAGCTGTATGGTAGATACTTCCATAGGAATTTTTCTCAAGAAATTTCTTGGCTTGTCGACCAGCACCGTTTGCTTTACTTTTTTGAAACCTACCGAACTTATTGTGAGGGTATATTCGCCATAAGGAATGGAATCAAAAAAAAACAATCCGCGCTCGTTGGAGGAAACTCCTTGTTTCATCGACTCATTTTGAAGAAAAACAGTAGCACCAATAATAGGTACGTTCTCTTGGTTATCTATCACTATACCGCCTAATTTGGCAACTTGAGCATTCCCCTGAATGACTAGGAGTAATAAAAAAAATAGTGCGAATTGCTTCATTGTAAAAAAAGAATTATTTAAAAAATAAGTTACTAAATTTAGACAAAAGTATTCCTCCAAGGTTTAATCTAGCAAAAAATTACACGAACGGTCACAAAAAAACCTCATACCGAGTCTTACGGCATGAGGTTTTTCATTGATTGAAATTAAAATAGATCTTCTACTAAAATCTCTTTTTCTCTTTAATTCTTGCTGATTTACCAGTTCTTTCTCTTTGGTAAAAGATTCTTGCTCTTCTCACTTTTCCTCTCTTCATTACTTTTACTTCCTCGATAAACGGAGAAGCCATAGGAAAAATTCTTTCAACACCCACAGTACCAGACATCTTTCTCACAGTAAAAGTTTCTGTTGCAGTATTGTTACCTCCTCTTTTTTGGATAACAATTCCTTGAAAAACTTGCAATCTCTGCTTGTCTCCTTCTTTAATTTTATAAGTTACAGCAACTGTATCTCCAGAAGTGAAATCTGGTAGGTTGTGCGCTGATTCTAATTCCTTGTGTATTTCGCTAATTAAATTCATAACTGTGTTTTTTCTCCTCGATTTTCGGACTGCAATATTACGAATATTATTTTGTATATTAACTACTGTCCACTCGTTTTTTTTTATCTTTTTTTTTGAACTCGTTTTTTTTACTCCCCTAACAAGTCTGGACGCCTCGTCTTTGTTCGCTCCAATGCCTGCTTGTTTCTCCACTTTTCTATCTCTTTAAAGTTTCCCGAAAGTAATACATCTGGCACCTTCATTCCGTCATAATCAGCTGGCCGAGTATACACTGGTGGAGCGAGCATGTTATCTTGAAACGAATCTGTCAAGGCAGAGGTTTCATCGTTCAATACACCCGGAATAAGTCTTATCAAGGAATCAGCAACGACAGCTGCTGCCAATTCTCCTCCCGAGAGGACATAATCTCCTATAGAAACTTCTTTGGTGATGTACTTTTCCCGAATTCTTTCATCAATTCCTTTGTAATGACCACAAAGCAAAATAAAATTAGTCCCCATTGACAAAGTGTTGGCTGTTGCTTGGTTCCATACTTCACCGTCTGGAGTCATATACATGATTTCATCATACTCACGTTCTGCTTTTAGCTTGTCAATACAATCGGCTATGGGCTGAATGGTCATCACCATTCCGGCTCCCCCACCAAAGGCATAATCGTCTACCTTCTTATGTTTGTTTGTAGAATAACTTCGCAAGTCATGCACATGCACCTCAACTAATCCTTTTGTCTGCGCTCGTTTCAATATCGAATCAGAAAATGGACTGTCTAGCAACTGAGGGAGTATGGTTAATATATCTATTCGCATGGAGCAAAAGTAATTAATTTTACACTCTTACCGATCATGGACAAACTTAAATTACTCGCCTTGTATTTTTGTTAAATTAGAACCAGAAATGATTAATTCAGCTAATTTTGTGGTGTATGAAGAAACTTATCCCAACAATTCTACCTGCTGGCTTGCCTCTTTTATTAGTGGCGTTCGCCTATTTTTTTTTGGTATCACCTGGTGCTTATTGCCAAAACTTTGAACTTGTAAAAAAGAAAGAACCTTTGCTCTCAACAACTAAGAGTGGTCCTTATTTGGGAATACAAAGAGGAAAATACAACAGCCTTGAGCTAGGATATGAAGTTCAAAAAAAAGCAGTGAGACTTATTAAGCCCAGAACAATTGCGGCCAATATTGGAATTGACTACAACTTGACTCAAAACATTGTAGGTTTTTCTGCCGGAGTATGGGACAAGCACAGCCGAATAGATTTTACCTATGGCGGAAGCATCAATGTAAAAACAGATTTTGATCACTATAAAATAGGAGTTACCCCCCTGATAGGATACAAAATCTCTCTGGCTCATCTCCAACTTGGTTATACGTTGTATTCAGCCAAAAGTCTCCCGCAAGAAACGAATACTCTTTTTATTTCATTGAGAGCAGTCCTGATAAACAACCGAAGTTTTCATTGGCGAAAAAGAAAAAAGAAAGACTGATTTTTTCATTTTGTCTGGTTCCAATAATCAATTGATTCTAAAATTCCTCATCTTTGTAGTGTTATGCAATTATTTTACAACCCCACCATAGAGTCCGATTTATTCTTAGAAAAAGAGGAACACATCCATGCGACAAAGGTTCTTCGAAAAAAAGAAGGCGACACCCTTTTTGTGATGGACGGGAAAGGCGGATTATTTGAGTGCCTGGTAACACAAATTGCCTCGAAAAAAACCACGGTTTCTATTAGTAAGCACCAACAATTTAATAAGGATAACCACTTACACATAGCCATTGCCCCTACTAAAAACAACAACCGAATGGAGTGGTTCTTGGAAAAGGCAACGGAAATTGGTATTACTGAAATTACACCTTTACTCTGCGCAAGATCGGAGCGAAAAGTAATAAAAAAAGACCGAATGGAAAAAATCATTTT
>JALRIS010000094.1 GCA_023255335.1 Flavobacteriales bacterium | reverse complement strand
ATGTGCTTGGCAGGTCTCCTGACTTACTTCCTTACTTGTTTTCCTTCCCATCCATAAACGAACAGTGGATTCTTAAACAAGCTATTTCGAAGCTTACAGTTGCGGGAACAGTTTAGGTTTTTCACCTAATTCCCTTTTAATCGAATGAGTCAAAAATTTCTCATTCGAACCAAATACGGTGCAAATATAGAACAAAAAGAATCGATCAAAGAAATAATTAGTTGAGAATTACTGAGAGCACGTAGTATTTTTATCCTATTTTTGTTCTATACCTCCATTATTATGAAGCATCCTTTCTTTCTTTCTTTGTTGTTACTTACCGGAGTTAGCTGTACTACTTCTTCTCCTGGCAACCAACCGCAATCTTCTCAAAATGAGCCCACTTTTGAAGAAACATTTGGCTCTACTCCTATCCAAAATAAAATTTACACTTCGGATATCAAAACTATTTGGGCCGCCAAAACTGGTTGGAAAATGAGTAACCCAGCCATCGACTTGGCGAGTGGAGAATCAATTAATTTTTCGTTCGACAAGATGGGTTCCGATCTCGGTGATTATTATTATACCCTTATTCATTGTGACGCAGAATGGAAAAAATCGGATTTGATTCAGTCTCAATACATGAGTGGTTTTTTTCAGGATTTTATTCAAAACTTTAAATTTTCCTTCAATACCTATGAAAACTTTGTGCACTATGAGGTTTCTGTACCCAACAAAAACATGGGGATAAAATTAACAGGCAATTATATATTCAAAGTATTTAGAGACAATGATCCCGAACAAATTGTCTTTACCAAAAGGTTTATGGTTTATGAAAACAAGATCATCACTCGTGCAAAAATTAATAGACCAAGTATCGTTCAAGAGAGAAATTACAAGCAAGAGGTAGATTTTGAATTGGATTTACAAAATTTAATGGTTCCAGATATACATAGAGACATTAAAGTTGTCGTACAACAAAACAATCGATGGGACAATGCAATATTTGGACTTAAGCCGTTGTTTGTTAGAGGAAAACAATTAATTTACGACTATAATAATGGGACAAATATGTTTGATGGAGGAAACGAATATCGTTTCTTAGACACAAGAAACATGAGGTTTAGAGGGCAAAAAGTACAACAAATTGTTCTTCAGAACAGAGAAACCAATGTTTACTTATTTCCGGAAGAAAAAAGAAGGTTTACCAATTACTTATTCTATGAAGATATTGACGGGAAGTTTTACATTCGAAATCAATTTGGGATTAACCAAGGAACCGAAGCGGATTACATTTACACCCATTTCGCCTTGAATTATCCGAATGAAATTACCGAAGGAGATTTGTACGTTTTTGGTGGAATGAGCGATAACGAGTTTCGTGAGGAATTCAAAATGACATACAACCCAATTGCCAAGCAATACGAAACCAAAGTATTACTCAAACAAGGATACTACGATTATCTGTATATGTTGAAACGAAAACATGATGCAAAAGGAGACATTACGTTTATAGAAGGAGATCATTTTGAGACCGAGAACATGTACGCAATCACGACCTATTTCAGCGACCCAATTTGTAATTGTGACAAAATAATTGGTCATCAAACCTTTAAAAGTAATACGGCCCAATAATTAATTTGTATGGAAATTAGAATTGTAAAACACTACAGCAAAGACTACTGGAAATGTGTAAGACTGAGAGATAAAATTTTGCGCGAGCCCATAAATCTGATGTTCTCGGAAGAAGAACTCTTTCTTGAACAGGATCAAATTCATGTAGGTGCTTTTGAGGAGGAAAAAGCTGTAGGATGCTTTTCGTTAGTAAAACAAAGTGAAGTGGAAATTAAAATGCGTCAGGTTTGTGTGGATAACGAATACCAACAACAAGGAATAGGAAGAAAGATGATGATTTTTTGCGAAGAATTAGCCAAAAAAAATGGATACAAAGAGGTAAGTTGCCATGCACGAGAATCAGCCGTACCCTATTACCAAAATTTGGGATACCACACCGAGGGGAAACTGTTTAGAGAAGTAAGTCTACCTCATTTAAAAATGAAAAAATCACTAGACTAATACTTTTGGTTAAATTTTTAACCATTGAGTTTTACATTGGTAAGTTAAAACTGTACCTTTGTTCCATTCAAAAAACAAAACAGAAAACAACTTATGACAGAAACAATGAACTTACACTTTTTGGAAGAATTAGGTCTTAAAGAACTAAATAACGGAACTTCCACAGGATTAAATAATTTCTCGAACGGAGAAGTAATCGAATCATACTCTCCTGTGGACGGAAAATTGATTGGAAAAGTAAAAGCTACAACCCAGAAAGATTATAACAAAGTAATTTCGGAAGCCACTAAAGCTTTTAAGGAATGGCGGCATGTACCCGCACCAAAAAGAGGTGAAATTGTTCGTCAGTTTGGAGAAAAATTAAGAAAATATAAAGAACCATTAGGAAAACTAGTTTCCTATGAAATGGGAAAATCACTCCAAGAAGGATACGGGGAAGTTCAAGAAATGATTGACATTTGTGATTTTGCAGTTGGCTTGTCGAGACAACTAAACGGAGCTACCTTGCACTCTGAAAGACCCCTTCACAGAATGTATGATCAATATCACCCATTGGGAGTTGTTGGAATTATTTCAGCCTTCAATTTCCCAGTTGCTGTGTGGGCTTGGAATACCGCGTTGGCATGGATTTGTGGAGATGTTTGTATCTGGAAACCCTCTGAAAAAGCACCCTTGTGTGGTGTTGCTTGCCAAAATATAATGGCAGAAGTGCTCAAAGAAAATGACTTGCCCGAGGGAATTTGTGGATTGATAAATGGAGATTACAAAGTAGGAGAAATGATGACTACTGATACAAAAATCCCATTGATTTCGGCCACGGGTAGTACCAGAATGGGAAGAATTGTAGGGGCAACTGTTGCACAAAGATTTGGAAAATCTCTTTTGGAGTTGGGAGGAAATAATGCAATTATTATCACCCCAAGCGCAGATTTGGAAATGACTATTGTGGGCGCTTTATTTGGAGCTGTAGGAACGGCAGGGCAAAGATGTACTTCCACCCGAAGATTAATTATTCATGAAGATGTGTACGACACAGTTAAAGAAAAATTAGCGGCAGCTTACGGACAAATTAAAATAGGAAATCCATTGGATGAGAAAAATCACATGGGACCTGTGATAGATCATGATTCCGTAAACACCTATTTGGCTGCTATCGAAAAAGCCAAAGCAGAAGGTGGAAAAGTGGTTGTAGAAGGTGGAGTTCTTGAAGGAGAAGGATACGAAAGTGGGTGTTACGTTAAGCCCTGTATCATTGAAGCCAAGAACGAAATGGAGATTGTACAATCCGAAACATTTGCACCAATATTGTATCTATTGAAATATTCTGGTGGTTTAGAAAATGCCATTGAACAACAAAACGGAGTCGCTCAAGGACTTTCGTCAGCAATTATGACAAATAACATGAGAGAAAGTGAAATGTTCCTCTCTTACCAAGGAAGTGATTGCGGAATTGCCAATGTAAACATCGGAACATCCGGAGCAGAAATTGGTGGAGCATTTGGAGGTGAAAAAGAAACTGGTGGTGGACGAGAGTCAGGTTCTGATGCTTGGAAAATCTACATGAGAAGACAAACAAACACGATCAATTATTCAACAGAATTGCCTTTAGCTCAAGGGATTAAGTTTGAGTTTTAACTGAGTGAAAGTGATAAGTGAAAATCCTTCTTGAGATTCGAGAAGGATTTTTTTTTGTTTCTAGAAACCAAATATTGCGGTTTATCCGATAATCTTGTTTAACTTTGGTGAAAATAGATTAAACAATAATGAAGTATTTTCAACTTTTCTCATTCTTCCTTTATCTCGTTGCGAGTTCTTCTTTTTCTCAAACGACAGGAATTATCAAAGGAACAATAACCAATAAAAACACGCAAGCTCTCATACCTTTTGCCAATATTCTGGTGGAAGGCACTGATTACGGAGCTTCTTCCGATTTTGATGGAAATTATAGACTCGAAATACCAACGGGAACCTATAATTTAACGGTGACTGTAGTGGGATTTCAAACCGAACAAAAATTTAATATTGAGTTGAACTCTGGAAATGCCCAAATTGTAAATTTCGAACTTACTGAAGGAACTGAACTTACAGAATTTGAGGTAACTTACGACAAAGAAAAAGAAGTAGCGACCACAGACATGGTAACCCCTCTTTCGGTTCAGCAGCTTACCGTTCAAGAAATTCGCTCCAACCCAGGAGGAAACTTTGATGTTTCAAAAGTAGTTCAAACTCTTCCAGGTGTAGGTGGATCAGCAGGAGGTGGCGGTAGAAATGACATTACTATTCGTGGAGGAGCGCCCAACGAAAATGTATATTATTTAGATGGTATAGAAATTCCCGTGATCAATCATTTTCAGACTCAAGGGTCCTCTGGAGGAGCTCAGGGAATCTTGAATGTCTCTTTCATCGAAGAGTTAAAACTAACTTCTTCTGCCTTTGATGCGCGCTACGACAATGCGTTGGCTTCTACTTTCGTAATAAAACAAAGAGATGGAAACAATGAAAAACTTTCTGGTAATGTGCGAACTAGTTTAACTGAAAGCTCATTTACATTAGAAGGTCCCCTGAGTAAAGACAAAAAAACAGTTTTCTTGGCTTCGGCAAGAACCAGCTACTTGGATCTGTTGTTTACCTTAATTGATTTACCTATACGTCCTAATTTTTCTGATTTTCAGTGTAAAGTAACTCGCAAAATTGACAACAAAACCACTTTTACCGCTCTTGGCGTAGGAGCTATTGATAGATTTCGATTTGCCGAAACGAAAGATGAAACTCCCGAAAATACGTATCTGAGAGGTTCACTTCCTTTTATCAATCAATGGAACTACACCACGGGGTTTGCACTCAAAAGATTGGTAAATGACGGATATTATAACTTGACTTTGAGTCGAAACATGTTCGACAATCAATTGGATCAATTTGAAGGAGCACAAAACGACAAGGAAGAATTCAGAAACCTTGGTCTCCAATCTCAGGAAATTGAAAACAAGTTCCGTTTTGACATGAACAAATTTCAACATGGATTTAAATTCTCCTATGGGGTTATGGGACAATATGTCAAGTATAACACAAGCATATTTAATCGCCTAGCGAGCGAAGTGAAAGATTCAGCTGGAAATATACTATCTCCGGAGATTAGTTTAAATTTTGGTAGTGCCATTGATTTTTTCAAATATGGAGCTTTTGGAACCGTGTCTAGAAACTTTTTCAAAGACAAACTACTCATTTCAACAGGAATAAGAACCGACATGAATTCCTTTACAGAAAGTGGAAATAATCCACTCAATACGCTCTCACCTCGTTTGAGTTTTTCTTACAAGCTCACTAAAAAAATTGATCTAACCGCTTCAATCGGAAGCTATTACAAAATTCCAACCTACACTTCATTAGGGTTTCAAGGCACGGACGGAACGTATGTAAATCGCTCTATGGAGTACATCCAATCCAACCATTACGTACTTGGAGGTCAATTTATACCTAACAATGGCTTGAGAATTACTGTAGAAGGATTTTACAAAGAATACAACAACTATCCAGTTTCTGTGGCCAATGGATCTTCGTTGGCAAATCAAGGTACTCAGTTTGGCTCCATCGGCAGCGAAGCCGTTGTGAGTGCAGGAACAGGAAGAACATACGGAGCAGAAGTATTTGTGCAACAAAAACTAGTGAAAAACATCTTTTATGTCGTTAGTTACACTTACGTCCGAAGTTTGTACTCCGGGCTGGATGGTGATTTGATTGCCTCTGCATGGGATAATCAACATTTAGTCTCAGGAACTGTTGGATACAATTTTAAGAAAAATTGGAAAATTGGAGCCAAATATCGATTTGCTGGCGGAGTACCATACACTCCTTTTGATCCGGTTGCTTCGAGACAAAACTTTCCTACTTTAGGACAAGGAACGTTAGATTTTAATTCTATTAACTCTCTACGATTAGGTAACTTCAGTCAGCTGGATTTGCGGGTAGATAAGATTGTCAACTTCAAGAAGGTAAGCATTGATTTTTATATCGACATTCAAAATTTGCTGCTTACTGAACAAGAAACTCCGCCCTATTATTCGTTTAAAAGAAATGCCGACAATACCGGTTTTGAAACCACCGATGGACAAGCGCTAAAACAAGACGGAAGCAATGGAATTCCTGTGCTTATCGAGAATAGGTCTGCTACTGTTACTCCTACCTTAGGGATTATTTTCGAATTTTAATCTCAGTCATTTTTCGCTAGCAGGGTGATTTGTTGTACATTTTGGGTATGAAAACAATAGGAATAGATATTGATAAGAAAAAAGTAATTGTGGTTGCGATAGAAACGAACCCTAACTTCGTTCAACTTCAGCCAGAAATCAAGTATTATGAACTGAAAGACGATAGGGACGGTACAGAACTAAAAACTTTCATGGATGCTCTCCACTCCTATTTCGATTCAATTTCAGCAGATAAAATTGGTATTGTTACACGCCAAACAAAAGGTAGATTTGCCGCTTCGCCTTATTCGTTCAAGGTAGAAGGATTGATTCAATTGTATGCCAAAACAACCATTGAATTTGTAACCCCGCAAGCACTTACTGCTCATTTCAAAAAGAACGAAATTCCTCTTTCCTTCGCTTTTTCTTACCAAGAAAAAGCCCTAAAGTTAGCTTGTTATTTAGGTAGATAGATAAAGTGTGCGATTCGGTTTCTACTCCTGGGTTAACCTTATTCCCATAGATAAAAGCACTAAGCTTGTAGATTCTTTTAGAAGAATTGATAATAACAACTATTGCCTCACCAATTTTTTCACCAAAATAGAATTGTTTTCGGAATACACTCTCACGAAATACATTCCTATTGCTAAGTTTTGTGTGTTTATCGTAATTCTATTTTCTCCTTTTTTGGCTTGGTCTTCATACAACACTCTCACCACTTTCCCATTGGCATCGGTCAAATCAATGGTAATAAGCTGAGATTCTTCCAGAGTAAAATGAAATTGAGACTCAAACACAGAAGGATTTGGAAACAACTTGTTTTCCACAAATGGTTCTGGCACAAGAGTATCGTAGCAGTCACCTGGCAAAATTACTTCTGCTACCCAGGTCTTGTTGTCTTGTCCCTTACCGAAATAGCCCGACATCCATACTTTGCAGTCCTCATTGTATTTTCGTTGTATTCCAAAATAATCTCCCCATCTCATTAAGAAATCTCTAAAAGTTCTGACATTAGACTCCCCTTCTTTTACCATTTTAGTTTCGGAATAGTGGTTTCCATCAAAGTAGGTAGCAGACATACCAGCATTAGTTGAAACTCCAGTGTGGTTAAATCCAATTATCGATTTGTTTTCACCAGGAATAAGGCCTCCGTACACAATATTGGGATAACCATAATCCATGATGGGATTCCCTATTGTACGTGTTTTAATGGCGGGCGCACCGTTCAAATTGGTTATCACACCATGATAAATCACACAATTCCCTGTATTTGTATCTAATCCATGATGAACGTATTGGATTTGATTATTCTCGAAGATTCCACCGAGAACTCTAGAATCATTGGTAGCGAAAAATCTACCTTGGGATTGTCTGGCATTGGGTGCCAAGAAATAATTTTTGTCGGCATGTATCAATTTAACTTCGATAGAAGCGGCACCACTTGCCTTGGTATTATCAATATGAATGAGATAGACAGAATCGCTCATCGTAGCAAAATTCCGGTTGGACAAAAAATATTGATCTTTACTTTTCAAGTCATACCCACCTCTCACTGGATGCATATTTCTTAGGTTTATTCCGCCTTCCTGTATGTCAGACCAAAGAGTTAAGTCAAGACTAGTATCGCCAGCATAGCCATCGTATTTATCAATTTGCCAAATAACCGTTTGCTTGAAAGAAGTCTGCCAACTACCTCCAGGGTTCAATAAATTAATCGTAATGAACGCTT
>JALRIS010000101.1 GCA_023255335.1 Flavobacteriales bacterium | reverse complement strand
CTTGACCTTGTCACCGTCCGTTCGCACTCCTCACTTCACAGCAGCAGTGTCTCTATAAACTTTTCTCTCTTCAGAATCCACACCGCCCTCCTTCAACCGCCCTCTTCTCTCCTTTCCCCTCCTTCCACTCCTCCTCCCCACCACACTACCGCAGAGTTTGATTTTCCTGTAGAATATGATGTTCCGGTGGGTCATGTAGACGATAATAGAGCCATCATTTTAGGTAAATGATTCTATAGTTTTTCCGAGTAAGCCTGAATCACCTCTTTGGTTACATTATTATATACAAATGCAACGATTTCTAAATGATTGGTTCTCCAGGATCCATCAGTCACCACAAAAGTAGAACCTTCCACAATTTTGTCACCCACAGAAACCGAACCTCCCGTTATTATTTGTGTTCCTTGCCAGCCGTTCATGCATCTTCTCAACACATGTTTGTGCACGTAATTTGGAATGTCTCCTGCTCCTCCATACACCGGGTTACCTCCGTTTCCATTGTACAACTGCCAGTCTACAACGCTGTCTTCTAGCAGATAGAAGACAAGGCTATGATCATCGGATAGGTTGTCAAGAATTTCAACTTCAGCATAACTACATACCCTGTTTGTTGAGTTGTCAAAGGTTGATTTGGTTTGGATTCTCACTTTTGGAGAATCATTGAGAAACGAACGAGTATTAGGAGATAGATTTGAATTGTAAATCTGAAGTCTACCAGGTGTTAAGGTTAAGCTATCTTTTCTATTTAAAAATACTGCAGGTAAACCAACAATACCAGAACTGAAATTATTGTAGATGTCAGTCCCTCCAGGGGTTCTAAAATCAGTTTGATATTTTGGTGCCTTAGCTGATACTGGTGAGGCATAATTATCATCGACATGCAAGGCTACAGGGATGACTTGCTTACCTATGTTCGACTTCATAGTGTCTATGGCATAAGCAACTCCAGGACAATTGTTGCAATAGTGTCCTGTGAAATCTTCAATTAATATGTTTCTGTTTGTATCTGAATTTGGGTAAAAAGTGGGCTCAGGACAAATTCCTTCGGCATTTCCCTGAACAACAGGTCGTGGATCTTCAATTTTGTCGCACCCAGCTAATGCTAGTGTGAATAGGAAAAGGGTAAAATATCTCATAAAATAACTATTTGCTTACTTAAAAATACAAAAAAAATCCATTAGAATGTGCTCGTTAAGGAGAAGGTTAGACCGTTAGAAGCTGGAACCACTCTACAAACACCACCTACACAGAAGATACCTGCTCTTTGCCTTCCGTAACCAATAGAAAAACGATTGGCACTTTTGATGTAACCCACCGATCCGAAGAAATAGTGGATTCGTTTTTCTGCCTCTTGATTTCCATAGTTGAACTGATCCAATACAGCAAAAAACCAACTAGGAGAGATGGTGTATTCTACCAAGGCAGTAGCCCAGTTTCCTTGATCTTCATAAAAATTACTTTTTTTGTTTACACCCAGATGTTGCGCTTCTACTCTAATGGTGTTTTCGTCATTGATGTTGTACGTTACATCCAATACATGAATACGAGCATTTACCACTCCTGTTCCTGTTTTTCCTTCAATTATGTCTTTGTCGTACCTCATATTGAAAAACGAATAAACAAATTTCAAGTCTTTTGTTAGTTTCCGTTTGATTTCTACGTTAAAATCACTGAAATATACTCGATTACTAGGCGTGAAAAACTTCGTAGTATAGCCTTGTCTGAGAGAATCGTTTGGGATATTCGTGGTGTCTGGAGCGAACGCAGCAGACCAGTTTACAGAGATTTCAGTAGAATATTTCCTTAAGTTGAACGGAGTTTTGTATTCGTCTGTTCCTTCGATTCTAATCCTTTTCTTTCTTTTTCTAGCCAACTTATAGGAAACATCTCCTTCTAGGGCAATTTCTCCGTTTGGTTGAACAGCATACGGGTAAAGTGTTGCCGGTAAGTTGTACGTATGTTGTTTAGAAGTAGAAGGGAGGTAGTTCATGAATAGATTTGTCTGCCCTTCATTTCTATCTGAACGGAAACTCATATTGTCAATTTTTTTGGCGCTGAATGAAGCTCCAAAACCTCTTTGCGAGTAGGCAGTATTAATCAGTAAAGCCTGTCCTTTTTTGTAAATAAAATTGTTGTCGGCCGATGGGTCATTTATTTTTTCGACATACTCACTAGCAAATGAAAATCCGCCTCTATACAGGTTTATTCTTCCTGCAAAGGCTCCTACATTTTCGGGTAAGATAAAGGCCTGATTGTTGTCTTCTTGGTATTTGCTAACAAAGCTTCCCCCCAAAACAATTCGTGTCTTCATCTTTAATTCTAGCGAATCGGACAGTTCGTTGATTACGACTTCTCCATCTACACCTCTCACGATACCTGCACCCGTAGAAAAGAATATTCGTTGTTTACCATAGATACCTTTTAAATAGACTCCGCGGTAGGGCTTGTACTTCAATCGAAATCCATCCATGGCATTGTCGTATCCTAGTTGGCGCTCTTCGTAAGCTCTAAAAATCATTCCACTTCCAAATTGCTCGTAATAATTCCCGGCTGTTACCTCCAAATTATCCATTGCATAAGTAGCGTATTTGTAAGCAATTCCTGAACCTCTGTATCCCAAAGGAAATCCTTGAAGTGCATTTAGATAGGATTCATACCTGATTCCGGCAGCAAAATTTCCTCTCGTGTAATTGATGTTGGCAAACCCGTTCATTAAGGTTTTTTCTGGAACAATGGGAGCTCCTATCAAAGAATCCTCATTGTAATACTGAACATCAGTTTGAACGTTTCCGTGTATCTGACCAATATCTTTTGAGTTTTCTTCTTGGGCCAAAGAGGCAACTCCTGTTAAAATGCTCAACAAGAATAAGGTTGATTTTTTCATAAACGTAAATTGAATAAGGGATAAATTTAGCTATTTCATTTTAACCGAGAAAATAAACTATTAGAAATTGGAGAATAATGTGTCCATCTACAAACAATCCGAAATACAAAGGTTGTTTGGAAGGGAAAGATTGTAAGATGAGTCCCCCCGCAAATAGAAAACTAACAAAAAATAAGATCGACAAGTGAGCGGAATTGAATGTAATGAGGCACAAAAATGAACTAAAAAGAAAAAGGAGAGCCAATAATTTACTTCCTTTGATGCCCAACAATTGGGGCAGTGTGTTTTTATTTTCCTCATCTATTGGTAAATCTCTGATGTCGAAAGGAATGGTAATAGCCAGGATATAGAAAAATATCCAAAAAAAACTTTGTGCCCAACTTACAGAACCCCATTGAGGGGAATAAAAAAATGGGGTTAATCCACAGAGAATCCCCCAGCTTGCCGCAATCAAAAATATCTTCAACATGGGGATGTCTCGCAGTTTTTTGTAGGAATAGCCGATGGAGATTATTCCCAAGAAAACAAGAAGAAGTAATAGGTAGGGTTTGTCAAAAATTGGAGTTGAAATGAGTGCCCCCAATAAAGAGATGACCAAGATGACTTTAGCTTCTTTGTGGTGAGAATTTATCCAGTGGGTGGGCGCTAGTTTGGTAAAAGAGGAAAGTCTTGCTATTCGCTGAAAGTTGTACGAAAACAGAGTGGAGAAAAATACAAACCATACGAGTTTGTAATCGGGTTGGGTATCGAGAAACTTAAAAGTAAGAAGGGTGAGAAAGCTGGCTCCTGCTGCGACCCAGCAATTAGAAAAAACAAGAAACCGAATTAGTTTCATTTCTTTTGAAGAATGTAAATTTGGCTTGAGTAAGCTCCGTTTTTCGCTTTCAGGTTAGAGATTAGTCCGTAATAAAAGCCTCGCAAGTATACTCCTAGACTGTTTTTGTTGCCGTTTTTGTATTTTTCACTTTCAAGACTTATCCAAAACGCATCAAACTTCATTGGCTTAATGGCTACAACTTCCATATCAAATTGGGCAAAAAGTTCTGCTATGTTTTTTGGTCTGAAATGGTACAAGTGAATAGGAAGGTCATAAGCACTCCAGAAGGCTTGGTACCTTTCTTCGTCATAAGAAGCGCAGTTAGGAACTGCAATCACTAATTTTCCATCTGCTTTCAGTTTGTTTTTAATGGCGAGAATATCGGTCTTGAGGTCATACACATGCTCCAACACATGCCACATTGTAATGACATCATACTCTTCTTGTTCGTTGTTTTCTTGAACAGTTTTGGCAATTGTTAACTTTAGTTTCGATTCGATGGCTTTTCGAGATTCATCATCTAATTCAATTCCCGATACCTCCCAACCTTTCTTTTGCATAAACTCCAAAAACACCCCATTTCCAGCACCAATATCGAGGTGTTTTTTTCCTTTGACGATAGATTTTATTAGGCGTTGTTTTTGTCGAAGAGTGATAAATCTCACTGTATGGAACAAGGTATTGATTAATCCTTTTTTTGTCCCTGTATGAGAGATGTAATTTTCTGTGGCGTAATACTCGCCAATTTCATCAGGACCAGGCAATGGAGAAGTGTAGCGCAGGGTACATACTTTACATTGTTTTACATCAAAAGGTTGTTCGTTTATCCTGAAATTTCTACTCTCAAGGTAGGTGTAGTTCTCTGTGCTTTCGCAGATAGGACAGGCTGTAATTTCTTTCATTCTCCTATTTTTCGGCAATGTAAAATAAGTCTAGCGCGTTGTCGTCTACTTTCTTTACGTAAAAATCATCAGTAGAAATAGAGGCTGAAAGAGAATTATCTTCCTTGTGCATTTTACTTCTGTTGCGGTCATTCATGTAATCGTAAATCCATTGTAGGGATTTTCTTGGTAATCGATATTGTAAATTGAAAATATCAAAACGCATGATTTTTCGAATATTTGCTTTGTTCTTTTCGTAATAACTCATTACTTTTTCATTTCCGTACACTCCTTGTGTATCCACAGCGGAGAAATGTTTCAACATCAAAGATTCCAATTCATCTTTTTTGTACTCTCTTATGTGCCAAGGATTTCGGCTTAGAGTCGTAATAATATTGGGAGTGGTACAGATGAACTTCCCACCTGGTTTTAGTACTCTGCTAATTTCCTTGATGTACTCCTCGTCATTTTCAATGTGCTCAATCACTTGAAAAGAAAATACAAAGTCGAAAGTATTATCAGGAAAATTTAAAGTAGGAACAGTCATCTTGACGAATTCTACATTGTCAAATTTCGAAAAATCAACGTCACATTCGTATTGATCAATGGTTGTTAATTTATCTACAAGCGGAGCAATTTCTTGAACTCCGTATCCTTCTCCTGTCCCAATTTCAAGAACGTTTCCTTGTAAGATGTTTTTAGCTTCGTAATAAGCTTTTAAACATCGTTGAAACACATAATTGTTTACATCTTTCAGCGAAACTCTTTCAGCGGTATTATTTGACATTTTGGTGGTGTATTCGTTTAAAATCTTGCAAATATAACTATTTGACCCCAATTAATAAGTCCTTGTCTATTTCCTTTAACATATTTTATAACCGATGTGCCTCAAATCACGTGATTTATTCTTTATATTTGCTCAACAAAAAATCTGTTATATGAATTTTAAAAAGATTAACAATCTAATAGGAATAGTGGTTTTACTGGTTGCTTCAGTGGTTTTTGTGAGCACTGTAGAGCCTTCTACAAGTCTGTGGGATTGTGGTGAATATATCTCAACCTCCAATAGATTAGAAGTAGGTCACCCACCAGGAGCTCCTACCTTCATGATGCTAGGAAGGTTAATTTCTGCATTTACCGGTCCAGCTAATGCTGCTTACATGGTAAATGTGTTGTCCGCACTTTCCAGTGCACTTACTATTTTATTTTTGTTTTGGACTATCACTCATTTAGCAAAAAAACTCTTGCTGAGGGAGGAAGAGGAACTTTCCAAAGGCTCAATTGTTGCGATAATGGGTGCAGGTATAGTGGGAGGATTTGCTTACATGTTTAGTGATACTTTTTGGTTTTCAGCGGAAGAAGGAGAGGTGTATGCAATGTCATCATTCTTTACGGCAATTACTTTTTGGTCGATTCTAAAATGGGAAGAGAATTACCAAAAAGTCTCGGCAGATAGATGGATTGTATTGATTTTCTTTTTGGTTGGGATTTCTGTAGGTGTTCACATGTTGAACTTACTGGTAATTCCTGCTGCTGCCTTTGTTTATTACTTCAAAAAGTATGAGTTTACAATCAAAGGATTTTTGATAACAGGGGCTATTTCAATTGTCATTTTAGGATTTTTGAATTCGGTGTTTATCCCGACTATTCTATCTCTTGCCGATTCTTTTGAAAGAGCCGCAAGTGGGGCAGGAATGGGATTCAATTCTGGTGCCTTTATTTTCTTCTTTTTACTAGCAGGTGTGCTAGGGACAGGAATGTACTTTTTCCATAAAAATGGTAAAAGATTGTTACATACAATCACCGTGTCCATAACGATGCTAATCATCGGGTTCTCAACCTTTGCAATGATAGTTGTTAGGTCCAATTCCAATCCACCTTTGGATGAGAACAATCCAGAAACAATTCCTGCCTTGATGTCCTATTTCGGTAGGGAGCAATATGGAGATTGGCCATTACTTCACGGACCCTACTGGAATTCTCCTCAGAAAGGAAATACCGGAGAAGTAATTGGAAAGAAATATTTCAAGGCTTACACCACAAGCATTAGAGGAAAGAAATACTCCTTCCAAACAGAATTTGAAGCAAAAGAGTTTTTAACTTCCATGAATGTGGAGGGAGCAAAAATCGACCAAGAATACATTGTGATTGGGAATAAATTTGAACAAAAATATCCTCCTGGTAACGACAATCAGTACACTGTTTTTCCGCGTATGTTTGATACGAGACCAGATAAAATAAGAGGCTATATGAATTGGTCGAATTACAAAGGAAACAGATCTGTAAGGGCAAAAGAACCGAAAATAAAAGAAGGAACTGGATACCGTGATTTGTACATTCCAACGGGAGCAGAAAATTTCAGGTATTTTAAAAACTACCAAATGGGTTGGATGTACTTCCGTTACTTCATGTGGAACTTTGCCGGAAGGCAAAATGATATTCAAGGTCACAACGAGTATTATGGCGGTGACGGAATGATTTACAAAGGAGCCTTAACCAGAGGAAACTGGATTTCGGGAATTAATTTTATTGACAAAGAGAGAGTGGGTACTCAAAATGACCTTCCTCAGACCATGCAACAATTTGAGGCCTACAATACCTATTACTATTTGCCTTTGATGTTGGGTCTTATTGGGTTAATATTTATGATAGTAAAAGCCCCAAAAGATGCGTTTTCTGTCTTCCTCCTGTTCTTTTTTACTGGATTGGCAATTATGATTTATCTAAATCCAAGACCTTATGAGCCTAGAGAAAGAGATTATGCGGTTGCAGCTTCTTTCTATGCCTATGCTATTTGGATAGGGTTTAGCGTCATTGCAATTTACAAGTGGGCCATGACAACGGATATGAAACAGTTCAGAAACGGAGTGCTTATTGCACTAGGTTCAGGAGTGCTGTTCTTTTTGGTAGAAACAATTTCTGGAGGAACCCACGAATTTTCGTATTCTATCTTGTTTATGTCCGTAGTGGGAATTGCCATGATTGTGGTTTCAATGTTTCTGCACAAATCGATAAAGAACAAAGCTATTTTAGCCTATATGGCTACGGGAATTGCTCTCTCAGCTCCAGTTATCATGGGAGTTCAAAACTGGGATGATCACGACAGAAGCGACAGGTATTTTGCAAGAGA
>JALRIS010000004.1 GCA_023255335.1 Flavobacteriales bacterium | reverse complement strand
CAATAATAGCCTCCAAACAGGTTTTTATAGAAAAACCTATCACTCATACCACCAAAGAGGCAAAATCACTTATGAGTTTGGCCTCAGAAGCCAATGTAAAAGTCCAAATTGGACATGTTGAGAGGTTCAACCCTGCATTTCTATCTATCCAAGAAGAACTGAATAATCCTATGTTTATTGAAACTCATAGATTAGCCGAATTTAATCCCAGAGGAACAGATGTTTCGGTTATTCATGACTTAATGATTCACGACATTGATATTGTATTGAGTATTGTAAAATCCAATGTAAAAAGAATAAGTGCCAACGGAGTTGCTGTAGTGAGTGAAACTCCTGATATTGCTAATGCTCGGATAGAATTTGACAATGGATGTGTGGCAAATTTAACGGCAAGCAGAGTCTCTCTTATCACCATGAGAAAGACCAGAGTTTTCCAAAAAAACGCCTATTTAAGTATCGATTTTTCGAAAAAGAAATCAGAAATTCTCCAATTAAAAGAAGCTTCTGCACAACCCGACCCCTATTCTGTTGTGATTGATTTGGGGAACAACAAAGGGAAAAAAGAAATTACCTTTTCGAAACCTCAAATTATAGAAAACAATGCTATTCAAGAAGAGTTATATTCTTTTGCTCAAGCTATAAATAACAATACCTCACCCAAAGTAACGGTAGAAGATGGCTACAACGCCTTGAGAATCGCCTCCATCATTTCGGAAAAAATGAAGTTTACTTCAGATGATTTTTCTCAAAGTATTTAATCTGTTTGTATACGATTTTTTTAATATTCACGTTTAGTTTAAATTAGCGCTTTCTTTCCAAGAAACAAACTTAATTTACTTAATGAAACAATTTCTACCATTTCTCATATTGAGCGTGATTCTTACTCAATCATGTAAAGTATTTAATCCAGATGAAATAGTACCTTCCTATATTTACATAAATGATATACGGGTGCAAGCTGGAGCAAATGAGGGAACCACGAGTGACAACCTGATTGATGCGTGGGTGTATGTAGACGGTAATTTGATAGGAACCTTTGAATTGCCTAGTAAAATTCCTATTCATGTGGAAGGTTCGTATAATTTGCAAATTTTTGCGGGAATAAAAAAAAGTGGTTTGACAAACGTAAGAATACAGCACGATTTTTTTAATCCTTTTGACACCACGATGGTTTCAGTTGCCAATCAATTAGATTCTATTACACCAACCGTTACCTATGAAACGGGCACAACTATTTGGATTGAAGATTTTGAAGATCCTGGAATTAAATTCTCAGCGCTATCCTACTCCGATACAGTAATCGAAATCACTCCTGTCGCCTCTCAAGTTTTTGAAGGAAATGGTTCTGGGAAAATAGAATTTGCGCCAAGCCACCTTATTTTTGAATCGAGAACAAATGAAACGAGCTTTAATTCTTTTCCCCGAGGAGGAAGACCTGTGTACATGGAATTAGACTACAACACAAATGAAGTATTAACCATCGGAATCTATCACAACAACAGCTCTGCAGGACTTGCCAAAGAAGAATACATTAATTTATTCCCCACAAACGGAGAATGGAAAAAGACCTACCTTGTTTTAACTGATGTAGTAAGTATACAAACTGCCGCTACTGAATTTGAAATCTACTTGGAAGTCCAAAAAGATCGTTCGTCACAACCTTTAGTCCTTATCGACAACCTAAAAGTAATGTTCTAATATCATGGTAAAAAAGGACTCTATCAAATATTTGTTTTTATTCTTTGATTACCTATCGGCACTTATTTCGTGGTCTGTTTTTTATTATTTCAGAAAAACTCAAATTGAACACATTCCGTTTGAATTCTCAGAAAAATTTTATCTCGGGTTGTTGATTATTCCGCTTTTATGGATAAGTGGTTATTGGATTTTTGGGGCCTACGACAACGTATACAGAAAGTATCGAATGCAAGTCCTGGCCAAAACCCTAATGTCTTCCCTAATAGGAACTTTACTCGTATTTTTTGTGTTTATTTTGGATGATAGTATCACTGTGTACTCTGATTATTATCTGTCCTTTATTGTTTTGTTTGGACTTCAGTTTGTGCTTACATTTGCCGCTAGGATTATCCTCACAACCAATATTGTAAAGAGAATTCATCAAAAAAAAATTGGTTTTAATTCTCTAATAATTGGTGGAAACAACAAAGCCTACGAAACTTACCTCGAAATAAATGACGGGAAGAATTACGGTGGAAATATCTTCTTAGGCTACATACGAGTTAATGGAAAAGACACCATACTCAAAGAATTTATTCCCGAATTGGGCGTGGTATCTGATTTGCATCGGGCAATCCAAGACAATGACATCGAGGAAGTAATTATTGCGGTAGAATCTGCCGATCACAAGGTGTTAGAAACCTTACTAAATGAACTGGAAGGATATGATTTAATAATAAAAATCATTCCAGACACCTACGACATATTGTCGAATAAAGTAAAAACAAACAATATTTTTGGTACTCCTTTTATGGAGTTGAAAACTGACATTATGCCTAAATGGCAAAAGAGAATCAAAAGAGGACTTGATGTTGTTTTATCTATATTTGCCCTACTACTTCTGTTGCCCGCATTCATTATTATTCCAATTCTGATAAAATCAGGCAGTAAAGGAAAGGTAATTTTCAAACAAAAAAGAATCGGACTTCATGGAAACGAATTCGAAATATTAAAATTTCGAACCATGAAAGAAAATTCAGAAGCCAATGGTCCTCAACTTTCCTCTGAAAATGACAGTAGAATAACCAAAGTTGGAAAATTTTTGAGAAAAACTAGGCTGGACGAAATACCTCAATTTTTCAATGTACTGAAAAAAGAAATGTCAATTGTTGGTCCAAGACCTGAACGACAATTCTTTATCGATAAGATTGTAAAAGAGGCGCCCCACTTTAAGCACTTGCACAAAGTAGTTCCGGGAATAACCTCGTGGGGCCAGGTAAAATATGGCTATGCAGAGAACGTGGAAGAAATGATTCAGCGATTGAAATACGATATTTTATATATAAAAAATCAGTCTTTGGCGCTTGATCTCAAAATCTTACTGTATACTGTGATTATTGTATTAAAAAGAAAAGGAAAATAACAATTCGTCAGAATCCTATGTGATACAAAGCATCTCCTTGATTCACCACCGGATTATTGTTAATACCAAAAATCACCCCTTTTTTTCTTGCTTTTACCTTCTTTACAGTTTTGTCGTAGGGAGTCGAGATTTGACCCAAAAGATCTCCTCTTTCAACAAAATCATTGGGTTTTTTATAGGATTCGAATACTCCCGAGAAAGAAGCTCTAATCCAATGATTGTCTTCTATCAACATATTGTCAAAAGGAACAGGTTGATGATTTTCAATCATTCCGTACGCAAACAACAAATTCAGAATACCTGCTCTACCCTCAGCGATAGACTCTTGATCCAAACGAAGAGATTCTCCTCCTTCAAAAACCAACATTGGAATTTTTCTACGATTACATTCCTTGCGTAACGACCTTGGAATGAGAGATGATTTGATGATAAGCCGAGCACCAAATTTTAAGGCCAATGGCAAAGCCTCTTCCATCGTATCGTCAATGCGTAGTTGTGGAACGTTGTGAATAGATTTTCCTCCTGTATGAAAATCTACACCCATATCTACTAAAGGCAGAATGTGTGTTGTGAGCGTTTTGGCAACCCTCGAAGCCAGAGAACCCTTTGAACTTCCTGGAAAACTTCTATTGATGTCCTTTCCATCTGGCAAGTCTCTCGAGTAATTGATAAATCCGTACACATTGAGCAAGGGAATAGCTATCACAGTTCCAGCTGTAAGCGAGTCAAAAGCTCCTGTGTTTATTGATTTACGCACAGTTTCAACTCCATTTATTTCGTCTCCATGCAAGCCTCCCAAAAAGAGCACAGTGGGTCCAGGATTTTTACTCCGGAACACATGAGCAAAAATATCGATTTCAGTGCCAGAGGGTAATTTGGAAACACTCAATTTTACCACCTTTTTCTCCCCTAATTTTATCTCTGTCTTATTGATTATCATGAGTTAGCTAATTTTTGTTCCATATATTCCATAATTGATCCTGCCACATCAACTTGTGTATATCTTTCAATACCTTCCAGTCCTGGAGAAGAGTTTACCTCCAGAATCAAAGGCCCTCTATCCGACTGAAGCAAATCAACTCCACAAACAGATAAGTTCATTACTTTTGCAGTTTTTACCACCAAATCAGTTTCTTCTTGAGTCAATTCAATATTCATTCCTACTCCTCCTCGATGAATATTGGAACGAAATTCACCCTCTGGAGCCGTTCGTTTCATGGCTGCAACTACTTTTCCTCCTACCACAAACGCCCGTACATCTTTTCCCTTTGATTCACTGATGTATTCCTGAATTAAGTATTTGATGTTTTGTTTATTAAAAGTATCCAAATATTTTCGCGCATCTATCTCTGTTTCAGCCAAAAAAACTCCGAGTCCTTGCGTACTCTCGAGATGTTTAATAATTAAAGGGACTCCGTTTACCTGATCCATCATGTAAGGAATATCGGATTGATGTAGGCTAGGAAAATATGTTTTTGGAACCTCGATATCGCTAAAGACTAAGTTCTGTGAGGCTCTTAATTTATCTCTAGATTTAAGCAGTCCATTGGCAGTCACCACTGTTTTTACTTTCATCATTTCAAATTGACGCACCACATTGGAACCAATAAATGTGGAAGAAGCTCCAATTCTGGGAATAATAAAATCGGGAGTATCAAGTTTTTTGCCTTGATAGTAAATGTGAGACCCTGTTCCAATTTTTAGCTCGCACCTCGAGTGATCGATAATATGTACGGTATGTCCTCGCTTGAGAGCTGCTTCCTGTAACCGAGAAGTTGAATAAGACCCTTTGTTACGGGAAAGAAT
>JALRIS010000232.1 GCA_023255335.1 Flavobacteriales bacterium | reverse complement strand
AGCAGGTTATGTAGGAGAGGATGTAGAAAGTTTACTCACTAGACTCTTACAAGCTGCCGATTACGATGTAGAAGCTGCCCAAAAGGGAATTGTTTTCTTAGACGAAATAGATAAAATTGGAAGAAAAGGTGATAGTCCTTCCATTACGAGAGATGTAACTTCAGAAGGTACACAGCAAGCCTTACTAAAGCTATTGGAAGGAACGGATGTGCGTGTTCCGCCTCAAGGAGGAAGAAAACACCCTGACCAAAAAATGGTGGAAATTGACACGAGAAATATTTTATTTATCTCTGGGGGAGCCTTTGACGGAATTGAGCGATTAATCGAACGAAGAATTAAAACTCAACCCCTAGGATTTGGGTCAAGCTCCGAGGATATCGAAGAAGATAATTTGCTAGACTTCTTGAGTCCACAGGATGTGAAATCCTTTGGTTTAATTCCAGAACTTATTGGAAGATTCCCCATTCTTACTCACCTAAATCCTTTGGACAAAGAAGCCCTAAAAAGAATCCTGACAGAACCCAAAAATTCGCTCTTGAAACAATATACAAAATTGTTTGAGCTTGATAATGTTCAATTGACTTTTGACAAAAAAGCACTAGATTTTATTGTCGATAAAGCAGTGGATTATAAATTGGGAGCCAGAGGATTAAGATCTATTTGCGAGGCAATTCTCACGGATGCAATGTTTGAAATCCCATCCAATTCCGAAATTAAGAAATTAAAAATAACAGAATCTTACGCCAAAACTAAGTTTAGTAAATCCAAATTGAGCAAACTGAAAACAGCGTAAAAGGCTCGGGATTTTTCGAGGTTTTAATTTTTTCGTAAATTGTAGGAAACTATCTGTACAAGAAGGAAGATACTTGTATAGTTCTTTCTGCTCAATAAACCGAAAAAAGCTTGTGAAAAAAGACGCTCCAATTCCCGAAAAACTATCGATAAAAAACTGGTCGGAGGATGATCAGCCACGAGAAAAACTAATGTCTAAAGGAAGGCAAGTACTCTCTGACGCGGAATTAATTGCCATATTAATTGGTAGTGGAAATAGAGAGGAAAGTGCTATAGAACTTTCCAAAAGGATATTAAAGGAATCTCAAAACAATTTGAATGAACTGGCCAAATTTTCTCTTGCGGACCTCATGAAATTCAAAGGAATTGGCGAAGCAAAAGCGATAAGTATTGTGGCGGCATTGGAACTTGGTCGTAGACGAAAAAGTGAGAAACTTATTGACAAAGTGCAAGTAAACTCAAGCAAGCAAGCCTACGAATACATCAAGGCGGTGTTGACCGATTTGCCTCACGAAGAATTTTGGATAATTATCCTGAATAGAGCAAACAAAATTATTGGCAAACAACTCATTGGACGTGGAGGTGTTTCTCAAACCACAGCAGATGTTAAGGTGATTTTTAAACTTGCTATTGAGAAATTAGCATCGGCCATTATTCTGGCACATAACCATCCATCAGGGAACTTATCTCCTAGCCAAAGTGACCTCAATTTAACTAAAAAAGTAGTTGAAGGAGCTCAACTTCTGGACATGAAAGTGCTCGATCACCTTATTATTGGAGACGGAGAGTATGTAAGTTTTAATGACAAAGGACTCATGTAAGACCAAAGTGACTTACAATTATAACGAAACTCTACTAAGTTTCTCGCTCATGTGATTGAATAAACTCGTCAAGGGTTTTTCTATCATCATTTTCAAAAACGTATTGACTCTTGCCTCACAGATCAAAAATGCTTCGGAGGACACTTCGCCTTTCTCTTCGATAAAAATTGACAAATCAAAATCTATGGGCGAATCTTCTCCCGAGATAAGTTTGATTTCACTATTCGGTGTAGAGCTTTCTTTTTTCAGGGTGAGACTAAAACCTTGCATTTTAAACGAACATTCGTCATAGCTTCCCTTCCATTCAGTGAATTTTCCCTCTGGCAATAAGCTTTCTACGTTATTCAGATCCATCAAATAATCATAGACAGCTTTCTGGCTATTGGCAATGGAAGTTTTGGTGCTTTCAATATTCATTTTATTACTGTTTAAATGCTTTGATAATTTTTTTCACTAATCGATG
Organism: Flavobacteriales bacterium; assembly: GCA_023255335.1. GTDB lineage: Bacteria > Bacteroidota > Bacteroidia > Flavobacteriales_D > CAJJDF01 > CAJJDF01. The sequence continues at coordinate 625 of JALRIS010000232.1, read as the reverse complement.
GCGAATTACGTCATTTTCGTCCAATTCTACAATAGCAATTCCTTCAATATCTCTTAATACAGCCAAGGCTTTAATAAGACCAGAATTCTGATTCCTTGGCAAATCTACTTGAGAAGGATCCCCGTTCACTATGAACTGAGCATTTCTTCCCATTCGTGTCAAAAACATTTTAATTTGTCCTTCCGTGGCGTTTTGAGCCTCGTCCAAAATCACAAAAGCATTGTCCAATGTTCTACCGCGCATAAATGCGAGAGGAGCAATTTGAACAATATTGTGCTCGATATAATCTTCTAGTTTTTCGGCCGGAATCATGTCTCTCAATGCATCGTAAAGTGGTTGTAAGTAAGGGTCCAATTTTTCTTTCAAATCTCCGGGCAAAAACCCTAGATTCTCACCAGCCTCTACGGCTGGTCGGGTTAAAATTATTTTTCTTACCTCTTTATTTTTCAATGCTCTCACCGCCAATGCCACTGCCGTGTATGTCTTACCTGTACCGGCAGGCCCCACAGAAAAAACCATGTCATTCTCAAGACTCGCCTCCACTAGCTTTCTTTGGTTGTGGGTTCTAGCAATTACTTTTTTACCATTATTAGCATGAACAATGACCAAGTCACCTTTGGAGTCT
>JALRIS010000208.1 GCA_023255335.1 Flavobacteriales bacterium | reverse complement strand
TTTCTTTCGTTCTTGACTCACCTTACTTAAATTTTAATTTTTGACAAATCGAGTTATAATTTGTCTGTCTTTTTCGTCTGTCACTCTCATTACATACATTCCTTTGTTTAGGAATGATACATCCAAACTGGAAACAAAAGTAGTTGAAATAACCAACTTCCCGGTCAAATCAATAACCTCAATTTGCTTTATTTCCGTTTCGGAAGATAATTCGATTGATATATGTGACTGGGCAGGATTGGGATAGACTGTAATTTTAGGTTGAATAAGCTTTGTAGATAACCCAACAGAGTAATCACGTTGATAAACAAACGAAGGCCTTATCATTAAGGTTCCTTCAAACCCAGACTTTTGCCATATCCCGTTGCTGTTGTAATACGTGTTATCCAAATTATTGAGGTTCTTATCAAAACCTATGTTTATTCTATCGGGAGTGGTTTGTGATATTCCAACAAAATAATTCCCTGCTGGCAGGTAATGATTGCTATCCAAAGGATATTCATAAAATCCATTTACCCCAAGATTATATCGAGGTACATCCAAAGAAACTTTTTGATACAGAACAGAACCTGGTTTTCCACCAGATTCATTCCAAAGAGTTATGATAAAAGTAGTGGAACTCATGTTATAAGCCGAGGGTGTAAAATGGATGAAAACCGATTTTATTGTATCACCTTGCACGAGAGAGAATCTAGTAGCAATTTTTGAGTTTAGCCCTCCCAACCCTTGAACTCCGTAAGCTGCCTCTGCAGTTCCGTCATCATACGAATAGTAATCGCTAAACTCTTGAACAAACCTCAACGTATCATTTGTTCTGGTAAAATCTGGTGTTGTGTTGTGAGTTACTTCAACCAAAAATGACGCGTTCGTATCATTTACCATTGTATCGTAAAAATAACCCACTGGCAATTTGTATTCGGTCGCAAAATCAGTAAAGCCGGAGATAGAGGGAGTATTTGTATTTACTATGGTTTGCTGTAGAGTCGATTGATAAAATATTTCCATTTTGTTGCTTCCTACTAGCCTGCCAGCAGCATTATTATTTCGCTGAAACACAAAAATGGAATCTTTCATTGCAGAAGTGGTTTCCCATTTAAAATGCTTCCACGGCATTGCCGTGTAATTTTTTAATAAAGTGTGAGAAGGTAACTGAAAAGCAACATCATCTCTCACGGTATCTGACGAAAAACGAGAGGAACCCAAAAACACATAATCCAAATTCCAATGATCGAAACTACCTGAAAGTGAGGCATAATTCAAGAATCGGAATTGAAATCCTGCTTCTAAAAATCGTACATCAGTGATTTTGACCATCACTTGCGAAAAATTAGTGTCCAATTGTCTTCCGTCAACTTTCCACATACTAACCCATTCATCGTCATTGGGCGAATAAAATTGCAAAACAAGAGAATCCTCTGGTTCGGGTTCGTTTCCTAGTCCTTGTGGCTGATAGTAAAAACTTAAATAAATAGAGTCTGAGAGCGTGTAAGGAAAACCATTGGGTTTTGTATTTAAAAATATAGGTTTTGAAGTCAAATAATCAGCTTTTCCGTAGGTAAAAGCAGTGGAGAAGTCGTAAGGATATCCGTTTTCATTTAACCCGTCAAATGTAACAACTCCTATTGTTGGCGGATTGATGGCGTAATCATTATTCAAATACACGTAATTGTCTTGCCAAAAACTCAAGGTATCAATTGCTCTCACAAAATATACTTGAGCAGAGTCTTGTTCAGCGTCTGGCGGAAAAACCCCATAAATATTATCGGGATTTGCTGGCGTACCAATCGTATCATCTGTATTGTAGGGAGGCCATACACTCACGGTGGTACACGTAACTGGATAACTGGACAAATCGCAAATGGTCCGGGTACCCAGTGAAGGTAACGGAAAAGTATCGATCTGAAATGAATCGGGAGTAGCGGTAGGCGTATATTGATAGTGATAAGTAGTATCTAGCATAAATGCTGCTGTATCTACCTCTGGGATTCCACCGTTGTAAATAGCGTAAAACACTGAATCATATACATTTGAATCTGTAGGTTTGGCAGTATATTTTTTGAATCTATCTCTCGAAAAATCATCCTTTATGGGAAGATGAATGGTATCAATGGCATAAACAAATAACGCGTCAATGGAACGAGTACTTGCTTTTGATTCACGAACCAATTGAGGATTTGTACCTAATGGTTCCAAACTTTCTTGGGAAAAAGTTAAGAATGGGAAAAAGAAAAAAAAGAATAGAGTACTTAAACGCATAGAGCTTATTTTGACAAAAATATGATAATTTCACTTCCCTCCGCTACGGTAAGTCCCTCAACAAACTCGGGAGATTGTTGTTCTATCACGGCACTCGCAGAGTCTGCTGCTGTTTTGCAATCACTGCAATTAAAAACAGGAACCAATTGGAAATTTTTATTGGATAACTCTATGTTTGCCTCGCTTATTGTCTTTCCAATCAAATTTGGCACTTGAATTTGTGCCGCCTCTCCTTGACCTTTACCAACCACCACCGTAACTGTTGATTCTTTTTCCAACAAAAACCCTTTCTCTACTGAGCTTCCTTTGTACTTCACATCCAGCACTACATCTTTGTAAGGACTAGATTGGTATTCCCAATTAGGATTAAGTCCAGCAATAGTTAACTTGGTTGCTGCCAACGATTTGGAATTATCGATAATGGCTGGGAGTTTTATTTTTTGTTTGGTAGACCTCACAAGAGTGAGATAAATAATTCGTTGATTTTTCACCCAAGACTCCGTAGAATCAGAAAAAGGCACCGGATTCTGTAAAATAACAGTATTTAAAGGTTTGGAGCTGTACACAGAATCTATCGCTAACCTTAAGTTTTTCTCTTTCGCCAAGGTGGTTGCCTCTTCTAGCGACATCCCCATGAAATTGGGAGTTTCGATTTTTTCTCCGTGGAGTGTGTATGACTTAAGCCACATCAATGTTCCTACAATCAACAGAACAACTGCTGACAAGGCAAGTGCCGCGTGTCTGAAAAACGGACTAGATTTTATTTTTTTCCACATGGGAATGAAGGTATAAAGGGTTATTGGGCAAATATAACGAAACTAGTGGAATTGTATTTTAATCGGTTCTGTTATTTCTACTTAGAAGCAAATTCAATAAAATTAGTGAATTTGTGAACGAACCGTTACTTTTGTTCATTCAAAACGAACGCAAATGAATTTCACTGTACTCGATTGGTCTATCATTGTTTCCTTTTTACTTATTACCTTATTCATTGGGTTATATTTTAAAAACTCGGCAAGTAAAAGTTTGACTGATTTTTTTCTCGCTGGCAGAAACTTACCTTGGTACATCGCAGGAATCTCTATGGTAGCAACTACTTTTGCGGCCGACACTCCTTTGTGGGTGGCAGAGGTAATCAAGAAAAATGGTGTTTCTGGAAATTGGCTTTGGTGGAATATGATGATTGGCGGAATGGTGACCACTTTCTTTTTTGCCAAATTGTGGAGGCGCGCAGATGTTTTAACTGAGCTAGAATTTCTGGAAATAAGATATTCTGGGAAAGCGGTCAATATTTTCAGAAGTTTCAAATCTGTTTATTTAGGAATTTTTTTTAACGCCATCGTTATCGGTTGGGTGAATGCCGCCATGATAAAAATTTTAGAAGAATTTTTTGGTATTGATTACTTTACGGCCTTTCAAGTCGTAGCCGGACTTATGGTTCTAATTGCTATATACAGCACTATTTCTGGATTACTAGGTGTTGCAATTACAGATGCCTTACAATTTGTATTGGCCATGGCAGGGTGTGTTATTTTGGCTGTTATTATGGTAAATTCCGAGAAAGTTGGAGGAATAGATGGGCTCAAGGAAAAGCTTCCCGCATGGAGGTTTGAGTTTTTTCCAAACTTCAACTCCAGTAATTCCGTGGGCACATTCTCTTTGTCTATTCTTGCTTTTTTTAGTTTTGTGGGAGTTCAGTGGTGGGCAAGTTGGTATCCAGGAGCTGAGCCAGGAGGTGGCGGTTATATTTCACAAAGAATGATGAGCACAAAGAATGAAAAGCACTCTGTTTTTGCTACTCTCTTTTTTCAAATCGCCCATTATTGTTTAAGACCTTGGCCATGGATTATTGTCGGTCTTTGTGCCTTAGTGGTGTATCCAGAGTTATCGCAAGCCGAATCTGGAAAAGGATTTGTCAAAGCAATGAATGAATTTATGCCTTCTGGGCTTAAGGGGCTTTTGTTCACT
>JALRIS010000087.1 GCA_023255335.1 Flavobacteriales bacterium | reverse complement strand
AACTTAAGAATATTAAAAGATGGTGAAATATTAAAATCTGAAGCTTGTATGATGATTTCAAAGACTTCATCTAAAAATAGGGCTTTACAAAACTTAGTAAAGTTTCTTTCTAAAAATTGAATTAATCATATAAATCATAATATTTTTTAAATTCTTCTTTTGCATGTTCCAAAGTAATATTATTCCATCTTTCCCCAAGATGTGCTGGAATATTTTTTTTACAATTTCCACATTGTATTATTTGAGTAACAGATGACCATGGATCATTACTCTTTGGTAATTCTATAGAGATAAATTTTTCAGTCAAAATTTCTTCACTCAAACAATTAGGACAAATAAAATTATTCACAACTAATCATCAAAATCAAATTGCATTTGATAACCAACATATTCTTTTCCAGTAAAATACAAATCTCTTGTTTTTCCTTTTATCATCCAATCATGATGATATCTTTTAAATTCTTTATTTTTTTTTTGTAATTTAGAGAATACAATAACCGTAACTTCTATGAAACAATATATCCTTTTGGCTTTTTCTATTCTTAGTCTCCAATCTTTTTCACAAAGCAAAAATTTCCGCTTATTGGGAAATTGGAACGACACTACCATTCCAACCAATGCAGGGGGATTTACTTACAACGAGGTATTTGGTTTTGAAATGAAAGGAGTAGAGTATGCCGTATTAGGTTCTACTCAAGGAACCCATATCATTGATATAACAAATCCTACCAACTTAATAGAAGTGGATTTCGTGCCTGGGCAATACAGAGGAAATGTTACTCACCGAGATTTTGATGTAAGAAACGGATATTTGTACATGGTTTGTGATCAAGCCAATAGTAGTTTGCAAATTGCGGACCTTTCGTTTTTACCCGATTCGGTGAGTGTAGTATACGACAGCAGAAATCTTTTGGTTCGCTCCCACAATATATTCATCGATTCGGCTTACGATTTGCTTTATTCTTGCGGTGGAAATACACAAATTGGAACCAATGAACTGCGAATAATTGATATTTCCACACCCACGGCACCCACGCTTGTGGCTGATTTACAAAATGATGTTGTCTGGTGGAGTTCGTTTGTTGGGTATGTGCACGATATTTTTGTCAGGGACAACATAGCTTACACCAACGATGAAAATGCCATGCATATCATTGATTTTAGTAATCCTCTAAGCCCCGTAATCCTGGGTTCCATTTCCAGTTACATGGACCAAGGATACAATCACTCGGGATATTTAATGGATGATGACACGACTTACGTAATGTGTGATGAAACTCATGGAAAAAGGACCAAGTTTATGGATGTGTCCGATGTTACCAATATTCAAGTGACAGATTTGGAGGGGCCTGCTTTGCCAAATAGTACTCAAATACCTCACAACCCTATTATCAAAGGAAAGTATGCTTACGTAAGTTATTATTACGATGGAGTGCAAGTGTACGATATATCGAATAAGTTTAATGTAAAAAACATTGGTTATTACGACACATACCAAGGACCGAATGGTCCAGGAGGTGAAGGATGTTGGGGAGTTTATCCTCTGCTCGCCTCAGGTAAAATTTTGGCCTCTGACAGACGAAGAGGATTGTTTGTTCTTAACCATTTGACTCCACCAAAAGTAAACTTTGATGCTTCCAGTACTTTTCGTTCAGAGGGAGACGGACTTCAATATGTAGGATTCAATTTATCTAATGAGTTGGATGACACCGTAACTGTTACGATTGATCTTGACACAGCCAACAGCACAGCTGCTTCGGGTGTAGATTATTCGTCAAGTGTGGTATTTCCCCGCACCTACTCATTCTCTAATGGGAAAGTGAGAGACAGTATTCCCTATTTTTTGATTGATGATGCAGCGATAGAAGGAATCGAAACATTAATTTTTACCATTACCACTGTTACTAACGGAGAAGTTGGATCGATTTCAAAAGATACGGTGTTTATTCAAGACAATGAAGTGGTCGGTATTAATGAACTGAATGAAGCACAAATTTCAATGTTTCCAAACCCTCTTACCAAAGGAGAGTTTTTGTATTTCACGAAGAAGGTTTCATCTTCTTTGTTTAATACCTCAGGAAAATTAATTTCTACTCAAAATTCTAACCGAATAGATGTTTCTGATTTACCCAAGGGAATGTATATAGTTCATTACGCCAACAAATCTGAAAAACTGGTTATACAATAAAGATTGAGAGGAACTACCTACATAGAGATTATACTCTTTCTCATGTGCTATTCTGTAGTTCGGGGACAGGACATACATTTTTCTCAATTTTACAATTCTCCACTGACTTTAAATCCTGCAAGCACAGGGTTATTTCAAGGAGATTATCGGTTTGCCGGAAACTATCGAAACCAATGGAATGCCGTAACGGTCCCTTTTTCAACAGTGAGTCTTTCGGGTGATATGGCTAATGTTTTTGGTATAGATGGGATTGGAGTAGGAGCTATGTTCAGCCATGACAATACGGGTGATTCAAAATTTACAACTACAGTGTTCAATTTATCAGGGAGTTACAGCATTCGTCTTGGAGGCGACAAAACTCTCGCCATTGGTGGGCAAGCAGGATTTACAAACAAAACTCTTAGTTTTGATGAGTTGAGGTTCGATGCTCAATACAACGGTCTTTCCTTTCAGCAAGGATTGCCAAGCCGAGAAAATTTTTCAGCCAACAGACAAACATTTTTTAACCTTCACTCGGGTGTAAGGTATTCGCAACAACTAGCAAATAGACGACAATTGGAACTGGGACTTGGATTATTTAACATGACAAAACCCAAAGAAAGTTACTTCAATAACCAAGCAATACAGCTGGATAGGAGGTTTGTTGCCGATGCCAGTTATCAATTTGATGTGTCTTCTGCCGTTGACCTTATTCCTTCGATGTTTTTTATGGCTCAAGGAACGTATTTCGAATACATTGTGGGCGCCAGAGGAAAATATATCTTGAGCGAGGCGGTAGGTGCAAAACAAGCCGCTTACCTAGGTGTATTTTTTAGAACCAAAGATGCGGGTTTTATTACTGCCGAGTATGATTACAATAACTGGCATTTTGGATTGAGCTACGACATCAACTTATCTACTCTGCGGCAAGCAAGTAATGGAAGAGGAGGGATAGAGTTGTCGGCAATTTATGTATTGAAACAATTGAAAATGAATGCGGAAAAATTCAAAAAATGTCCTGATTATTTATGACAAAACGCTCTGCCATATTACTTGTATTACTTTGTTCTTTTTTTCAAATATGGGGACAATCGCGTAATCAATATTTAAACATTGCCGAGAAGTGCGAAGAAAAAGGAGATTATGTGTGTGCTTCTGTACATTACAAAACTGCTTTGGCTTATGATTCACTAGATTTGGAAGTAATGTACAGGTATGCCAATTCCTTGAGGTTATCCAATGAGTACAAAAAATCACTTTATTATTTCACCAAACTATACAAGAAAGACGGAGGAAGAGAATATCCAAAGGCAGTATTTTGGTTGGCAACCCTGCAAAAAATAAATGGAGATTATTTGGAGAGTTACAAGACTTGGAAACGTGTAAAAACTATTTATCGAAAAGGAAATTCTTACGAAAACATAAAGGCAAAACAAGAAATTAAAGCTTCTGCTTATGCCAGAAGAGAGGAAAAATATAGAAATGAGGCGATTGTCATAAATTTAGGTTCGGGTATTAACACTGGAGCGTCAGAAATTAGTCCTATTTCATTTGAGAATAAACTTATGTTTGCTTCCTTGCGCGCAAAAAATATGGGTGAAAATGGGGAGGTGTATGACGAATTGTATTCATTCAAACTCTACGAAGCGGCATATACTGATTCCATTTGGCAACTTAATAAGGAACTGCCGATGGTAATCAACTCCCCGCAATATCAGGCTGCTAACGGTTGTTTCAATGCAACATCTACATTATTTTATTTTACTAGATGCAATTCTTCCAATGACTGCGATATTTTTGTCTCAAATTATGACAAGGGTAAGTGGGGCGATCCGAAGAAATTATCAATTAGTGACCCCAATTTTACTGAAACTCATCCAATGAGTTGCGAAATAGAAGGCGAAGAGTATCTGTTTTTTGTCTCGGATAAAAAAGGTGGCTTTGGTGGAATGGATATTTGGTACACCAAAAGAAATAGGGAAGGTGAATTTGAGTCTCCCACAAATGCAGGAGAAATAATTAATTCTCCCGACAATGAAATTACCCCTTTTTATGACAGCGAAACAAGCACGCTATATTTTAGTTCAGACTGGCACGCTGGATTGGGCGGATTTGATATTTTTCAATCCAAAGGAACTCCCATCCGGTTCAATAGACCTCAAAACCTAGGAGCGCCAATTAACTCCAGATGGAATGATCTTTATTATTTTATTGACTCAAAGAATGAAATCAATTATCTCGCTTCTAATAGGGCTGACTTGAGTATAAACAAGCTTTCTACCTGTTGTAATGACCTTTATTCAGTAACCTTCCCCAAAAAACCTGAGCCCCAAGAAATAGAAATCACAACACTTGCAGAGCTAAATGATTATTTACCTGTAACGCTTTATTTTCATAACGACAGGCCCAATCCAAGGACTAATAGCAAAACCACAAACTTGAGCTATTTGAGCACCTATCAGGACTACATTTCTAGAATACCTACTTATGAAAAGGAGTATTCCAAAGGATTGACAGGAGTACAGGAAGAAGAGGCTATCTTGGATATCCAAGATTTTTTTAGAGAATATGTAGAAAAAGGAGTTGAGGACTTGACCTTGTTTACCAAATTACTGTTGACGGAGCTAGAAAAAGGAAATAAAATAGAACTGACAATTAAGGGATTCGCAAGTCCACTGGCAAAAACAGAGTATAACGTAAACCTTACCGAAAGAAGAATAGCCAGTTTGGAGAACTATCTGACGGAGTTTGAGAATGGAAGATTCGTTCATTATTTATTACGAAAAGCGGAAAATGGTGGCGAATTAGCTATCAAACGCATTCCTTTTGGTGAATATACGGCAAGCAATCTTGTTAGTGATAACGTGAATGACCAACGAAACTCTGTTTACAGTCGAGCTGCAGCTTTAGAAAGAAAAATTGAAATTCAATCGGTGAATTATGGAGGAAGAACAGATTCTGTTCCCGATATTACTTTCAGCAAAGAGATACTTGAATTGGGAAAGAGAAAAAATGGAGTTCCTATTCAGGTGGAGTTTGACATCTCTAACACCGGAAACGCGCCACTGATTGTCTCTCGAATTGAGGGTTCTTGTAGTTGTACGGTTGTGGCAGAAAGTTCTTTTAGGCTTAATCCAGGAGAATCTAAAACAATTTTAGCTGAAATAAATACCGAACAATTATTTGGAGAATTATCCAAAACAATCACGGTTCATTCAAATGCAGAACCTCGAGAAAAAACAGTTGTAATACTTTTTGAAATAATAGAAACCAAGTAAACTATGCCTTATTTTGACAGATACGTAAAGCTTTCCACCTCCAATGATATCGAGACCACCTTGGTAGAGAGTCACAATCATTTGGTTCAGCTAATCCAATCGTTTAGTGAAGAAGAAATGAATTATCAGTATGCCGAGGGGAAATGGACCATTAAGGAGGTTGTGCAACATTTGATAGACACAGAACGTATATTCGTTTATCGAGCTCTGAGATTTGCAAGAAATGATTCTACTGAACTGCCTGGTTATGAGCACAATCAGTATGTACAAGAATCGAATGCTAAAGAAAAGTTTAAAGATCAATTGCTCAATGAATTCGTTGCGGTTCACCGAGCCACAATAATGTTTTTTATCCAACTTCCGGCAGTTGCTTTGTCGCGAACGGGGATTGCAAGCAAAGAAAAATTAACCGTAGAGATGATTGCTCATATCATTGCCGGACACACGCAACATCACCTTTCAGTGATTGAACAAAAATATCTACCAACAATGAAAAAATGAAAATAGCCATCAGCACATTTCTGTTCTTTTTTGGACTCTCGGTCCACAGTCAATTACTTTCTCCTCAGCAAGTGATGTTTCCAACTTCCCAAGGAGATAGTTTGGAGGTTGACGTGTACTTGCCAAATTCTACTGGCTCTTTTCCTGTAATACTTATTCAAACTCCCTACGGAAAGAATAGATTTAGACTAGGTTTGCCTTTGGGGGTTGTGAGAAACTTATCCGCGAGCAACTATGCTTTTGTTATACTAGATTGGCGGGGTAGATTCTCAAATGCCAGCAAAGCGTTACCAGGAGTAGGAATTGGGGAAGATGGTTATGATTTGGTAGAATGGATAGCGTCCCAATCTTGGAGTACCGGGAAAATTGGAACCTGGGGACCTTCGGCATTGGGAAATGTACAATTTGAAACCGCAAAGAAACGTCCTCCTCACTTAACTTGTGCAGTTCCGCTTGTAGCAGCTCCACACTATAGTTTTGAACATTACTACACCGGAGGCGCGGCTCGTACGGAGTTAATTGAACAAATAGACAATTTAGGATTTGGTGTTTCTTCTACGGTTTCTGCCAATCCATATTACAATGCTACTTGGGCAGCTATCGAGGGATTATCTATTTATCCAGATAGTATACAAATTCCTATGCTCATGATTGGAGGCTGGTATGACCACAACATAGAATCCACACTATTTCAATACGACACTTGTTCTAAAAATTCACCGTTGCCCACTGGAACTAAGCATCATGTTTTGTTAGGACCTTGGGCTCATGGTGGAAATGGAACCTCCTACGTAGGTTCAGCCAATCAAGGACAGTTGAATTACCCAAATGCAGAGGCAATCAGTGATTCGATGGCGTTGAGACTTTTTGAACATCATTTGAGGAATCAATCAAATGGTTGGGAAACCAAACTACCTGTCATGTATTACCAAATGGGAGACGAACAATGGTTGGAAGATACTCAATGGCCAGTTTCTTACACGACTTCTACAAATTACTACCTCCAGCCAGATGGAAGTTTATCTACTTCCCAAGCTATCCACGACAGTTTGGCTGTCACCTACAATCCCAGCTCTCCTTCCCCTACAATTGGCGGAGCTACTATGCGAAATGATTTGGTTCAGGGGCCTTACGACCAAGTGCCCGATGTAGAGTCGAGAGCTGATTTATTGACTTTTGAAACAGCAGTTTCTTCTCAAGACTTGAAAATAAAGGGAAGGCCAGAAGCTCATTTCTACTTAAGTTCCGACAGAAAGGACACAGATGTAGCTGTTCGACTTACAGAAGTGTATCCTGATGGAAGATCCATGTTAATACTGGACGGGATAAAAAGAATGAGATTCAGAAATGGATTTAGATTGAGTGATACTTCTTTTATGAAACAAGGAGTTGTGTATCCGGTTTCGATAGATTTGCCAAGTGTTGCAATTACAATTAAGGCCGGGCATAAACTGAGATTACTTGTGACCGGAAGTAATTACCCAAAATACAACAGAAACATGAATAACGGGGAAGAAATGTATCCGGGTAATAATCTTGATTCAGTGTTTAATCCCTTAATTGCAGTTAACAAAATTCATGTAGGACCGTCCACACCGAGTAGACTAGTTTTGCCCATTGACAATACAAATACAACTGTAATAGAGCGAGAAAAAATACGCGTTGAGGTGTATCCAAATCCCGCCTTTGAGAGACTCACAATTACCTCAGACGAACCTGTGATTAGGATAGAAGTGTACGACCTTACGGGCAAGATCCTCTTGTCTCAAGACGAACATACAGAACAAGTTAGTGTGAGCGGATTGACAAATGGTGTCTACGTAATGATCGTGCACACACAAAACAGTGCGTGGACCACGTGGAGGTATGATACTGTGGAATAATGAAACATATTCAGCAAAAATAAACAACGCAGTAT
>JALRIS010000110.1 GCA_023255335.1 Flavobacteriales bacterium | reverse complement strand
AGACATGCAGCCAGTGAGAATGCAACTAAGAGCGGGAGCGGGTGTAGAATACAAGATTTCAGAAGGAACCTCAGTATTTGGAGCTATTCATTATAATTTAGGATTTACTAACTCAGTAAAAAAAGATTCTAAATTGATGCTGAACGAAAAAGATCCTGGAGTATTCAAACCATTGAGCCAGAAATTTACTGCTCACGGAATTGCTGTTACAATTGGGGTGTTGTTTTAAGAAAATAAAAATTCTATAAGAATCAAACAAACACTCGCCAATCATTGAGCGGGTGTTTTTTTTAGAAATAAACTATGAAAACAAAAAAAGTAATCGAGTATATTGTGGATTGGCTGGAAGAATACTCCACAAAAGCAGGGATGAATGGTTTTGTTATCGGTATTTCTGGAGGAATAGATTCAGCGGTAACGTCTGCACTTTGTGCAATGACAGGAAAAAAACTAATTTGCCTTAATCTTCCCATTCACCAAGTACCTAACCAATTTGAAAGAAGCAATAAGCACATTGCATGGCTCAAAGAAAATTTTGAGGGAGTATCTTCCGAAGTTGTGGATTTAACGACAACTTTTGATCAAGTCTGCAAGGATTACCCAGTAGAAATACAGGACGAATTGACTATGGCAAATGTGAGAGCAAGACTCAGAATGACAACCTTGTATGCATTGGCTGGGCACCATAAATATTTGGTGGCAGGAACCGGCAATAAGGTAGAAGATTTTGGGGTAGGATTTTTTACCAAATACGGGGATGGAGGAGTAGATTTAAGTCCTATTGCAGATTTAATGAAGTCTCAAGTTTTTGAGATTGCAAAAGAACTAGGTGTAATCCAAGAAATTCAAAGTGCCAAGCCAACTGATGGCTTATGGGGAGACGACAGGTCAGACGAAGACCAACTAGGAGCTTCTTATCCAGAGCTTGAATGGGCCATGGAATTTGAGGGAGATGAAACCTTATTAACCAATAGACAACAGGAAGTGTTAACGATTTTCAGAAAATTAAACAAAGCCAATCAACATAAAATGAATCCAATTCCTGTGTGTATTATTCCGAAGGACTTATTTAAATAATGTTAATTTGAAAAGAATTGTTTTTCAAAACAGATACAAAATCCTATATTTGAGTTGGTTTTAACATTATGTCGGACAGTTTAGTAATCATACCCACTTACAACGAGAAAGAAAACATTGAGAAGATGATCCGCACGGTTCACTCGCTTCCCAGTGCTTTTCATGTGTTAATAGTAGATGATGGTTCGCCTGATGGTACTTCCGAGATTGTCAAAAATCTTCAGCGTGAGTTTCCAGAGTCACTGCACATGGAAGAACGAACCGGTAAACTTGGTTTGGGTACTGCTTACATTCATGGATTCAAATGGGGGCTCAAAAATGGCTACGACTTTATTTTTGAGATGGATGCCGACTTTTCACACCCAGTAGATAAACTACCAGCTTTGTATGACGCCTGCGCAAAAGAGGGATATGATTTTAGTATCGGTTCGAGGTATGTAAAAGGTGGTGGAGTAAGTAATTGGGATAAATTCAGGTTGTTCTTGTCCTATTTTGCCTCTATTTATGTGCGAATGATCTTATGGGTACGAATCAAAGACACCACCGCTGGTTTCATGTGTTATTCTCGCAAAGTATTGGAAACTATAGATTTAGATTCTATCAGATTTATAGGATATGCTTTTCAGATAGAAATGAAGTATACGGCAACCAAATTAGGTTTTAAAGGAAAAGAAGTTCCCATTACATTCAAAGACAGAGAACTCGGGAATTCAAAAATGGACACCTCTATTTTTAAGGAAGCAATTTTTGGTGTTTTCAAACTTAGATTCAAGAAAATATCCAAAAAGAAATAAACTTTCCACAAGAATAGTATTTCCCCGTTTCAATGGTTATTTTTACTTCCAAAACAAAAATAGCGCATGTCCACAATTCTTATAAAGAATGGAACCCTAGTAAACGAAGGGCTGATCCAAAAAAAAGATATTCTAATATTCAATGATAAAATAGAGCAGATTGCAGATTCTATTTCACACGATTCTGCTCGCGTAATTGATGCAGAAGGAAAACATGTGTTTCCCGGAGCCATAGATGATCAAGTACATTTTAGAGAACCAGGTTTGACCCACAAAGCAAACATCCGAACAGAATCAAGAGCGGCTGTGGCAGGTGGTATTACTTCTTTTATGGAGATGCCCAATACAGTGCCCAATGCACTTACTCAAGGACTCTTGGAGGACAAATATAAAATTGCGGCAGAGAGTTCATTGGCAAACTATTCTTTTTTTATGGGAGCTTCCAATGAAAACATCGAGGAAGTGCTAAAAACAGATCCAAAAACAGTCTGCGGAGTGAAAGTTTTTATGGGATCCTCTACCGGAAACATGCTGGTAGATAGCAAGGAAACCCTCACTCATATTTTTTCGCAGTGTAAAATGCTGATAGCCACTCACTGCGAAGATGAAGCCACAATAAGAAGAAATACAGCACTCTACAAAGAAAAGTATGGAGACGACATCCCTATTGAGATGCACCCAATCATACGGAGTGAAGAAGCTTGTTACTTATCTTCATCTTTGGCGGTAGAATTAGCAAAGAAATACAATACTCGATTACACATATTACATATTTCTACAGCAAAGGAATTGAGCCTGTTCAGAAATGACATTCCTTTGGAAGAAAAACGCATTACTGCCGAGGCATGCATTCATCATTTGTGGTTCGAAGAGGAAGATTATAAAACCAAAGGAGCCAGAATAAAATGGAATCCTGCGGTGAAAAAAAAATCGGACAGAGATGCCATTTTGCAAGCCCTTAATAACAATGTGATTGATGTGGTAGCTACGGATCATGCTCCTCATACAACCCAAGAAAAAGATGGAGTGTATACCCAAGCCTCTTCGGGTGGTCCTTTGGTTCAACATGCTCTTAATGCATTGTTTGAACTCTATTACCAAGGAAAAATAGAACTGACCCACATTGCCCAAAAGTTTAGTCACGATGTTTCACGATGTTTTCAGATCGAAAAAAGAGGATTTGTGAGAGAAGGGTATTTTGCCGATTTATTCATTGCCGATTTGAACCAATCCTATACAGTAGAAAAAGAGGATCTCCTGTATAAATGCGGTTGGTCTCCATTTGAAGGTCAAGAATTTCACTCACGAATAGAAACGACTATCGTAAGCGGAAATATCGTGTGGAACGAAGGGAAAATTATTGAAGGCACTAATGGCCAAAGACTTTCGTTTGATAGACAATGAGATATTTACTAATTACCACAGTTCTTCTTTTTTTTTGGCAGTGTAATCCAGAAAAAAATTCGATCGACAAACCAGAGGGTTTTATGTCGCAAAAGGAATTTGCGAACCTGCTGTACGACATGAATGTATTGGAAGGGAGTATCGCAAACTTTAACTTGGACAGAGAATTAATGCGCGACACATCAGTGGCACTGTATCAAGGGGTTTTTCAGAAATATGGGATTACCTATGAAATTTACAAAGCCAATCAAGAGTATTATGTATTGTCAAATACGATGAAAGAAGTGTCTGAGATAGCCCTGAATCGAATAGTAGAAGAGTCCAAACAATACGAGGATTTGGAGCCAGTAAAAGCCCTGTCTTTTGTTCAGCTTACTCAACTTTTTGATACAGATGGTTTGTCTGAATTTGTAAACAAAGACACCAATTACACGTTCCCAGAGAGGATGGATTCTTTGTTGAGGTTTTATAGAAAAAATCAAGATAAATTAGCCAACTTTGCAATCGATTCATTGTCTTTTGAAACGAACATAATCAAACTCAAAAAAGGCAAGGATATATTCAGAGGTAACTCTGTGTTTTTTAACAATAAACGAAATGAATAAAGTATCGGTAATTGGAATCAAAACTTTTTCTCACCATGGATGTTTAGAGGAAGAGGCCATTATTGGAAATGAATACATTGTAGATGTGGAGCTTACCACAGATTTTAAAGAATCTGCAGAAAAGGACGATTTATCCAAGACGATTGATTATGTGATAGTGAATAGAATAGTGGAGGAAGAAATGGCCATTCGTTCAAAACTTATAGAAACTGTGGGTTACAGAATTCTGAATCGATTGAAAAATGAGTCGTTCGAATTGGCTCATGCCAGAATTGAGATTAAAAAAATAAATCCACCGATTAATGGAAACGTCAACTATGTTTCTATCACAGTAGAAGAAGACTGTTAGTTGTCTACTTTAAACGCGACATACTTTATTTTGAATCCTTTGTTTGCGAACAAAGTTTCGTAATGCGTCTTAATAGATAAAATTTCTTGAACCTCTTTTGAAAAAGAATCCCAATCTTTTTCGTAAATGTTATTTGAGTTCGAGAGTAGTTCATATCCATGTTCTTCTATTTCTTCGAGCGTAGATTCATACAAGAGCGTATTATCTGTTTTTAGATGAATAATCCCGTTTGGTTTTAATACTTTTTTGTAACGGTTTACGAACGTCCGGGAAGTGAGTCTTTTGTTGGGTTTTTTGGGTTGAGGATCAGAGAATGTACACCATATTTCGTCCACTTCATTTTCTTCAAAAAAATGCTCAACGAAATCGACTACATTTCGTAAAAAAGCAACATTGGTAAGCCCCTCCTCATTGGCTTCTTTGGCTCCTTTCCATATGCGTGCGCCCTTTATGTCGATGCCAATAAAGTTTTTGTTGGGATATTTTCTGCCCATCCCTACGGAGTATTCGCCCTTTCCACATCCTAGTTCTAGCACAATAGGATTCTCATTCTTGAACACTTCTTTGTTCCAATTCCCTTTTAAAGGATATGTTACGTCAATAAAATCACTCATAGATGGTTCAAAAACCCTTTCCATGGATTTCATTTCGTTAAATTTCATGAGTTTATTCTTCGCCATTTTCCTCTGTTTTCAGCGCAAAGTTATTGTTTTTTATAAGTTTTTCAATAAACTCACAAATTCTTTAGTTTTGCTTCGTGCCACAGGAATTTCCTTTCCACTTTCCATCACTGCCATGTTTCCATCCATGGTGAGGTATTCTTTCAGGCAATTTAAATTTATGAGGTAGGATTTATGGGTTCTGAAGAAATGCGAGTCACTCAAGATATTC
Organism: Flavobacteriales bacterium; assembly: GCA_023255335.1. Classification (GTDB taxonomy): domain Bacteria; phylum Bacteroidota; class Bacteroidia; order Flavobacteriales_D; family CAJJDF01; genus CAJJDF01. The sequence continues at coordinate 16,310 of JALRIS010000110.1, read as the reverse complement.
ACATAGGTTTTTAAGGTGCGAGTGTCGGTATATTTCGTTTTATTTTTAAAATATAGATCAGTGCAGTTGCCCTTTGCCTCTATATATTCTATCTCGCTGATAGAGACAATTTTTATTCCACGACTATGCGAAATGGTTAATTTATCAGTAATTTTTGTCCGAATACTTTGTGCGGCATTCATAATCGATTCCTGGTAGTTCGATTTATTTTGTGGATCAGAATCTAGTAAATTTATTCTCTCTTGAATTTTCTTTTCTGCCTCAATAAGTTCATCAATATCAATGGGTTTCAACAAATAATGAACCGCATTGGTATTAAAAGCTTTCAAGGCATATTCTTTGAAAGCGGTTACAAAAACTACTAAAAAACCTGTGTGTTCTATCTCATCCAAGAGCGAAAGTCCTTCCGTTCCTGAAGGCATACAAATATCGAGGAAAATGACATCTGGAGAAAGCGAACGAATTTTGTGTTTGGCCTCTTCCTTGTCTTGGGCTTTGCCCACCACTTCTATTTCTGGACAAAAACTACTAATCATCATAGAGAGATTTTCTCGTGCTAGTTCCTCGTCATCAATTATCAGTGCTTTGATTGCCATAAGCGAAATGTCGTTTCTGTTTGGTACGGTTAAAATAAGAATAATTAAAGAAATGAGACAAAGGAAATATTGCTCAAAGCGAAGAACGACCGTTAAATTGGTCTTTTGATGCAGGAAACGTGAAAAAATACCGAATAATAGATGAAACAGACCATTTAATAAACCTCCCTTTTTTCTTAGGTATTTTGTTGTTTCTTTATATCAAATCAACTGACACAGATAAAATTATTTACTATGAAACTTACAAAATTTAATCAATTACAGCCACAGTGGATTTTTATAGATACTGGAAACTAAAACACCTTTGGTTTCCTTTCTAGTTCGCTAGAATCGGGCCAAAAACCTGCTATTGGGGAATAGCATTCATAATTTTCTTTTTTTTGTTTAGAGATCGGCTGCTCCTTGTGAGTGGCCGTTTTCATTGGGTTTTATCTGGTATTCAGTTGCCTTTTTGGGCAAGATTGAAATCTTTACAACTAGAAGTATGCTTCGAAATGCCTGAATAACTATTCGACATTAAAATCTTTGAAATAGCTTAAAAAGTAACTTTCCAACATCCAACATCCAACTACTAACTTCTCCTTACCAGCTTCCGCCAGCTCCTCCGCCAGAAAATCCACCACCCCCGAAACCGCCAAATCCGCCACCACCAAATCCACCTCCGCGGCTCGAACCTCCTCCAAAACCAGATCCTCCTAGAAAAATCCATGGCCAAGCGCTATTTCCTCCTCGGTGTTTGCCGTTGCGGTCATAATTTTCCCAATCGTCACCGCCACCTTTTCCATATTTTTGGGCAAGGATAAAGAGAATTAGGATGATTCCAAAAAAAACAAAAATAACCCAACTTCCACCTTCTTTGGATTCTTTGTAATCTTGTTCGGATATTTCGCCCTCAGCAATCCTCATTAGCGTAGTTGTTCCGGCTTCAATTCCGCCAGCGTAATTGTTTTGCTTGAAGAACGGAATTATTTCATAGTCAATAATTCTTCTGGTTCCGGCATCCGTAATGGCGCCTTGTAGTCCAGTTCCAATAGCAATAAAAATTTCGCCTTTTTCATTCGCAGTTTTCGGCTTTACCAAGAAAACAAGTCCATTGTCTTTGTCTGCTCTTCCTACTCCTAATTGATCTCCGTATTCTATGGCGTATTGCGATTTGTCGTATCCGCATAAATCTGATACTACCACTACCACTAATACATTGGAACTTCGGGCAGTAAACGCAGATAATTTTTGTTGTAACAAGAGTTCTTCAGCTTCTGACAAAACATTGGCTTGGTCATAAACGAATGTTCCTGGAGTGTGATCTGGAAAGCAATCTGATTGTCCATAAATGGCTGCTACGGAGAAAAAAATGCTAAATAGTATGAGTTTGAATTTTATCATTGATTTGTGGGAGAGTGAAGTAAAACCTCCTGTTAGTTTAGTTAATGTCCTGTAGAAATTTCATCGGATAGTTCGTTTTGGTCATTCTGTTGGTAAGGAAAAAATGCTTTTAACTTTTCTCCGGCCTTTCCTATACCTGATTCTAGGCCAAGAGCTCTTTCTCCTTTCTTGAAGTGATGTAAAACTAGGTCTTTGGTAGAATCCCAAAAAGTTGCTTCCACTTTTTCGTTTATCCCTTTGTCTCCCAAAATTGCGAATTGTTTATTTTCGGTAGCTACATAGAATAAAACACCATTTCGTAGGGCAGTTTTATGCATTTTTAATTGATGAAAAACTTCCTGTGCCCTTGCTAGCGTATCCTTGTTGCATACCGATTCCAGATGCACACGAATTTCCCCCGAGGTATTCAGCTCCGCAAGCCTTATTGCCTCGAGTATTCGTTTTTCTTCTTCTTGGTTCAAGAAGGTTTGGACGTCTATTTTTTTCTTACTCAAATCCCAAGTCTATTTCGTCCGCGTTTACATTTTCAGCCCCTTCATTAGATTTAAATTCTTCTTTTTCATCGAATCCAAAAGCCTTTGCAATTAGGTTTTTCGGGAACTTTTTTCTTCCAATATTATAAGGAAGTATAGTTTCATTGTAATCTCTTCTTGCTTTGGCAATTCTGTTTTCGATTCCTTCGTATTGTGCCTGAAAATCACGAAATGCATCTGTAGCTTTCAATTCTGGATATCGTTCTACTGTAACCATTAATCTACTCAATGCTCCAGTTAATTGACTCTGAGCTGCTTCAAATTTAGCCATGTTTTCTGGGGTCAAGTCATTTACATCTAAGTTGATGGAAGTGGCTTTACTTCTTGCTTCGATTACGTCTGTCAAGGTTTTTCTTTCAAAATTTGCTGCATTCTTTACAATTTTAGAGATGACTTGAACTTTATCTGCTCTAGACTGATATTCGGTTTCTACGTTTGCCCAAGCCGTGCTAATAGGTTCCTCTAGTTTCACTAATCCGTTGTAAGACGAAATAACCCAAAGCACCAGTACTCCCAATAAAAGCCATTTTCCATACTTTTTCATCAGGTTGCTACTTTTTACATTTTCTATTTTTTGATCTATGTCCATGTTATAAAATTTAGTTTCTTGAATATAACAGAAATTATTCATTTCTCTGTCAAAAAAAATGAGCTACGGTAGGTAGCTCATTTTAGTGGTTTTTATTGTTATTTAATAATGTCTACGCTACGTTTTAAGAACTCTGTTAGTTTCTTTCCTGTAAGCATTCCTTTCGCCAATAAGGCTAAGTCCGTAGCTTGTTCGATGAGTTGTTTTTTCTTCTTTTCGGTTTTTGTTTCCAATATTTTCGAAATCAAGGGATGATTGCTATTCACAACCAAATTGTACATTTCGGGCATTGTTCCCATAAATCCCATTCCTCCGCCTAATGCTTGTTGTTCTTTCATTCTGCGCATAAATTCTGCTTCAGTAATTTGCATTGGGCTGTCTGTTTCGCTCAAACTTTGAAAATCTACCATGAATTTTTCTTTAGGCATCACAGATTCAATGATTGGTTTCAAAGCTTCCTCGTCTTCTTTCGAAAGCTTGCTAGGTACTTCTTCGCCTTTATCGATAAGTTTTTCTAACGTGTCAGCATCGATTCTAGCAAAAGAAACTTTTTCTAAAGACTGTTCTAATTTCGAAATTAAGTGTGGAGCAAGTGGACTATCCAAAAGCAGCACGTCATACCCTTTTGAAGTAGCATTTTCTATCAGAGCGTGGTGTTCCTCTGCATTGTTCGTGTACAGATATACCACCTTGTCGTCTTTGTCTTTTTGTGTTTCTTTTACTTTTTCTCCGTATTCTTCCAAGGTAAAGAACTCATTCGCGGTATTTCTCAATAAAGCGAATTTCTTTGCTTTTTCCTCAAATTTATCGTCAGAAAGCATTCCGTATTCGATAAAAACGCTGATATCTTCCCATTTAGATTCAAAATCTTTTCTGTTCTCTTTGAACATGGAATTAAGCTTGTCTGCTACTTTTTTAGTGATGTAAGAAGAGATTTTCTTCACATTGCTGTCGCTTTGTAAGTAAGATCTCGATACGTTCAAAGGAATATCAGGAGAATCAATTACACCGTGAAGTAACTGCATAAACTCAGGAACAATGTTTTCTACCGAGTCTGTGATAAACACTTGGTTGGAATACAATTGGATTTTGTTCTTTTGAATCTGAATGTCTTTCTTCAACTTCGGGAAATACAGGATTCCTGTTAAATTAAACGGGTAATCTACATTCAGGTGAATGTTGAACAAAGGCTTTTCTGACATTGGATATAATTCTTGGTAGAAATTATCGTAGTCTTCCGCCTTTAATTCTGTAGGTGCTTTAGCCCACATTGGAGCAGTGTTATTGATGATGTTTGGTACTTCAACCGACTCTTTTTTTAATTTTCCATCTTCGTCTTTCTCTCCCGATGGACTGTCAATTTGGGTGGTTTTTGTACCAAATTTGATATCTACAGGCAAGAATTTGCAGTATTTGTTCAAAATAGCGCTAATTCGAGCTTCTTCCAAAAACTCAGTTGAGTCGTCTGCTATATGCATCACGATATCTGTCCCTCGTGTTTCTTTCTCTATCTCTTCTAACGTGTATTCTGGCGTTCCATCCGAAGTCCACTTTACTGCTTTCGACCCTTCTTTGAAGGAAAGAGTTTTTATTTCTACCTGACTCGACACCATGAACGATGAATAAAATCCGAGTCCAAAATGACCAATCATAGCTGCTGCTCCTTCCGTATCCTTGTACTTTTGAACAAACTCTTCGGCACCCGAAAATGCGATTTGATTGATGTATTTGTCCACTTCCTCTCCTGTCATTCCAATTCCATTATCCCTAACGGTAATGGTCTTCGCTTCTTTGTCAAGAATTACTTCTACTTGTAATTCTCCCACTTCTCCTTTGAATTCTCCTAAGGAGGAGAGAGTCTTTAATTTTTGCGAGGCATCCACTGCGTTGGATACCAATTCTCTTAAAAATATTTCCGTATCGGAGTATAAAAACTTCTTAATGATTGGAAATATATTTTCCGTTTGTACATTAATTTTTCCTGTTGCCATAATTCTAATTTGTTTTTGTTCCCTCAGTCCAAATTCAATACCACTGCACAAAAAGTGTCATCTTTTACTCAAAAAGACAGAATATGCGAGTTTCTGGTGACAAAAAGACAGAATTTTGTTTTGTTAAACCTTAGTTAAATCTACTCCAATCCCTATCATTCTTAGTTGTTTTGTATCCAATAACTAAACTATCTAACATGAAAAAAATTATTTTATCAGCATTAGCTTTAGCCACTTTTGGCCTCGGTAATGCTCAAACAAAAAAACACGATTGGAACGTGGGAATTCATTTCGGTACTCAGGAATATTCTGGAGACATGGGGAGTGAATTTTTTACTTTCACACAGCACGGAGCATACGGAGTATCAGTATCCAAATATTTAACTCCTTTTTGGGATATACAAGGAATGATTACTTTGAGTAACATGGATTTTACTGACAGTGTAAGTTCTTTTGAATCTCGTTTTATTGATTTCAACGTGATGGCAAAGTTCAAAATAAATAATGGCAAATGGCTAAAAGAGACAAGCTGGTTTCAGCCGTATTTGTTTATTGGGTTGGGAGATGGTATCTCCAAGGCGGATCACTACACAAAGAATTCATCGAATATTTCTTAGATGTAAATGCTTTAGGTGGAATTGGAGTTAATTTCGCGGTAAACGAAAGAATTGGAATCAATCTGATGTCGAAATATACCTACATGTGGAATGATAATTTTGACAACAGAGATGATGTTGGGAATAATTATGAGGATCAATCATTGATGACCACTGTGGGACTTACCTATAATTTTACCGGAAGAAAAGATTCGGATAATGATGGCGTTTATGACAAAGAGGATAAATGTCCAACGGTATTCGGATTAGCAAAATTTGGAGGTTGTCCTGATACTGATGCAGATGGGGTAGAAGATGCTAAAGATGATTGCCCAAAATTGGCGGGAACGCTAAATGGTTGTCCTGATAAGGATAAAGACGGGGTAGCTGACAAAGATGATTCTTGTCCCGAAACGCCTGGTTTGGCACAGTTTGGAGGTTGTCCGGATACTGATGGAGACGGAGTGGAAGATTCAAAAGACGAATGTCCAAAATTGGCTGGAACGCTAAATGGTTGTCCCGACAAAGACAAAGACGGAATAGCAGATAAAAATGATCCTTGCCCCGAAGTAGCTGGAACCCTCAACGGATGTCCCGATACAGATGGAGATGGAGTAGCAGATAAAGATGATAGGTGTCCTGAGGTGTCTGGAATCAAGCAAAACTCGGGTTGTCCCGAGATTAAGGAAGAAACCAAAAAAGTCATGACCAAAGCCATGGAAGGGTTGTTTTTTAATTCTGGTTCTGCTGTAATTCAACGAAAATCATATGCGGTACTTGATAATGTGGCAAAAATTATGAACGAGAATCCAAGCTACAAGTTGGAGATAAAAGGTCATACCGATAATACCGGTAAGGAAGCCAAGAACTTGCAGCTATCAAAAGATAGAGCAGCTGCCGCAAAAGAGTATTTAATCAAAAAAGGGGTAGAGTCTTCTCGACTAAGTTCTGAGGGATTTGGTGTTACACAACCCAGAGCTGATAACAAAACTGCTGCAGGAAGAAAACTCAACAGAAGAGTTGAATTTACAATTCAGTTTTAATTTAAGGAGAATACTTCTTTATAATTTCTATTTTTATCCTGGTAACTCACCACCTGAGTTACCAGGATTTTTAATTTAACTCTATGACAACACTTACACGGATTCTCCATAAACTAAATTTTGCGAAATTAGCGGCTATCTTCAGCCTCGTTCTTTTCGCAGTGAACGGGTTGTTTTCCCTCGTTTTTCACCTGTTGAAAATTGATGTAATGGCAAACACGGAGTTTGATAATTTTTCTACTTTCGAATTATTCTTCTTTGCGGGATTATTTGCTCCCATTGTTGAGTCATTCATTTATCAATATGGAATTATCGAAAGTGGTTTATGGATAAGAGAAAAATTCAAAGCACACTCAATTCATTGGTTCATTCCCGGATTGCTTTCAGCGCTTTTGTTTGGAATTTCTCACACTTACAATTGGAGTTATGTGTTTATAACTCTAGCCATCGGAATCCTATTGTCAGCGGTGTATTACTACACGAGAAAAAGATTTGGATCAGCACTGGCATTAGTTATGTGTATCATTACCCATGGGGTAAATAATATAGGTGCTTTTATAGGACAAATTCTTTCGTAAATTTACGTGAAATATGACTAAAAGAGCTGGGCGTAAAGTAAGTGAAGTAGAAGGTGTGGGAGAAGTTGTTTATGTAAAAAGTAACCGAGCTAAATATGTGCGCATAACCCTTAAGGCGGATGGAGTCGTTAAGGTGACTGTGCCTAACTTGATGCCTTATTTTCGTGCTGAACAATTTGTAGAGGAAAAAAAAGACTGGATTCACTCTCACCGATTAAAACTGAAAGAGAAGGTAGGTGTGCAAACAGTATTTGATGAACAAACGCAATTTTCTACCCACAGCCATTCCCTTGAAATTTATCGAGTCGATTCCCTAGATCTGAAATCGAAGATTTCATCTCATAGAATTCAAATAATTGTTCCCAAACATGTCGATATTTATAAAAAAGAAATCCAGGAGTTCATTCAGTCAGTAATAATTGAGACTTGGAGAAAGGAGGCTAAACTTGTTTTGCCGGCTCGAACTGCTGAGTTTGCCAATCAATTTGGATTAGATTTTCAATCCGTAACGATACGAAATTCCACTTCCAGATGGGGAAGTTGCTCATTTCACAACAAAATTAATTTGTCTCTTCATTTAATGAAATTGCCTGATGAATTACGAGACTATGTAATTTTGCATGAATTGGCTCATACGGTTCACAAGCATCATCAGCCTGCTTTTTGGCAGTTTTTGGATACGCTCACCCAGGGAAAGGCAAAGCAATTGGATAAGCAGTTAAAAAAGTATAGTACACACTTCTTTTAGTTTTCTTCAAATGGACCTAGGGCTTCTTCTAATTTCAAGTCATAGGATTGGGCAAATACTTCTTGCGCTTGGATGAAATTGTCTTCTGCAATTCCAATTAGGCTATCGGCTACATACGCAATCTCTTCCGTTTCGTTGTATCGCTCATCGGTTTGTTCTTCCAGCGGGAGCAACAAAAAATTGGCCTTCGTAGTATATTCATTTTCTATCCCCGATTTGTACGCATTGAATACCGAGAGTAACTTGTTTTTAAAATCTCCAGACTTACCAAAACCTCCAATTTCTTTTACCTCCAAAATTCCTTTATCAATAGATGCCAATACCTCCTTTCTTTTGTCATGTACCATGATGTAATTTAAGGAATCTACAAGGGTGATTAAGTCAATAAACTCATTGACCTTGTCTGCTACTTTTTCTTGTACATCCACCAGAGAGTTGTTGTAATCAATGGCTTTGTTTTGTTCGATTACCGTGCACGACATTATAAACGACACTGCGATAAAAATAAATAGGTGTTTCATAAGGGCTTATTTGTTTACAATTTCTCCGGAGGTTTCTAAATCCCATGTTCCTTCAGAGATGGATTTTCCATTTTTGAAATAGAAGTTTCCTGCTTTCGTTTTTTTATGTATATAGTCATCACCTTTGTTGCCCACCACAACAACTCTTCTTGTTGTAATCGAGGTAATTTCACCATATTCATTCTTTTTTTGATATACTTTTTGAGTGACTCCTTGAGGGAAAATAAGAGCTAACTGGTCTTTGTTCGTGGCTGATTTCGGAATAGATTTTTCATCGTTTATTTTTTCAATTTCCTTGCTCGTAAAGATAGATTTTTTTTGATTTAATGCCCCTGCTTCTTTTTCGGCTTGGGCTTTTCTCTCTATAAATTTTTTGAGCTCGGCAGCTTTATCTTCCGCACCGTCATTCAGTTTTTTTGATTCTTTTGCCTGTAAGTCGGTTAATTTTTCAAATTCTAGGCTCGTAGCCAATACTTTTTCTTGATTTTCTTCCTTTTCTTTTTCTTTCACCTCTGCTAGTTCATCTTTGTAGGCCAGAAATTCAGCTGAATTTTTCTCCACTTTTTCTTGCGATTCTTTTTCAGCCTCTCTCTTTATTTCTTCTACTTTTTCAAAAGAACTTGTTACTGACCTTTGGCTCAGTATCTCTTTTTCTTGAGTTTCTTTCGCTAGTTTCTGTTGTTCTTCTTCGTATTGTTGATAAGCAGCCGTACTCTCCAATACGTCCTGATTTTCGTTGTAGGTGTTTTCAATTCGCTTTTCTTCCAACAAGGCCAATTCTTCCATATTCATTTCAATACGTTCCTCAAATTCTCCTTCGGCTTCATTCTTTTCAATAGTTTTTTTGTCGATATAATCTTCGTAGATATGTTGGTTCTCGCGAATATTGCTTTCCCCTTTTTCCTGTTTTTGTCTAATTAGTTCTTTGGTTTTTTCTAAATAGTCATTTTCTGCTTTTAGGCTCATCTTCTCTTTTTCCGATAGTTGTTCCCTTCGAGTGAGAATTTGTTCTTTTAGAATAGCGAGAGAGGCTTCTCGTTGACGATATTTTGCGCCATTAAGTTCATATTCATCCCCAATTTTAGTTTTTAATTCCTCCGTAAGAAGATAAGTTTCATAGGTTTCTTGGGTGTTTTGAACTCCTTGTATTTTTGCTAATTCAGATTCTGAATCCTGGTATTTGTTATAGTCAGAAATGGTTGTTTCATTTCTTTTTCTGAGTTTGGTCTGCTCTCTGTCAATAGCCTCTTTTAGTTTTTCAAATTCGTTGGCTGTATTCAGTATATCTTGTTGGTCGTCAGCAATAGTTTCTTTTTGTTGAGAAGCGTAGGCATCCAAGAAAAGTTTTACCGAGGTGATGTTGCCGTTTCGGGCATAATCATTTACTCCAAGTTCATTGCTTATTTTGTCTTTCAAAGATTCAAATTCACCATACGTGAGTTGAGCCATAGCTTTATCTTTGTTGCCTTGTCTTTTGTATACCACATTCATAGAATCAATATACTCGACTAAGTCCATGTATTCCCTCAGATCTGAGTTGTCTTCAATTTTAGTAAGTAAAAAGCTACCATCTTTTCCAGTCATATCCACCTCGGTTCCGTATAGTTCAGCATCTATGTTAAAATAATCATCCGTTGAGGTAATGGCATTCCTTTCATCCTCACTCATGTTGGCAAGAATTTCGTTTATTGCCTCAATTCGTCCTTTAGGATAGGTTTCGTTGGGTCGTAAAGACAAGGCAGAATTATACATGTTCTTTGCTCCTTTGTAATCTTTGTTTTCAAATTGGTCGTCTGCCTTTCTAATAAGGGCATTATATTGTTGCTGTTTTTCAGCTTCTCTTTTTTTCTCTGCTTCTCTTTTTTCTGCCTCAGCAGCTTCCTTTTTTGCCCTTTCAGCGGCAAGTAATTCTTGTTCTTTTGCCTGTCTTTCTGCTTCTAGTGCTTTTCTTTTGGCTTCCTCTGCTTTTTGTCTTGCTAATTCTTCTTGTTTCCTCTTTTCTTGCTCAGCAGCAAGTTGAGCTTTTGCCTCTTCTGCTTTTCTTGCCAGTTCTTCTGCTTGTTTGGCTTTTTCTGCCTCTCTCGCAGCTTTTTCAGCTTCTAATCTAGCTTTTTCGGCTGCTTCTTTTTCAGCTTGTTCTTTCGCTAGCCTTGCTTTTTCCTGCTCCTGCTTCGCTTTTTCTTCAGCGAGTCTTTTGCGCTCTTCCTCTTCTCGTTGGGCTTTTTCAGCAGCAGCTTTTGCTGCGGCTTCTGCTTCTCTTGCTTTTCTTTCTTTGGCCTCTCTCTCTGCTCGTTCTTGAGCTTCTCTTAGTTTGGCTTGCTTCTCAGCTTCTAGGGCCGCTTGTTTTGCTTTTTCTGCCTCTAAAGCAGCTTTGGCAGCCTCTTCTTTTTCTTTCGCTAATTGAGCCAGCCTTTGTTTTTCTTCCTCTAGTTTTCTTGTGGCTTCTTCTTCCAGTTCCTTTTTTCTCCGTGCTTCTGCATCTGCTTTTTCTTTGGCAATCCTTTCAGCCTCTTTTTCTTTAGCCAACTGAGCTAGTCTTTCTGCTTCAGCCTTTGCTTTTGCTTCCGCTTCCTTGGCAGCCTTTTCTGCAGCAAGTCGCTTTGCTTCTTCGGCTTCCTTCGCAGCTTTTTCAGCGGCTTCCTTTTCAGCTTGTTCTTTCGCCAATTGAGCCTTTCTGGCTGCCTCTTCTTCTGCTTTTTTCTTGGCTGCTAATTCTTCTCTTAATCGGATCCCCTCATTCGCTTTGTCAATTCCTACTTGCGGTTCAGTGGAAGTTGGTTTCAAATTTTTGGCTTCTGAAAAAGAGGTAATCGATTCTTCAAATTTACTCTCAGCAAGAAGAGAATTTCCTTTTGCCATAGCCGAAGCATACTCTTCTTCAAGTTGTTTTAAAGTGGCCAGTGCCTTCTTAGCTTCTTCTATTTTTTGTTTTGGAAGGGATTCGCTTGGTTTTAATGTCAAAGCCTTCTCAAAGCTCTCAATGGCTACCTCAAAGTCTTTGTTTGTAAGCAATTCTTCTCCCTTTTTCATTGAGTTGTTGTATTCCTCTTCTAGTTTTTTTGCGTCTGCAATAGCTTGTTCTACTTGTGAAATTAACTCTTGTGGCTTTTTTTCTTCTGGTTTTGTTTTTTGCGCCTCTCTAAATTTACTGAGCGCAGTGGTGTATTCCTTCTTTCCAAAAGCTTCTGTTCCTTCTTTTATTTGCTGAGTGTAGCGATCCTCAATTTCTTTTAATCGGGCAATTTCCTTTTGCGCAAATAGTATTTTGTCTTTCGGTAGTTGGGCTTCAGGTTTAAGTCTTACTGCTTCTTCAAACTCTTTTATGGCTTCTTGATATTTTAGACCGGTTAAGAGAGTTTCTCCCTTTTCAATTCGAGCTTGGTAATCTTTTTCCAGTTGCTCGAGCCTTGCTATTTCTTTCTTAGCTTTCTCTATTTGCGTTAGCGGAAGTTTTTCCTCTTTCTTTAGCACAAGGGCAGCTTCGTATTTGAGAATACTTTCCTTAAATTTAGCTTGAGAGAATAATTTGTCTGCTTCTTTCATAGTGGCTGCATACTCTTCGTTTAGTTTTTTTCGCTCAGCAATTTTTTGGTTTGCTTTTTCAATCTGATTCTTAGGTTTAGTTTCAGAGGGCTTAATGGCAAGTGCTTTGGTATAGTAAGAAATAGCTTCTTCAAACATTTCTTTCCCATAGAGATCATCTGCTTGAGAAATTAGCTTATCATACGCTTCGTTGTCTTTCTTTATTTGTTCAAGAATGCTATTTATTTCAGATATTTTTTCCTTCGGTAATTGCTCAGAAGGTAGGAGGGAAGAGGCTTTTTCATAAGAGGATTTTGCCTTTTCATATTCTTTTGCGGCCAACAAACCGTTTGCGGTTATAATTGTTTGGTCGTATTCAGCTTTGTTCATAGCAATATCTTCCAATAACTTATCAATCTCTTTAATCCTTTTTGTAGGATCTTTCTCCTTTGGCTTTATTTTTTGGGCCTCGGCAAAAAGTGTTTTGGCTTCGTTATAGCTTTCTGAACTTACTTTGATTTCTGCACGTTTCATAAGTTCAGTATACTGCTTTTCAGATTTTTCGTTTTCTAAGTTTTCAATTTTTTTGTTCAGCTCCTCCAGTCGCTCTTTTGGTTTTTTGTTTTTTGGCAATACTCTTTGAGCAGCCTCGTACTTTTCCTTGGCATTTTCAAACTTTAACAAATTAACAAGATCGTCTCCTTCGGCAATTAATTTGTCCATTTTTGCCAAAAGTTCTTTTTCTTTTAAAATGTCTTTGTACGCGAATTCAGCATCCACTAATTTTTCTGTGAGCTCTTCATCATCTTTTAGTTCCAATGCGGCCTTCCAATCTTCTATTGCTTTTCCGTATTCTTTTTTCGCTAGGGCTTGTTCCCCGGATTTTTTAAGTTGTTGAAACTTTTTTTCTTTATCCTTTGCGTCTCCCTCTAGTTTTTTGAAGTAGTCCTTTATTTCATCCTTCCTTTGATCAATGTATTTAAAGTCTTCCGAAAGCTGACCAGTATTAGGATCTATTCTGAATCTTTCGATGGGTGTGTTCTCAACCACTCCATAATTAACACCATCTTTTTTGATGAGTAGTTCAACTTTTATAGGAATTTTTATTTCCAAAGGAACATCTTCTTCATGGTAACCTTCTTTGCTGTTTATTTCAATCGTATTGGTGGTTAATCCATTTTTAGAAATCACAATTGAATAGACATACCCATAATAATCCATGTAAGAATCAAATTCACCGTTGGCATCGGTTGTCGCACTATGCACTTCTTTGCCGTTTCGGAGTATTTTGACTGAAGCACCAGAAATAGACTTTCCGTTTTCATCTCTTACTTTTCCTGCAAAAATCATAGAGGGGTCATCTTGCGAATAGGAAATAGTACCACCCACCAATAGACAGAGAGTGAGGAGGATCCTCATAGCCTGGATGATATTTCGGGTGATTTGGGTCATAGAGTGTAAACTTGTTTTTTAGCTGAATGTTTTAGATTCAGCTTCAGAAAGATAAAAATACAAATTTTACTGAGTTATTGAGGTTTTAGTCTCTTCGATTTAGAGCAAAAAAAACACCTCCTACTTCCGTAAGAGGTGTTTTAAATTGTTTAAGGTTGTCTTATTTCTGAATCAATAGTTTTTTCGTGATGTACATATTGTCCGAAGAAACTCTAACAAGGTATAATCCTTTACTAAAGTTATTTACATCCATTATAATTTGCTCTTTTGCATTTTCAATTGATTTAGATTCTACCACTTGTCCAATAGAGTTCAAAATTTCAAGTGTTAAATTACCACTATTCAATTTATCCATAATTTCAATAGTAACAAAATCAGTAGCCGGGTTAGGGAACAAGTTTACGTTGAGGTCACTTGTCAATTCATCCAATCCAGTACAATCATTGAAAGTAATATTAACTGTGTCTCTTGCAGTACAAGCTGATGATGCTTGAGTTACAGTTAAGATGTAATCCACACTTCCAGCTCCAACAGTTGCTCCTGTTACATTCAAGATGCTAATTGTACCTCCGTTGCTCCAGTTGTACGAATCGTAGGCATTTGAAGCGAAGATTGTTACCCCACCATCCAAACAAGAAATAACGTCATTTCCTAAGTTAAGGGCAGGAGTTACAGTTCTTGTCGTAATAATGTGTGTTGTAATAGTATCACATCCAGTAGATGATCCACCAGCCACAGTATCATTAAATGTAGTTGCAGAATAGTACCAGTTTCCTAATACCTGAACGCTATCACCAATACAGAAGTTGTAGGTTGCCGTTCCTGTAGCTACTGGATAGTAAGAAAGTACTGTATTAACTGTACTATCACATCCTTTTGAAGTAAGGAATACATCTGTGTATGTTCCAGCTGTTGTATAAACAGAAGGCCCAACTCTATACGATGCTCCTGGACAAAGTGTAACCACGTCTGTTTGTGTAGTGGAGTTGTTAATCGTTAAGTTGATTGTCAATGCACTATCACACCCTAACGCGTTCGTAATAGTATCTAGGTAAGTTCCTGAAGTAGTGAATACTTTTCCTCCTGGGCTAGTGTATGTATCACATCTAGTAACAGATAGTGTTTTGTAAGAAATGTAGTTTACAGTCACGTTAAATGTTATGATGCTGTCACATCCAATAGCATTTGGAATTGTATCTTGGTATGTACCCGAAGTATTCCATACTTTCCCAGAAGGACCCACAAGACTGTCACACACTGTAGTTGTAATAGTGTCGAAAGACTTGTAATTGATGGTTAAATCAAGAGTGAAAATACTGTCACAACTTCCGTTGTTTACTGTATCTCTATCCATTGTGGAGGCAGTGTAATTTCTTCCTCTCCAAGTGTACGTATCACAAGCAGTTACTGTAAGTGGCAATACAATTTCTGAAGTAGTCGTGATATTGAACACCATCAAACTATCACATCCAAGTGAGTTAGTAATAGTATCATAATAAGTTCCTGTAGAAGTGAATACCTTTCCGCTAGGGCTCGTGTAATCTCCACAGTAAGTGAAAGTAAATTCAGCATTAGTCGTATCAATACTGATATCGTAAGTTCTGAAGATACTGTCGTAAACTACTGGTCCAGTAGCCACTAAAGTGTCATAGAATCTTCCAGTAGAGGTAAACCATCTTCCGCTGAATGCTGCTTGAACAGAGTCACAAGAGTTTGCAACAATTGTGTCATATGTTTGGTTCAATACAGTAATGTATGCAGTGTCTTTGTAAGTTCCACATGGAGTAATGAAAGAAGCTTCGTAAGCATACGTTCCATTTGCCGTGTAAGGTCCAACAACTATTTCAGGAGTTGTATCTACAGCAGTAGACGTGTTAATCAACGTCCATGTTAATCCTGCAACACTTGAAGGTGCGGGAATTGTAACACCTGGGTTTACAGAGTTTGGATCTTGTCTGTTTGTCGAAGAAGAAACGACCCAGTTTGTTCCACTATTCACATCAGCTCCAAGTAACCTTTGTCCTGAAGTTCCACCTCCTCCGGAAAGAGAAGAAGACCAGTCAGATGCAGATACACCTGCAGCCGCAGGGAATGTAAAACCATTGTATCCATGAGCGTCAACAATATTCCCAGAAGGATCTTTCAAAATTCTTCCCGCTTGAGTGCTTGAACTGTAGGTTGTTGTAGATCCTCCTCGTCCATCATAAATAAAATTAGCTGGTTGAGAAGCAGTAGCACTTTGACCAAGCATTATGATAGCAGTTCCATTTGAGTTCAATATGGTTCCTGAAGGAAATGTAACAGAACCGTTTAGAGAGGATGTTCCCCATTGCTCTAATGTGTATCCTCCTAAATCAGAGTTTGGTACTCCAGTTATTTCTAAATAATCATCTGCAGTTAAATAGCTAGGCCATGATAATGGTGCCCCAGTTGTTGTTTTGAAATGACACACTTCCGTAAAGAAGAATGCACCTCCAGGATAAAATGGCGATTGAGATGATATTTTAACTGAATCAGTAAAATTGTATAACGTGTCAAAGGTTGGATTAACCGAAATTAAAGGTTTCACCTCACTTGCATCTATAAGGTTTATAGTATCATTCACATCGAGAATGTTGAACAGAGCGAAGTTAATGTAAGCGTTTAAAGAGTATTTTCCTGGTACAGACATATCTACATTTGTATAAACCAAGTCAATGGTTTGATTAACAGCGATTGTATCTGTGGTCAATACGATAGAATCAACTGTGTTTACTGG
>JALRIS010000231.1 GCA_023255335.1 Flavobacteriales bacterium | reverse complement strand
AGAAGCCGAAGCTCCTCGTCACTATATCGACATAGATCATTATCATCACGATAGCCTCACCCCTTTTGAATTTGTGCCAAAAAGATGGGAAAAGGCGGTAGAATTATTCACTGAAGATACCTTACAGGCATACGGGATAGTTCCTTGGCACGTGGACGTAATGCAACGAAGATTGACCTACGCTTTTAAGAACAAAGAAGTAGCTAAGATACTTAAGCTCTCTGCTGAAATAGGACATTACATTGGTGATGCTTCCGTTCCACTTCATACCACAGAGAACTACAATGGTCAACTTACAGGCCAACGAGGTATTCATGGGTTTTGGGAATCACGAATTCCAGAGTTGTTCTCCGAAGAATACGACTTTTTTGTGGGGCAAGCCGGCTATATCGATCAACCACTCGATTATATTTGGAAAGTAGTAAAAGCTAGTCACATGGCTGTAGATTCTGTACTAAGTTTCGAGCGAGATCTGACAACTTCTTTTCCTACTGACCGAAAGTACGCGTATGACAATCGAGGCAACAGAACCATCAAAACATATTCCAGAGAGTACAGCAGAAACTATCAAGATATGCTCGATGGAATGATAGAGCGGAGAATGAGATCATCGGTTATCTCCGTAGGTAGTTTTTGGTACACTTGCTGGATGAATGCCGGACAACCCAACCTGAATAAACTAGAGAAGAAAGAACTCACGGAAGAAGAAAAAAAGGAACAAGAAGAATTAGACAAAGCATACAAAAAAGGCAAAATCAAAGGTCGTGAACATCAACATTAACTCGTGCATTTTACTCTGTATTTTTCTCTTATTAGTTGGATGCGAAAGGAATAAAAATCTTTCAAAAACTAGCGAAAATCAAGAGGAGAATGCTTTTTTTAATACTCACAAAATAAACGGAGTAAATTTAGTTGCAACAATCTCAAAAATAGACTCTAACAATATCTTACCTCTATTAAAGATTAATGCCAATTCCGTAGCAATCGTGCCATTTGGGTTTGTGCGGTCGGGAGAATCTACTGTAGAATATAACCTCGATTGGCAATGGCATGGCGAACGAAAAATTGGCACCATCGAACAGATTCAGCTCGCTCAAAACGCAGGGCTACAAGTATTGCTAAAACCAAATCTCTGGATTCACGATAGCTGGGTAGGAGATTTGGAGTTTGACAACGAAGCCGATTGGAAGAATTTTGAAGAAAGTTACACCCGATTTATCGTTGATTTTGCCCAACTGGCAGATTCCATGAATGCCGAGGCACTGTGTGTAGGGGTTGAACTAAAACAAGCTGTAAGACAACGACCCAAGTTTTGGATAAGCTTGATAGACACGCTCCGAACGGTGTATTCAGGAAAATTGACTTATGCCGCAAATTGGGACCATTATACCACCCTCGATTTTTGGCACAAACTAGATTTTATTGGCGTAGAAGCCTATTTTCCGCTTTCCGAATCCATCACTCCTACCCAGCAAGAACTACTCCAAGCCTGGAAACCCATAAAACAAGAGCTAAAATCTGTGAGCAATAAATGGAACAAGCCCATCTTGTTTACCGAATACGGCTACCGAAACATGGATTACACAGCCAAACAACCTTGGGACGTGAACCCATATAGTTCTTATAACAATAAGGGGCAAGTAAATGGATATCTGGCTATTTTTGAGACATTCTGGGAAGAGAATTGGTTTGCTGGAGGTTTTTTGTGGAAATGGTACCCCAATCACCAAGAGATTGGAAGTAAAAAAAACAATCGATTTACCCCACAAAACAAACCAGCAGAAGAAACCATCAGAGCGCAATTTGGGAAACAAAAAAACTAACACACTCACTACTATTCACCATGCAAATACCACAAAAAGGAATTTCGAAAGAAGAAATATTCTTGAAACTAAACCAAAAAAAGGAACAAGATTTTGATTGGAGCGCGGGCAAGATTTTTTGCTCGGTGTACCCAGCTGGAGCAGAAATAGAGGAAATAGCCAAGGAGGCTTACTTTCTATTTTTGACCGAAAACCCCGTAGATCCTACCTTGTTTCCTAGTCTGCGCGACATGGAAACAGAAGTAGTAGCCATGTGTAGCCAAATACTGCAAGGTGGGAACGAAGCTGTGGGAACACTCACTACTGGCGGTACCGAAAGCATTTTGTTGGTTGTAAAAACAGCTAAGAACAGAGCCAAAGCCCTCAATCCCAACCAAACAAAATTTGAGCTCATTATGCCCTACTCTATTCACTCGGCATTTTTTAAGGCATGTGATTATTTTGAGGTAACACCGGTGATTGTTCCGCTTACGAAAAACTTCAAAGCAGATGCCGATGCCATCCAAAAAGCCATTACACCCAACACAATTCTGATAGCCGCTTCGGCTCCAAGCTACGTATTTG
>JALRIS010000179.1 GCA_023255335.1 Flavobacteriales bacterium | reverse complement strand
TTAGAGGGATATGCTTTTTTACCTTATGCAAATATCAGAGACAATAACAAAAGAGCAGAATTTTCTCCAAATATTAGAGCAACCAAAAGAAACTACATTGTTTCGGGCATTCTGGTGATAAATAGCCCTCTTGGCCCTGTTAGTTTCACCACAAACTATATGGATCACAGGCAAGAGAAATGGTCGTTCCTATTCAACTTCAATTTTTTGGTATTTAATCGAAAAGGATTAGACGCCTTGTAATTACTTTCTTTTAAATATTGTAATAAAATAATTTCCTCCACCCAAAACTTTAAAATTTGTAGGGGGATAAAAAGAGGTTAATTTCTGAAAATGGGAGTTTGTGTCGAGCGAAATAAAAGAAATACCGCCCTCGTTTGGGGTAGTTTGTCCATCCCACACGATCAAGTCACCACTCATTAACTCATTCTCGGGATGCTCTCTTCTGTGAATATTAGTTTTAAGAAAAGATTCTTCTTTCTTGGGGTTTAATCCGTAGTGAACAAAATAATCTGTTTTGTACACCACAATGCTCTCGCTCCCTCTTGGATACCCCTCTTTTTCCAGCCAATAAATGGATTCATTAATCAGGTTATTCATGTCATTGGGTTGTGAAAGAATAACACTTTCTTTTCCATAAAATGTGTATCCAATCATCCAGACTGTCCAAAAAGAAAGAACCAAAAAGTGTCCTTTTTTATAGAAAAATGACAACGGAACTATAGACAAAAGCTTGTTTATTCCCACAGTGGAGAACACTGCTATCAAGGGTAAAACTCCCCCTACAATTCTGGGAAGTCCTACCGAAGCACTCCAACCCTTGTACCACAAAAAGGAATGACCGAAAATGTAAATAGCCGAAGGAACTAGGACTAAGTAGGTGAGCACAAAATCCTTTGAGCGGAACGAATTCTTTACTTTGAACAAAGCTTGTATCAAGAGATACACAAAACTAGCTACAATCAAAATAGCAAAAGGAAGACCCACAATAGAATCGTAGTGAATAAACCAATTCCAAAATGGTCCAGAGCCATAAAAACTAACGATAGAACTATAGGGATAGTCGTAGAAATACCAGAAAAAACCTTTGCCTAACAAAGCTCCCAAAACACTGTATGCGACAAAACCTGTGGCCAAAAAAGGAAGTGACTTCCATTGATTTTTGACTAACAAAGCTATTCCGTAAAGAGGAATAAAAAGCAATCCTTCGGAGCGCGAATAAATGATGAATGAAACAACAATTGCAGCTAATGTATAGCGTTTGTTTACAAATTGGTAAGCCGACAGAACTGCAACTAATCCAAAAAGTGGTTCGGTTAAACAGGATTGAGCAAAAGGATAATACACAGGGGCAAAAAGCAACAACACGGGAGCAATAAAACTAACTGTTGCACCCAATTTTCGTGATAATTTGAAGGAAATAAAAGCACTTAATAGCATCACGATTACATTGAAAATCATTACCCCCCGATCACCAAAAAGTGAAAACAAAGATGACAACGCAATAAACAAAGGTTTTCCCCAATGATCTAGTGCCATCACGGGATTAGTAAATACCGATTCTACAATAAAATAATGATTCATGGACTCTGAATCAGCATAATGTTTTACCGAAAAAAGAGCTACGTATACCAACAAAAAAACCGAAACACCCAAGATGATTTGGGTAATTCGGCTGTCTATTTTTGTTGAAGTCATTGGTAAACTTACTAAATAACTAAGTTTTATTCTCCTACTGGAGCAAGTTTTACAACGAGATTATCTAATTCTGGAGTGATGTGAAGTTGACATCCTAATCTGCTTTTTTCGTCATCCACAAAAAATGCTTCGTCCAGCATATCTTCTTCGTCCTCGGATTTTTCGGGTAGTTCAGTATCAGATTCCACATACATATGACAAGAAGCACACATTGCCATTCCTCCGCAAGTACCTTCTACAGGCAAATCATAAGACTTGCACACTTCCATCATGTTCATGTTCATGTCCGTTGGAGCTTCTAGTTCGTGAGCCACTCCTTCTCTATCAATAACGGTTACTTTAATTATGTTGTTCTCCATCGTTTCAGAATTAAAATCCATTCACTCCGTTTACCGTAGTATATTTCAATACATTCTTTTTGTCGGGGTGGATCCTCGCAAATGCCGACTGCACCATTAATGTTGCTTCGTGGAATCCACACAAAATCAATTTCAATTTGCCTGGGTAGGTATTCACATCACCAATGGCATATATTCCATCGATATTCGTGCTGTAATCAAAGGTATCTACTTCAATTGAATTTTTAGAAATATTCAATCCCCAATTAGCAATAGGTCCTAGTTTTGGAGAAAGTCCAAATAATGGAATCCAATGGTCCGTTGCAATTTTTATTTCACCTTGAGTCTTGTGTTTGATTACTACCTCACTCAATGTATCATTACCGTCAACACCTATAACTTCTGCCTCAGTAATCAAATTCAATTGACCTTTATCGGCCATGTCCATCACTTTTTGAACTGAGTCCAAATGACCTCTAAAAGAATTTCTTCTGTGTACAAGTGCAACACTTTTGGCTACACCATTTGCCAAGAAATACGCCCAGTCTAAGGCCGAATCACCACCACCGGAAATTACAACATCTTTGCCTCTGTAAAACTCTGGATCCT
>JALRIS010000178.1 GCA_023255335.1 Flavobacteriales bacterium | reverse complement strand
GGTATTTCTGGTTTGAAAAACAAAATTGCTCGTAAAACAGGAGTGCCTACGACAAAATTCGGTCTTCAAAGAAAAATTGGAAGCTTACTTCTTTCCTTATTGTTTGGAAAAAAGAAATAAAAAACCCTTGCAAACAGTGGGTTTACAAGGGTATTAAGTGGAGTCGGAGGGTTTCGAACCCTCGTCCAAACAAGGAATAATCGAGCTTTCTACATGTTTATCTCACAATTATTTTTTCGATAAGTAGCTGACCATGAGCAATCCACTACAAACTTATTCTTTTTAGTTTCGCACATCCATCAAGACTCTGAATGCACTAGTTTAACAAACTTGATACCCAACTGCAACGAACAGTTAAACGGGGATTCGTTGCTGGGCAGTTAGTCGGTCCAATATTATGGAGCGATTAAGGTAACAGAACCTGGTTCTGGTTACGCAGCTAACGCGTAGTTGTTTTCTCCAATTAAATGGAATGAACATTTTGATTTAAGGAGCTAACATTCAATACTCCACATGCTTACTGGACTAATTCATCTTGCTGTCAAATCCAGTCGACCCCAAAGAACAGATGCTAAATTACTGAATACATTTGTGAAAAAGCGTGAAAAAAGGGAATATCTTTACTGTTTAAGTCCCCAGTAAAGTCCATACAGAATTATTGCTGAAGTTATGGTACCTTTCACGATAAAAAAAATGATAGTGGCCCAACCAAGTTTTTTTAAATGTTTCTTTTTCACTTCTCGCTTATTTAAATCCGCTAATTGTTATGAAATGCCAACAACTTGTGTATTTTTGACTTCAAATTTATTTCATCTTTGTACCAATTTCTATGATTTTGGTCATACACAACAAGAATTATTAATATGTCATTTATTTCTGAATTTTTCAAAAACAAGTCTGAGATAGGAGCTGTAGCGCCAAGTAGTAAATTTTTGGGAAAGAAAATGTACGGAGGAATTGATTTTTCTGAGGTAAAATGTATCGTTGAATTTGGCCCTGGCACAGGAGTTTTTACCAAAGAAATTCTGAAAAGAATGAATTCAGATGCGTGTATGATAATTTTTGAAACAAACCCCAATTTTTTTCAAAAACTAACCGAAGAAATAAAGGATGATAGGGTATTGGTATTGAACGAAAGTGCTGAAAAAATTGGAGAATATTTAGCTCTTGAGAATCAGGAAAAAGCAGATTACATAATTTCTTCTCTGCCTCTAACAGTGTTTCCTAAAGAACTGAAAGAAAATATCCTAAAAGGAGCAGCAGAAAACTTAAGCAAAAAAGGACAGTATATTCAGTTTCAGTATTCGCTGAATGCCCACAAACTACTGAAAGAGACTTTTGGTTCAGTAAAACTTGCCTTTTCTCTTATTAATGTTCCGCCAGCTTTTGTGTACAAATGTTCGTTGTAGAACAAGAAAATCAAAACATTACAACTATTCTTACCATGTTATCCCAATTTTGCCGGTTGATTTTCGACTTGCCAGTAAATCATGAGCTTGGATAATTTCGGATGCGGGAAATTCACCCCCTGAAATTGGTCTGATTTGAGGGTTTTCTTGAATTAACTCAATTACTGATTTCATACATTCACTAATCACTTCAGGTTTTACATCACCCACAGTAAGCATATTTACGCCCATTATTCCCGAAGATTTCCCTAGTAATTTTAGTGGTTTTATTTTCGGTGTTTTTCGTAACAACCCTAACAAGGTAAATAAATTTGGTTTTTTCCCTGAGATACTGGCTGCTCCGTAATTGATCAATCTTCCACTTATCGATAGTATGCCGAAATCTTTCTTGATGGATTCTCCCCCAATTGAGTTAAAAATCACGTCTGCTTTTACTCCTTTTGAGAGTTTCAAAAATTCTTCGTGATAGTTCTTTTCTGAGATATTAATAGGAAAATCAACACCGTTTTTGAGTAGATATTCAATTTTTTCTTGCGAGCTAGTAAGCCCAAACACTATACATCCTTTTGCTTTTGCAATTTGCGTGAGTGCGGTACCTACGCCTCCGGCAGCTGCATGGATAAGTACTCTATCGCCTTGGTGCAGGTTGGTGATGTACTGGCTAGCATAATAAGCAGTACAATATTGCGTAGCTATAGCAGTGGCTTCGGCAATGGACCAATTTCTTGGCACTTCTGCAATGGCGGAGACTTTTGTTTTAGAATATTCAGCATATCCACCAAAACGAGTCAACCCAACAACTCTTTTTCCAATCCAGTCTTCATCTCGATTACTCCCCACTTGTTTTACGATTCCCACCACGTCATAACCCAAGACACATGGCACAGGAGGTGCTCCTTTGTACAGCCCTTGACGAGCCATTACATCTGCATAATTCAATCCAAAACCTTCGCATTGAATCAATACTTCTCCTGGCTCAATCGTTGGTTGTTCTGTTTCTCTTAATTCAAAGTTCTTTTTGTCTTTTCCATAATCAGTTAAAAAAACTGCTTTCATTTTCTGAGTCATAATGGGAGGTTAGTTAAATTTAATTGCTTTTACAGGTTTAATGTTTGCTATAAACAAAGAGGTGAGAAACAACACAACGAGTGACAGCGAAATTGTAATTACATTGATGATGACAAACTCCTTCCATTCAAATCCTAAAGGAACCTCAGAGAGATAGTATTTGTCTTGAGGAAGTGTTAGAAATCCGAAAAAAGATTGAAGCCAAATAAGTGCGAAAGCAAGGAGGTTACCAATGAGTATTCCTCGCAGGAGAATATACCCGCCCAATTTGATAAAAACTCGTTGTACAACCAAGTTTTGTGAACCAAAAGACTTCATAATTCCAATGAATCCAATTTTTTCGATAATGATAACAAGTAAAAGGGCCGCAATATTGATTATCGCTACCATGATCATGAGTATAATGATTATAAGGGCATTGGTATCCAACACTGCTAACCAACCAAAAATTTCGCTTTGCAAATCTGTAATTTTTGAAATTTTCTGGAACGGATCTGTAATGAAATTTATCTCTCGAGTCATCGATTCGAGTTCGTCAAAATTGTGAATGTAAATTTCGTATCCGCCTATAAAATCGGAATGACTTCCGCCTGTAGTGGTCAGAACGGTGGTAATTGTTCCGTTTATGCCTGTGTAAATTCGGGTAGAATCATTGATAGATTCATAGTCGAACTCGCCCGATGCCGTTACACACTCGTTGTCCGTAGAGCTTACTTCAATCTTCAGCCAAGCCGTATCGGCAATGGAGACAGGCTCTGATTGCAAGGTGACAGTATTGAGTGCGTAATCATTGGTGATTACTCGAATAACAGTGTCTTTCTTGGCGCAGAATTCAATATAATTTTGATGCGTAGGTACATTGTTTTGAAATTGATGTAAGTAGTACTCATTGCCTCCAATTGCATTTGCTGTTATCTTTATTTTATCATTTGTCGGAGTGGTTTGCAGAAACAAGGAAGTAGAAATTCCCCAATTGTTTAATTTTTGAATGTGCTTAATGTCAATAAAAACAAACTGATTGTCAAACTCTTCGAGCCCTGTTTCATATA
Organism: Flavobacteriales bacterium; assembly: GCA_023255335.1. Classification (GTDB taxonomy): domain Bacteria; phylum Bacteroidota; class Bacteroidia; order Flavobacteriales_D; family CAJJDF01; genus CAJJDF01. Next base: position 1,318 of record JALRIS010000178.1, on the reverse strand, counting down.
CTCCTGAAATAACGAAAGATTTTGTGATTGGCTTTTTCCCATTAAAAAAATAACCCCTGACTCGATCATTTACCCGAAGTTTCAATCTTTTCTTTAGATATTGAGAGATTAAGATGCTGTCATTCGCCTCGGCAAAGGTGGTGGTAAATGTTTTTCCTTCTACCAATTTAGAATTCAAAAAATCCCATGAAAAATCTATATTTACCCCCTTAAAAATAATTCCTTCAATGTCTCGATTAATTTTTGTTTCGGATTCATAAACTACTGTGTCAGCATTCGACTGTAAAATACCTGCTTTTGTTGCAAAAGTCTGAATATGAGATACACCTGTTAGTTTTTTCACCTCAGTAAGGTAAGTTGAAGAAATTCTCAGAGGAGAAGTCTCGAGACTAAATTTAGTGCCACCAGCAGTGACCTGAAGGTGAGATGAAAAATTCACGACTTTACTCTTTATTTCACGTTGAAACCCTCTCACAACTGAAATAGAAATAAGCATAACTAGCATGCTTATTGTTATGCTAACAATAGCTACCTTAATGATAGGTTTGGAAAATTTATTTCCCGTGCTCAGTTCTTTTCTAAGTTTATTTGAAATAAATTTGCTTACCAATGTCTGAAGTGTTAAAATTATTGTTCGTTAAAATTACACAAATTATGAGTATTCGTCTCTTCCTTATTTTTTCTTTTTTTATCTCAATTAGTTTTTATGGAATTAATCAAGATTCTCAATTCACAACTCAGTTTAAATCCGGAATTAAAGTAGGAGCAGAAAGGCTAGAGCTGTATCTGCCAAAATTGGAAGGGAAAAGAGTAGGAGTAGTGGCCAACCAAACCTCGATAGTTGGATCTAGCCATTTGGTGGACTCTCTTCTTTCTTTGGGGGTTTCGGTAAAAAAAGTATTCTCTCCAGAACATGGATTTAGAGGAACTGCATCGGCAGGAGAGCACGTTCGTTCGTCAAAAGATATAAAAACTGGCTTGCCCATTGTTTCCTTATATGGTTCGAATAAAAAACCTACTGTTAGCCAACTTCAGGACTTAGATATCTTGATTTTTGATATTCAGGATGTAGGTGCTAGATTTTACACCTACATTTCGACTTTGCATTACGTGATGGAGGCAGCTGCTGAGAATAAGCTGGAAGTGATTGTGTTGGATCGACCGAATCCGAACGGATTTTATGTAGATGGTCCGGTATTAAAAAATGGATTTGAATCCTTTGTGGGAATGCACCCAATTCCCGTGGTGCATGGACTTACAGTAGGAGAATTAGCAACTATGATCAATGGAGAAAACTGGCTAAAGAATAAGGTTCAGT
>JALRIS010000165.1 GCA_023255335.1 Flavobacteriales bacterium | reverse complement strand
ATGTACAGGTCATATTTATTACCATGGAACAGAAGAACAAAAGAAGAAATACTTGCCAAAACTTGCTTCAGGTGAATGGATTGGAGCTTGGGGTTTAACTGAAGCAAATACAGGTTCTGATGCAATGCGAATGAAAACAGTTGGTGTTAAAGATGGTGAATACTGGGTAATCAATGGTTCTAAAAATTGGATTACTCATGGCTTGTCTGGTGATGTTGCTGTTGTATTAGTTCGAACAGGTGAACTTTTAGATAGTAATGGAATTACAGCTTTTATTGTTGAAAAAGGAACACCAGGATTTTCTGCTGTGAAAATCAAAGATAAGTTTGGTGTGCGTGCAAGTGAAACAGCAGAATTAATTTTTGACAATGTTCGCATTCATGAAAGTCAAGTGATTGGTCAAGTTGGAATGGGTTTCAAACAAGCGATGCAAATTTTAGATGGTGGTAGAATTTCAATTGCAGCATTGAGTTGTGGAGTTGCCAGAGGCGCTTATGAATCAGCTTTAAAGTATGCAAAGGAACGCGAGCAATTTGGTCAAGCGATTGCAAATTTTCAAGCGATCGGTTTTAAATTAGCAGATATGGCAACAGAAGTTGAAGCGGCAGAACTGTTGACGTATCAAGCTGCTGATTTAAAGAATAGAAAACAAAATTTAACAAAACAAGGTGCTTTCGCAAAATATTATGCTAGCGAAGTTGCTGTAAAATGTGGTAATGAAGCGATGCAAATTATGGGTGGATACGGATACACAAAAGAGTATCCTGCTGAGAAGTATTTAAGAGATGCACGTTTGATGACAATCGGTGAAGGAACCTCAGAAATACAAAAAATTGTAATTTCAAGGAGTGTTTTGAAATAAAATTTGTAACTTGAGACGACACAAAAAACATCCTAAGAAGTTCTTAGGGTGTTTTTTTTTGAAAACTAACGAATAAAGAAATAATTATGGGAAGAAAAGTAGAGAACAAAGAATGGAATGAAATAAAAACAAACGACAGTTGGGCGATTTTTAAAATAATGGCTGAGTTTGTGGAGGGATACGAAAAATTGGCTAAAATAGGACCTTGTGTATCGGTGTTTGGCTCGGCAAGAACTCACGAAGACAACAAGTACTACAAAATGGCGGAAGAGGTGTCCTACCTCCTAACCCAAAACAATTATGGGGTAATCACAGGCGGTGGACCAGGAATAATGGAAGCCGGAAACCGAGGAGCGCGCAGAGGCGCAGGAATTTCGGTGGGACTGAACATAGAATTGCCTTTTGAACAAACATCCAACGAGTACATCGACAGTGACAAATCGATTGATTTTGATTATTTCTTCGTACGAAAGGTCATGTTTGTGAAGTACGCTCAAGGATTTATCGCTTTGCCAGGTGGTTTTGGGACGATGGACGAGTTGTTTGAAGCATTGACACTTATCCAAACCAAAAAAATTGGTAGATTCCCAATTATTTTGATGGGAAGCGACTACTGGGCTGGCATGATTGATTGGATAAAAGAAACGATGCTCGGAGAAGAAAAAAACATCAGCCCCGAAGACATGGATTTTATACAAATTGTGGACGAACCACAAGCTGCTGTGGATATCATCAATGAGTTTTACAACAACAATAAATTGCAGCCTAATTTTTAAATGATTAAGACCGTGTTCCTCCTTATGTTTGTTTGCTTTTCCTATTTGGGGAAAGCGAAAACATTCTGTGATACAATGTTTGGATTTAGTTTCAAATTGGAATCCAAGTTACATGATTCTAACAAACTCTTCTCTTTCGAGGAGGATACAATTGATTTTTATCAATACAAGCAACTAACTAATTATGTTATTTTTGATTTAAATTGTTCAGATTCAACTTTTGAAGTCTCGAGTGTGGAAGAGTTTTTTGATACCAATTCTGGTGACAATATTTTCATTCAATCTAAGGACTTTGGAAATAATGGAAAATGGAAGTTCAATGCTGTCTCAAAAATTATATCATTTAAGATGAAGAATTCCAAGAAATGGTATTCCTACAAATTAATTCAAAAAGGTACTCTAGAAGATAATCCATTTCGACATCCATCAAAGGCGGGCGATTTTAGGTGTCTAATCCGTCTAATCCCAATTAATAACAATTAATTACACCCAACTCCCTTCAATAGGTCTTTCCCAGTTGGTCAAAAATTCTTGTTTTGAGGTAACCATTCCATTATAAAAACGGGTTGATTTTGAAATTTCTCCTGAGCTAATTTTACTTCTCAATTCATTGAACGGCAGCGTTTCAATTGTTCCGTTGATATCTATGGCAACCAACATTCTGTCCATTAATTGTACCCCAAGAATTTGTTCCAATTCTTTGATGAATTTTACGGAGCTATCTTGGGCTCTTCCGCACATGGTATCACCTTCGGTATCGGCAAATACGGCAATAAATCTGTTTTTGATTACACGGAAGGCTCCTTTTACCATTTTTCCGTGAGAATCCCATTGCGACAAAAACACTTCGCTGTATTCGTTAATCAGGTCGAGTTGCTCTTCCGTAAATGCTTGATTGCTGGTGTACACCCAAGCTTTTGCGTTGTTGTCAATCTTTTCAAAATCTGTTCCGATATGAAAGGTTGTTTCTGTCATTTTGTTCTTCTAATCATATTTAACTACTTATTTCCAGCTTCATTCTCTAAAGTCACTTCTCGTTACATCCCGATGGGTTGGGACGCTCGAAATGACAAATCTTGGTACTTCTTGCTTCCAACTTCCAACTTCACATTACAAATCCTGCGCTTGAGCTATGAGCTCGGCAATGTCCATCACTTGGATGTCGCCTTCTTTTTCGGCTAACTTTACACCATCGGTCATCATGGTATTACAAAACGGGCAACCCGTAGCAATCACGTCTGGCTTTACCTCCAGCGCGTCTTCTGTTCGTTCTACGTTTACTTCTTTGTTTCCTTTTTCAGCTTCTTTGAACATTTGCGCACCTCCTGCTCCACAGCACAATCCTTTGGTTCGGCATCGCTTCATTTCTACTAGTTCCGCATCCAGGGTTTCCAATACTTTTCGTGGTGCTTCGTACACATCGTTGGCTCTGCCAAGGTAGCAAGGATCGTGAAAAGTAATTTTTTTTCCTTTGAAAGGTTTCCCATCTTCAATTCTCAGTTTGCCTGAATCTATCAATTCCTGAATGAGTTGAGTGTGGTGAATTACTTCGTAGTTCCCTCCCAGTTCTGGGTATTCATTTTTGAGGGTATTGAAACAATGCGGGCAACCTGTGACGATTTTGCTCACTTTGTATTCGTTCATGAGCTGAATGTTTTGCATGGCTTGCATCTGAAACAAAAACTCGTTTCCGGCTCTCTTTGCTGGATCTCCGGTACAAGATTCTTCGGCTCCGAGCACCGCAAATTTCATATCAACTTTATTCAATATTTTTACGATTGCCTTGGTTATTTTTTTGGCTCTATCGTCAAAACTTCCTGCGCATCCTATCCAGAACAAAATGTCTGGGGCTTCTCCCTTGACCATGTATTCGGCCATTGTATGTACTTTTATTTCGCTCATTGCTCGGTTTCTTTTTTCTAATTTGGTTAATTTTCGTCCTTCCACTTCAGTCTGTCAGCTTGGGCAAATTGCCACGGAGCACCATTGTTTTCGATGTTGCTAAAAATTCCGGTGA
>JALRIS010000149.1 GCA_023255335.1 Flavobacteriales bacterium | reverse complement strand
ATAGTTCAGAATGGGAATCATCTGACTTTCGGTGTGACCATCCGCGAAGAAAAACTCCATGTTAGGAATTATTCCAGCAGATAAATTCCCTGTTCTTTCCACAAACTTTAGCTGTCCAGATTCTTGAATGGGAAGGATGTTTTCTTTTAAAAAAGAAGCTTTTTCCCGAGCATTTGGTTCAATAGCCCACTGCCAATGATGTTCGTTGCTCCAGTAAGTGGCGTTAGGGAAGTAAGTTTCGTAACGTTCTTTCGCATGGTTGTGTATAATAGCTCCACCACAATGATCAAAATGCAAATGAGTGAGAATCAAATCAGTAATCTCATCTAAACCAAAGCCGAGAGATTCTATCGATTTTTTTAGAGAGTCATCGCCAAAAAGATAGAAGTGACTGAAGAACTTCTCTGATTGTTTGTCTCCAATTCCTGTGTCAATTAAAATTAATCGGTTTTCGTCTTCAATTAACATACATCGCATAGCCCAATCGCACATATTGTTAGAGTCGGGAGTAATGGATCTTGTCCATAATGATTTGGGAACAACACCAAACATTGCTCCTCCGTCTAGTTTGAAGTTTCCTGTGTTAATTGGGTATATTTTCATAGTTGAAGAATTTGAAATAAAGATAAGGATTTTTGTAATTACTGAGTGCAATACACGTTCTTGAATCCTATAAAAGATTGTACTAACTTTAATCAAATATTTTGTTATGAACTTACATCACACAATTTTAGCTCTATTCGTTTTGGCTAGCTGTTCCCAAACGGTAAATACTTCAATTTCTATGAATCCGAAAACCGAGGGAAATGAGGTAGAGTCATTGGAAGTTGTAGAAGCTGAATCTTTTCAGAGAGATTCCGCGGTTGATTACTCCACCTTTACAAATGAGCAATGGAAAGAGATTCTTACCTCGATGGAATACCATATTTTGAGAGAGAAAGGAACCGAAAGAGCTTTTACGGGAGATTATGTGGACAATAAAAAATCCGGTGTTTATGTGTGTAAAGGATGCGCAACTCCTTTGTTTGAATCAACAACAAAATTTAAATCTGGGACAGGTTGGCCTTCATTTTACGACAAAATTGACGACCATGTGCAAATGGTTCCCGATAACTCTTATGGTATGCAACGATCGGAGGTTATTTGTGCCGTGTGTAAAGGACATCAGGGACATGTATTTGTGGATGGTCCTGAACCTACTGGGCTAAGATATTGCATTAATTCAAAATCGCTTTATTTTGTAGAAAAGAACTAAACAATGCCAGAATCCGACAGAACTAAACTACAACAGTTATTTACAGGAGATTTACCAGGAATTCGAGAGCATCTCAAAATGACTCCCTACCGAGCACTTACCAAAGCTCTGCCTGCTAAGCGAAGAGAAGGGGCCGTACTTTTGTTGCTTTTTCAGCGGAATGGAGAATGGTATTTTCCATTGATGCAAAGACATGATTATAAGGGAGTTCATGCCAATCAAATAAGTTTTCCTGGAGGAAAATCAGAAAAAGAAGATACCTCGAAATACGAAACGGCCCTGCGCGAAACCAAAGAAGAAATAGGAATAGAGCAGCATAAAATAGAATGGATAGGAGAGTTGAGCGAAATATATATTCCCCCGAGTAATTTTATGGTTTCAGCCTTTGTAGGATGTTACACTGAGGAACCTTTTTTTGTGAAAGAAGAAAAGGAAGTAAAAGAGATTATTGAGGTTCGTGTGAGTGATTTATTAAAGCCTGAGATTGTAAAAGAAACACAAGTGACTGTTCAGGGAGGATTGAAACTAAAAACGCCTTACTTGGAGCTCAATAATCAAGTAGTATGGGGAGCTACTGCGGCAATTCTTGCAGAGTTTAAAGCGCTGGTCTTAGCTCAAAACGAGTTGTTTCGGTAAGCATTTTTTCGAAGGAAAATGAAACGTTTTTTTCAAAAATATATTTTTACCTTTTTTAGGGTAAATTTTGTAATTCAAAATTGCATTTAACCCCTATTATTTTTTATATTCGCAGTGCGATGTGAATAAGTATTTTACATCCAAAACTATTACTTCAAATTTTTTTATAACAAACTATGAGCGAAACAGCTAAATTTATTTTAGACGGAGAAACCTATGAGTTTCCAGTAATTACTGGATCTGAGAACGAAAAAGGAATTGATATTTCAAAACTAAGAGGGGAATCAGGTTACGTTACTATTGATCCCGGATACAAAAATACGGGAGCCACTGAGAGTGGAATTACCTTTTTGGATGGAGAAAAAGGAATCCTGAGTTACAGAGGTTATTCGATAGAGGAATTAGCTGAGAAATCTACCTTTTTGGAGGTAGCCTATTTGTTGATAGAAGGGGAGTTGCCAAACAAGGAGCAATTAGAAAACTTCAATGAAAACATAAGAAAGCATACTTTGGTAGCTGAGGACATGAGAAAGTTCTACCAAGCTTTTCCTCATCACGCTCACCCAATGGGAGTGTTGGGGTCTCTTATTAATTCACTTTCCTCTTTTTACCCAGAGTCGCAAGACCCTAACAGAAGTGAAGATGCGATTGATTTAACAATTTACAGATTGATTGCTAAAATCCCAACGTTGGCAGCATGGTCTCACAAAAATGCACAGAGACATCCAGTGGTTTATCCAAACAATGAATTGAACTATAGCGAAAACTTCTTGCAAATGATGTTTTCTTTGCCTACAGAAGAATATGAAATAGACCCCGTTGTAGCGAAAGCGCTAGACTTGTTATTTATTCTTCATGCAGATCACGAACAAAACTGTTCGGCTTCTACAGTAAGAATTGTTGGTTCTTCTCAAGCAAATTTATATGCCTCAATTTCTGCAGGAATTTCTGCATTATGGGGACCACTCCACGGAGGAGCGAACCAAGCGGTTATAGAAATGTTAGAAGACATCAAAAATGATGGAGGTGATGTAACAAAATACTTAAACAAAGCCAAAGACAAAAACGATCCGTTTAGATTGATGGGATTTGGTCATAGAGTATACAAGAACTTTGACCCTAGAGCAAAAATTATCAAGAAAGCTTGTGATGATGTATTGGATAAATTAGGTATTAATGATCCAGTATTAGATATCGCTAAGAAATTGGAAGCGGCAGCACTTGAAGATCCTTATTTCGTTGACAGAAAATTATATCCTAATGTGGATTTCTACTCTGGAATTATTTACAGAGCCATAGGAATTCCAACTGAAATGTTTACGGTGATGTTCGCAATTGGAAGATTACCAGGATGGATTGCACAATGGAAAGAAATGATTGAGACCAAGCAACCAATTGGAAGACCTCGTCAGATTTATACTGGTGCTAATGCCAGAAACTACGTAGAACTTAGCAAAAGGTAATTGGCGTATGAGAGCTCTTGGTTTGTTCGTTCTTTGTGCAGTGGTGTTGTTTTCTTGCGAAAGCAACAAGAACTCTGCGAAAGAAGTAAAATCCTTGAGTTTTGAGGAAATAGTAAAACAGCACACGATGGAATATTGCTCCTGTGCAGTGCCTTTGAATGATTTTGTAAACTCCGTAGATGTGTCGCAAATGGATTCGTCTATTTATTTACAATATCAGCAACTACAAGCTCAATTCGAGGCTTGCTTTGATCCGAGGGGAGAGAAGAAGCTATTTAGAGACGGACTTTCAATGGAACAAAAAAAACAACAGAAGGAATTGTTTAACCAATATAGGCAAGAACTTTGTCCTGAAGTGGTTCCCAAAAGCTAAAAGTATAAGCAGATTATTAGATAAAAAAGTCCTTCACCGATTGAAGGACTTTTTTTATTCGCTTACTTAGTTCCAATATTGAATCTTCTTGGTTGAGTTTCTTTTTTCTTAATCTCAAAAAATAAAAGTTCAATTGATTTGTTTTGACCATTAGGAACGGGTTTGGCTGCTGGTGTCTGCAAAATTTTTCCTTCTTTGTCCAGAAGAATATAATGCGGAATTGCAAAGATGTTAAATTGGTCCAGTAAATTTGAGTTTCCACCGTAATACAACATGTTCCAATCGTATTGTGGGTGTGCAGCACAGAATAATTCATACTTTTTGTAGCTCGCATCTATATTGATACTTACCAGTTCTACAAAGTCTCCATATTCTTTTTTTAATCTCATAAAAACATCCATTTCAGCCTGACTCTCTTTGTTCCATTTTGCCCAAAAATTGATATACACGTACTTACCTTTAAAATCTTCAATACTCACGAGCTCTTTATGTTGATTCACCAGGGTAAACGGTGGAGGTGTAGCTCCGGGCACTAACTTAGTAATGTTTTTGATTATCTCTCGGGTAATTTTTCTTACCTCTTCGTCTTCACCCAGTCGTTCAGCCTCTTTTAATAATTCTAGTATCTCTATGGGAGAGTAGTTTGGGTCGTAGTACAAAGAATACAAGTTTTCTGTAATAACTAATTCTCTTATCGAATTCATTTTAAAAAAGTAATCCTTTTTTAACAAGGTGTCGAGCGCAATATAGCTTGGATTTTCGTTCAGAACTTTGGCAATTTTGGCACCTACTTTCCCGAGTTGATTGTTTAACGTTTTTTCATAAAAGTTGAGTAAAAATCTCATTTGGGAATGGTGCTTAGTATTTACTCGTTTGTTTATAATGTGAGTATTGTATAGTCCTAGTTTGTTTACCTTCAGGTGAGAAGAGGGAGTCACAAGTTCGAGGTCAGCAATACTAAATCGAACATAGTTTTTGAAATAAGAATTTTTTACTCCTTGAAATTGTTGTTGAACTTTGATTTTGAACGTATCGAGTTTGCTATGAAATATTTTTTTTCCAACGTTGTATCTATTGTCCTGAAGAAATTGATCATACAACCTATCGAACTCCAACACAAGTCCATTAATATCACCCAATGGAATGGAGTCAAAAATTAGGTTCACGTTATTTCGAGTCAATTTGTAGGTCCCATCCTCCGACTTTGGTGGAAACTTGATGTAATAAACTTGATTAGGATCTAAATAAATAATTCCTATGAGGTATTCTATTTGTATAATAGCCTGTTGGGTTTCGGTAATCGCATGGTCAAAGAAAAAGTTTCCGTTGCTATCAATCGTAGTAGACTGAATGATTCGGTAGTTTAAGGTAACATAATCAGTATATTCAATTAAGTTCACTGTTTTTCCTTCAAAGGGCTGAAACGTGTTTCCGAAAATCTGTGTGGCAAAACCAGAAAATGTAAAACCAAAAATGAATAAAAGAAGTGTGACTGAATATTTCATAGTTAGCTGTTTAATTGAATCCCGCTTGGAAGAAACGGAGAAGCATCCCCTTTATTTTTTATAATATCGCGAACTATAGAAGAACTAATGGCAGAGAGTTCTGCAGAGGTAATAAGAAAAACAGTTTCCACAGTAGGCATCATTTCTTTGTTAATTTGAGCTATTGCTCTTTCAAATTCAAAATCAGCAGAAGTGCGAAGTCCTCTGAGCATGAATTGAGCTTCCTTTTGTTTGCAATACTCAATCGTAAGTCCATCGTACGATTCAACCTTTACTCTGGGTTCATTGTCAAAAGTCTTTTGAATAAAGCCGATTCTTTCTTCGAGCGAAAAAAGATATTTTTTATTTGCATTGGTACCAATTGCTACAATTATTTCATCAAACAATTCGAGTCCTCGTTTTACTAATGCTTCGTGCCCTTTGGTGAGAGGATCAAAAGATCCAGGAAATATTGCTCGTTTCATACTGTGTTGTTGTTTTTGTGTTACAATGATACAATAGTTAAGCCAAACTTACTAAAAATTAGCAGATGCCAACATTCGTTAAAAATAGTTAATCATTCGGAATATGTCGTTTTTTAGTTCTTGCCAAATTGGTAGAGTGTTAGATTGTGTTAAATTTGCAAGACTAAAACAATTAACGATAACTATGAAACAGGCAGGAACAGCTTTAAATATTGTATTGCTCATTGCGGTAGCAGTGCTATTTTATCTTCATTTTTCTACGAACACAGCTGAAGTTTTACCAGCTGAGACAACACAGAAAGAGCCGGTGGTTATGATGGAAGATTCATTGACAAAATTCATGAGCTTAGATTCCAACATTGCAGCTAAGCCTATAAAAATTGCTTATGTAAACAATGACTCATTGAATAAGAAATTGACTATGTTGCGAGATGTAGAGAACAGAATCGCCAAAAAAGAGAAGGAGTTGCAAGGAAATATTGAGGCTAAAAAACGAACCTACGAAAGAAATTACAAGAGTAAAATCTCTGAATTTGAGTCTAAAAAAAATCAGTATACAATAAAAGCTCCTACCTTAACAGATAAACAATTGGAGGTAGAACAAGGAAAGTTGATGGAAATGCAACAAGAAATCATGCAAATGGAGCAAACCTTGCAGCAAAAGATGTATCAGTTTTCGCAGGAGCAAGAGCAAGATTATTTAATGATGAAATCAGAAGAAATGGAAAACTATTACCTTAAGGTACAAAGCTTCTGTCAGTCATTTGCCAAAACGCTTGGATTTGATTTTATTTTAATTTATCAGAGCGGAGGGTCTATTTTGTATTCCAATCCTAATTATGATATTTCTAATTACGTTGTGGATGCTATTAATAAGGAATACGCTCAAAACAAATCTACTTCAGCAAAATAATGTTAATAGCGAATCAGAAAAAAAAGGAAAACATTGCCGAATATGTAATCTACATGTTTCAGGTAGAAACAATTATCCGAAGTTTTGACTTTAAAATTGACGATATTTTCGATCATTACATATGTGTAATGACTTCTATCGAGGAGGCTCGAGAAGATGTGAAAAAATGGTACCTTGAGATTATTGCCGAGATGACCGAGAAAGGACTGAAAGAAAAAGGGCATATTGCTCGAGTTCATGAGGTAATGGATGAGATGAACTTTCTGCACAATACGCTGCTAACCTCATTAGAAGATACGGAGTACCAAGAAATTCATGCAGAGGCTGGTGGGTATATTCAAGAATTACGAGATAAGTCGGGAACCGAAGGAATGAGCGACATTGAAATATGTTTAACAGGGTTGTACGGAAAACTGACGCTTAAAATTCAGAAAAAGGAAATTTCTGAAGAAACAGAGTTGGCTTTTGAATCTTTTACGAGGTTATTAGCCGTTTTGGCGCTTCGCTACAAAGATTTTAAATCAGGAAATCTAAAATTTCAATTAAACAACTAAGAACCTAGCTCTTTGATGTTCTTCGAGATTACCCGAAAATCTTTCCAGAAGTTATAGTCTTTGGCGTAAACTCTATTAATTCTATTTGTCCTGCTCGTATCAAACAACTCGTAATCAGGCACGCTCATTGCAAATGACACTACGCCCGGTTTTATCGGTGGTAGTTCCGCTGAGTTTTGAGTGTGTGCATACCCAACCCACGATTTGTTCCCTTTCAATACAGCCAACGTGTTAGAAAAGAATTTCTTTTTATTCTTTTGAAATAGAAAAAGAATAGGAGCAAACAAAAGACACTTTATAGAGAACATAATGTCGAACAACCGCTTTAGTCTTTTGTTTTCTGTGGATTCTATTCCCAACACTTTTATTGTATGTAATTCGCCCGAGGTATTCATATCTGTGCTTCCTAATACAAACATGTCTTGTGTGTGAGCCAGTTTAAACTGAATATCTGTTTCTTGAAATTCAATAAGCGTCTGAATTACGGAGTCGTAATTTACATTTTTAGCGCAAAAAATAGCTTCATTGATTTGATATCGCTTTTTTAGGCTTCTCAAGTTTTTTAGTTCTCCCAGGTATTCTTCATTGTTGGTTGAATTGGGCGAGATTGTTCCCACTACAGATGAATACAATTGAGTATGTTCAACAAGATTTTTTACCTTGTCACTTTCTTTTTGATCCCCAATAATTGCTATTCTTTTTCTAAAAAAATTGATTCGGTATTTCTTTATTTTAAAAAAATGCAATACCCAACGCACTGCTGACAATCCAAACATTATCAGAAAAATTCCCAATAAGGCACTTCCCATACCAAAATAATAAAAACTCGAGACAAAGAAATACACCAAACTAGTGAGAATTGATCCAATGACTGTTCCTTTAATGACTTTTTGAAGTTTGATTGGTCTATCGTATCCTCCTGCGAAAAATATAGATAAGAGAATGAGGATCGAATATATCGCAAAAGAAATATTGATTATTTCGGGCTGGTGGAAGAGACCGTGGTCGTCTTGATAAATGGTTTTAGCAATATGTAAACCAAAAAATACTGTACAAAAATCGATTACAGGAAGAAAAAACAAAGAAAAAAACCTTTTGATTAGGGCTAGGCTGGCACTAAAAAATATGGATATTTTAATAAGCTTTGAGAATAAACTGGCTTTGTTGTGTTCGAAGTGTTTTTTTGCAAAAATTGCCATGGCTTTGTAAAACACATACACATAATTTACGCTACTTTTTTTTGTGCTTTCCCCCTTGTAGTGAATAATTGTTGTGCCAGGATAATAGTAATTTTTGTAGCCTCCTTGAGTGATTCGATAAGACAAATCTATGTCTTCTCCATACATAAAGAAATCCTCATCCAATAAACCTACTTGATGCAAGGTTTCTTTGCGCATCACCATAAAGGCTCCTGAGAGTACATCAATTTGGTGGGTAGAATCGTTGTCCAAATATCCCAAATGATATTTTCCGTATTTCTTTGACTTGGGAAATAGCTTTGAGAATCCAAAGATTTTGTAAAAAGCAACTTCTGGGGTTGGCAGTCCTCGCTTAGATTCTGGCAAAAACTTTCCATTTCCATCAATCATTTTTACTCCTAAACCTCCCGCATCAGGGTGAGAGTCCATGAATTGAACGACTTTTTCAAAAGACGTTGACTGAACGAGGGTATCAGGGTTGAGTAATACGACATACTCGGCATTGGTTTGCTTTATCGCTTGATTATTGGCTGTAGAAAACCCAACATTTACCCTGTTTGCAATCAGCTTAACTTCCGGAAAAGACTGAGTCACCATTTCCACTGAGCCATCTTTAGAATCATTGTCAACAACATACACTTCAATATCCGAAAGGTTAGTTGAATTGTAAACGGACTCTATGCATTGCTTTAAAAAATACTTGACGTTGTAGTTTACTATGATGACTGCTAATTTCACACCCAAATGTAACCGAATACTTTTGTAAAATAAAAAAAGTAGGTTGAAAATTAATACTGGTCTGAAAGTAAATAAAGGGGGGTGAATCGAATAAAAAGTTAAAAAAATGTTTTTTTAACATCTATAAATTAGGGGGTGTTAATAAAATTTTACATAAATTTCATTTCAGACCCCCTAAAATGAATTACATTTACCTATTATTTTATAAAAAAACAAATTTATCATGGCTCAAACAAGGTTTAGTGCCCTTGAAACTATCAATAGTAGAAAGGCAAAAGAAATTAAAATTACTCCGCAGAAGATTTCTGAGATTTTTGCAAAGGATGTTTTTACAGACGATAAAATGAGAAATCATGTGTCGGGTGAAGTTTTTAAAAGTGTCCAAAAATCAATTAATGACGGTACAAGAATAGATAGGGAAGTAGCGAACCAAGTAGCAAATGCCATGAAGGAGTGGGCTGTTCAGCGAGGTGTAACTCACTACACGCATTGGTTTCAGCCGTTAACTGGATCTACTGCCGAAAAACACGATGCTTTCTTTGAAACCTCTGAAAATGGAGCCATAGAAAAATTTAGAGGAGAATTATTGGTTCAACAAGAACCAGATGCTTCAAGTTTTCCGAACGGAGGAATTAGAAACACGTTTGAGGCGAGAGGATACACTGCTTGGGACCCCTCTTCTCCGGCATTTATTATGGGAACAACATTGTGCATTCCTACAATATTCATTGCGTACACCGGAGAAGCATTAGACAACAAAATGCCTTTGCTAAAAGCGCTACACAAAGTAGATGAAGCTGCCACAGCAGTTTGTCAATATTTTGATAAGAACATCAATCGAGTGCAAGCAACTTTAGGTTGGGAGCAAGAATATTTTTTGATTGATGACGCTTTAGCGCAATCAAGACACGATATTTTAATGACAGGAAGAACCTTATTAGGTCATACACCTGCAAAAGGGCAACAAT
>JALRIS010000121.1 GCA_023255335.1 Flavobacteriales bacterium | reverse complement strand
TCTATCATTAATCAGTTCAACGACAATAAGCTGGATACTATTTGGAAAAGAGACCACACCTATTTACATCATTCTTTTGCTTTGTCGGCAGAGGTAAAATCTTATACTCAAGGATATTTTGATGCGGGAATTTATCCAATTATTCAGCTGGTTAATTCTTCGAATAATTTATTGAGTGCCGGAAACCGACTGGTTGATTCTGTGATGAAAATTCCAAGAGACTTTTATTTAACAGAAAATTACGTAACCAAACTAGATAAGCGAAGTCAGTTTAATTTTAATGCCATAGCCCAAGGATATTCAGTAGATGTATTAGCTCACTTTTTCGAAAATAAAGGCGTTGTAAATTACATGATTGAAATTGGCGGAGAACTAAGAGTAAAGGGGAAAAATAAACACAATAAGCATTGGACGGTTTCTCTTGAAGCACCCAATTCTACCGCTGAAAATCGAGAAATTCAGGAAATAGTAGCAGTAAGCAACCTCTCGGTGGTCACTTCCGGAAGTTATCGAAAATTCAAAGAGATTGAGGGTAAAAAATATTCGCATGCTATCAATCCATTTACCGGACAAGGTGTAACTCATTCTTTGTTAAGTGTTACCGTAATTCAAAAGGACGCGGCCATTGCAGATGGCTTGGCTACGGCATTTCTTGTTATGGGAAAAGAAAAAACAATTCAGTTCTTGGAATCCAACAACTATTACAATGTTTCTCTTTTATTTATTGAATCCGATGAGGAAGGAAACTACAAAAGCTCCTATTTCGGTGGCTTTGAGGAATTGATTGTAGAGTAAGAGAATTATTCCAAATGAGCAGAAAATTCATTGTTTTCAAACTCAACTTCAATGTGATTTTCTAAAGTAGTAGATAGGGTAAGTCCTGCAAAATCAGCTTTTATTGGAAACAATCTGTGTCTTCTATCTATCAATACCACGGTACGCATTTTTTTTACCTCGTGTCTCAAAATAACATGACTTGCATGCATAAGTGTTTCTCCGGTATTCAGTACATCATCCACCAAAATTACGACTTTGTTGTTCGGTATCTCCAGTTTTGTCCTGTTTGTAAGGCATTCAATCGAATTTTTTTTGTCAAAAGTTAGTTCCAGAAGGTGAAATGTGTTCGAACTTACTTTTCGCAGATTCTCAACAAGGTGTTTGGCCAGTATATATCCTTTGTTGGCAATTCCCACGATATACATATCTTTTTCATCTAGATTGTCTTCAATGATTTGAAAGGCAATTCTGTCTATTTTCTGGATTATTTGGGAGTGGGATAAGATATCTGAAGGAGCCATATTTGTTACTTTTTTATAAAATTAATAAAAACTTCTTTACCCAATCTTGGAGCAATCGAATTATAGGCGGGATCCATGTTTTTTATTTCAAATTTTGTTGAAAACAAAGAGGTGTATTCTTTTTTGTTTCCCCCAAAAGGCGGGTGCTCCGTATTAAGAGGAGCATCAAAAAGAAGTCCTATTATTTTTCCCTTTGGAGCAAGAATTTCGTGCATTTTATCTACATACCGTTGGCGTAGTTTTGGGTCCAGTGCACAAAAGAAAGTCTGTTCAACTACAAGGTCGTAGGAATTATTAAGTTGAAAAAAATCTTGATGAAGAAGTTGTGAGTCAGGAAACTGGGGCAGACGTTTTTTTAGGTTTAAAAGTGGTTGCCTTGAAATGTCTAAGACTGTAACATTTTTGAAACCTTGGCGAAACAAATATTCTGCTTCGTGGCTGTTTCCACCACCAGGAATTAAAATCTTGAGATCTTTGTTTGTAATTTGTTCGAAATAAGTCTTTATTGGCGGTGACACTTGATTTAAGTCCCAGCCTGTTTCATGGTTGAGATATTTTGAGTCCCAAAATTCTTTATTGATAGGTGAATCCATTAATAATTTAATTTTTTTAATAATCGGTAAGTTAAAAATACGCCTGTGAGAGGCAGCAGAGCCAACAGAATATACATGTTGTAGGAAATTAATCCAAAAATTGCTGCTGCAATAACAGGAAAAATAGCGTTGGAAATTGAGGTGATTGATTCACTAATTCCCATAAGTTCACCCAACTTATCTTTTTCGGCATGTTGAGAAATAAGGGAATTGAAGACTGGCATGCTGAGTGATATTCCTAAGTTTAAGATGTAATAGAGGACCAAGTAAATCCATAAAACATCCGTTAATGTGATGGCAATGAATCCAAGAAACATGAGTCCAAATCCTAGTCTGAGTGTTTTTATTTCTCCAAACTTTACAACAATTTTCTTGTACATAAATGCTTGATTGAATCCGAGGAAGACCCCCGCTACGAGCATAAAAAAACCGACTCCTTTTTCGTCAAAAGAAAAAAGATCTATCACAAAAAGAACGATCGTAGAAATGTAAAAAGCCATGGTGGCGCTCATTAGTACTTTAAGAATCAACACTTGCTTAACGATTGGTTTGGGATTCAGCAGATTTACTCTTTTTACCAAATTGAATGATTTCAGGAAATTATGCCTTACGTAGGGCCTTCTTTCTTTCTCGGGAAGCGATTCTTTTAAGAAGAAAATAATTGAAAACATAGCCACCAAAGAGACGAGCGCAGCCGTGATTACTGTACCCAAATATCCTATGGAATAGCTCGCTGTAATTCCTCCAATAGCCGGTCCAATTACAAAAGCAATTCCAGAAATTCCGCCCAAAGTACCAAAAATTGTTTTTTTCTCCTGAATACTTGTAATATCCGATATATAAGCATTAGTGACAGAAATATTTCCTCCCGTCAACCCGTCTGTAATTCGGGCAGTACCTATAATGAGTAGAGGCAACGACAAATAAAAAGCCTGTCCCATGAAACTGAAATCCCAAAATGCCAAGGTTTGGTATGGGATAAAGTAAGCAACTCCAATGATTATCCAACTCAAGAAAGTTCCAAATTGAGAGATAAGCAAAATTTGTTTCCTTCCTTTTGAGTCCGATAATTTTCCTAAATAAGGAGACCCAATAAACTGAAAGAAAGAATAAGTAGATAGCAACAATCCATAAATATATTCAGGGGCGTTGGCTTCCTTTACAATAAAAGGTAAGATTGGAATCATGATACTGTAGCCAATCACATTTACGAAGGTTAGCAGATAGGCTGGTAGTATTTTTAGATTTTTCAAAATGAAGGTTTCAAATTTTTGTTGGGACAAAAGTACCACAAATTTGAGGAATAAAAATGTATCTTTGTGGGAAACAAAAACCTACTCATGGAAAACGGATTATATACAAAAATTAATACTTCGAAAGGAAGTATCTTACTAAGAATGGAGCATGAAAAAACTCCACTGACAGTTGCCAACTTTGTTGGTTTGGCAGAGGGAACGATTGCCAATGACCACAAGGCTCCCGGAGAACCTTATTACAACGGATTAAAATTTCATAGGGTGATACCTGATTTTATGATTCAGGGAGGTTGTCCTAATGGAACCGGTGCTGGAGGTCCAGGATACGATTTCAAAGATGAATTTCATCCTGAATTAAAACACGATAAACCCGGGATTTTGTCAATGGCAAATGCAGGTCCTGGAACGAATGGGAGTCAGTTTTTTATTACCCACGTAGCCACCCCTTGGCTAGATGGAAATCATACTGTATTTGGAGAAGTGATAGAAGGTCAAGATGTAGTAGATGATATTCGTGGAGGTGACCTAATTGAGTCTGTGGAGATTATTAGAAAAGGTGCTGAAGCTGAAAAATTTGAGGCTGCAGCAATTTTTAATTCAATGAAATAACCTTATTTAAGATGAAGACCGTCAAATTTATATTGGGAGTAGTAGTGATAGGAAGTATGTTATCTTTCGTAAAGGCTACCCCTTCTTATAAATTTGCCGTGATGAAGTACAATGGTGGAGGGGATTGGTACGCCAATCCCACTTCACTTCCCAACTTGGTGACTTTTTGCAACAGCAAACTCTCCATGAATATAGATGCTCAGGTAGATGAAGTGGCTGTGGGTTCACCACAATTGTTTAATTATCCATTTGTGCATATGACGGGTCATGGAAATGTGGTATTTAGCGAAAGCGAGGCACAAAACTTGCGTACCTACTTGCTAGGTGGCGGATTTCTTCATATTGATGACAACTATGGAATGGATAAATTCATCAGAACCGAATTAAAAAAAGTATTTCCAACCAAAGAACTTAATGAATTACCTTTCTCTCATCCAATTTACACACAGACTTTTACTTTTAAAGAAGGACTACCAAAAATTCATGAACACGATAACAAAGCACCTCAGGGATTGGCAATAATTCACGAAGGCAGAGTGCTGGTGTTTTACTCCTACGAATCTGATTTGGGTGACGGATGGGAAGACCCAGATGTTCACAACGACTCTCAAGAAAAAAGAGAACAAGCGTTACAAATGGGAGCTAACATCGTTCAGTTTGCATTAATGGGTAACTAATGGAACTAGAATCCTTGAATAAAACATTAGACACAACACTGAATGAAGAGTTGTATCAAAAAATCCTTTCTCAAACCGAAAAGGATTTTGTAATGTCAGGAATTCAGTACGAATTTTCTGATTTACGTCCCCAAGAACTAATGAACTCTTTGTATGAAATCGTGGAGGAGTTACTTTCGAGCGAATATGCTACCTTATTGAATTTATTGTACAGAATGGATATTCCAGAGTCCTCTATTCGAATCACCGAATCGGAGGATATTCAGCAACATCTCGTAGAATTAATTTTGAAGAGAGAGTTTTTGAAGGTGCAAACCAGAATGAAATATTCTCAATAACCCAGATAATCAGGGGAGATATGGGATTCTAGTTAATTTAAGCTACCTTTGCACTCGTAATACATAACTATGACATTTAAAGATTTGGGTTTATCCAACTCCCTTCTCAAAGCAATTGAGAAAAAAGGATACACAGAACCTTCACCGATTCAGGAAAAGGCGATACCACAAGTTTTACAGAGAAAAGATGTTCTCGCTTCAGCTCAAACTGGAACGGGAAAAACAGCTGGATTTGTTTTACCCATTTTGGAATTGCTCTCTACCGAGACTTTCAAAAGACCTCAGGTGAGAGCTCTTATTCTGACACCAACGAGAGAATTGGCAGCTCAGATTCAACAAAACGTAAAGGAATACAGCCTGTTTCTTGATTTGAAATCAACCGTGATTTACGGTGGGGTAAATCAAAAGCCACAGGTTGCCACACTCATACAGGGTGTAGATATTTTGATTGCCACTCCAGGTAGGTTAATCGATTTGAATAACCAAGGGTTTATTAATTTAAAAAAGATTGAGATGTTTGTGCTGGATGAAGCAGACCGCATGCTCGATATGGGATTCGTAAGAGATATCCAGCGAATCATGGCGATATTGCCTGAAAAGAGACAAAATCTATTGTTCTCGGCTACATTTTCGAAAGAAATAAAAAAATTGGCAAATGGGATATTGACTCAACCAGTTATGGTGGAAGCTACCCCAGAAAACACCACTGTTGAAGTAATAAAACAGCGAGTAATTAGAATGAATAAGCCAAGAAAAACGGCTTACACGATTAAAATGATTAGTGAAGGTGATTGGCAGCAAGTGTTAATTTTTACCCGCACCAAGCATGGAGCCAACAAGCTTACTGAAAAACTGAACAACAAAAAGATTTCGGCAATGGCTATCCACGGGAACAAAAGCCAGAACCATCGAACAAAAGCTCTTGCTCAATTCAAAAAAGGAGAGGTACGAGTGTTGGTAGCTACGGACATCGCAGCCAGGGGTATTGATATTCCTTTGTTACCTCATGTTATCAACTATGAAATACCTAATATTTCGGAAGATTACGTTCACCGAATTGGAAGAACAGGAAGAGCCGGTGCCAATGGAGTAGCAATCTCCTTGGTAGATAACGATGAGCTCGCCTATATCCGTGATATCGAAAAACTAACCAAACAAACGTTTGAGAAAGAAATAATTGAAGGATACGAGCCTCCTCACATTGACGAATCTCAAATAAAGAAACCAAAAGGAAATCCTGGGCAAAAAAGAAACAGAAATCGAAATTCACGAAATCCTAACAGTAAACCGGGTAATAAAAAACATTATTACAAAGGAAACAAAGGGAAAGGTGGAAGAGGATAAATAATTCAACACGTTACATACATCCTTTTGCTTAAGCGGGCAAAAGGATTTTTTTTGCCTTTTGAGTACCAGAGATTAGCTTAGTTTTCTCCACTGACTACCAAATAATCCGATCATTATCAAAGTAAAAGTGATTTGAACATTATCTGCTTTCAACGTATCGAGAAAAATAAAAGTGGAGACCACCAATCCAACATTTGAAATTAGGTAAAGCCAGAATCCAAACTTTTTTTGGCGGTAAAGCAAAATGCCGGCAAGCAAGGAAACTCCGTGAAGTATTGCATAAGTAAAACAAAACTTCGTGGTAAAATCCTGAAGCATTGAGTTTTCTCCAAATTGAGCCCCTCCAATAAGAATAACAACTGCTGTGGCAAGCATGTACAAAGCCAAAAGAACATCCCAAATTATCGAAGACCAACAAAGAAACCTCAAAAACGCAGAGGGTTTGTTTTTTCCAAGTATAATTCTTTTTGCAAGACAGGGTTTACTGTTTATTTCCAAAGGTATTAAACGTTTGAAGGGCTTTTATTATTCTAGAACCGTACCAAGAATATAACTCACCATCTACAATTTTTATTTCGGCATTGGGCACTAATTCTTGGATTTCACTTTTGTGTTTTTCTCGAAAAGGATATGGTTCAGAAGATAGCAAGACAACTTCTGGATTTAGCTCCGTAATTTCGGGGCCTGATAAACTCGGATATCTAGAAAAATCCTCAGAGTTACAAACATTATGAAATCCATTTAGCCTTAACATATCATTGATATAATTGTTACTTCCAGCTACCATGTATGGGTTTTTCCAAATGAAATAAAGCACAGATTTGGCAGGTTGAACTGTTAGTTTAGACTCTTCGTATTGTATTGCTTCTAGCAGTCCCGTACTTTTTTTTTCGGTCTTTGTTATGACACCAATTTGGGCTATCATTGATTTTGCATCTTGTAGTGTGTAAATATCACTCATCCACACAGCATACTGTTTCTCAAGCTCTTCTATTCCCTCTTTGTAGTTCTCCTCTTTGTTTCCAATTAGTAAATCTGGTTTTAGCTGATGAATGACATCAAAGTTGAAATTTTTGGTTCCACCAATAATAGTTTTAGCATATTTCAACCCTTTTGGATGGATACAAAACTTAGTAACACCCACAAGTTTATCCTCTAATCCTAACTCAACAAGTAATTCTGTTTGTGAAGGAACCAGTGAAACAATCCTCTGGCAATTATCCGGGATTTCCATTGTTCTATTCAGTTGGTCTGTTACTTTCATAATCGAATATAAAAAAAGGGAATCAATTCCCATTGATTCCCTTTAAATATTGTCTTGCGTAAGTATTAATTAACTCAATGCAGCAATTAATTCAGCTTTTTTCATAGAAGTGTATCCAGTAATTCCTTTTTCTTTTGCCATCACTTTTAGTTCAGCAACGGTGTTTGAAGAAATGTCTTTCGAAGTTTTCGTTTCTGCTTTGGCAGCTACTACTTTTTTCTCTACCGTTTTTTTCTCTTCTGTTTTCGCTTTTGGTTTAGCGGCTGTTTTTTTCTTTTTAGCTACAGGAGCAACACTAGTCTTATCTGTCTTAGGACGGTGAACCCCCCAAGTACTCATAATTCGCTTTCCTTTTTTTGTTTTTTTATCTCCTTTTCCCATAGTTTACATGTAATTTTTTGTTCGATTAATGCACAAATATAAGGATTCCTTTCCGTTTCAAGGAACTATCTTCTTAAAATTTAGTTAACTAACTGATTTATACCTTCCTTTTTGCCTCATATTCTTCCGCTATTTTTTCGCCCTTTTTTATCGATTGTTTAAGCCATTTCAAGAGCACTCTTTCTTGTTCGGATTTGCTCAACTGCCAATCAATATCTTGCTCCCTCATTTTGGTGGTTAGTTCCGAAAGGCAGATAGCAGCAGAAACAGAGATATTAAAACTCTCAGTAAATCCATGCATGGGGATCGTAATAAATTCATCTGCTTCCTCTTTCACTATGTCAGAAATTCCTTCGGCCTCGTTTCCCAAGACCAATGCAATAGGCTTATCCAATTCCAGATCATACAAAGATTTTGTATCTGGTAAGGGAGTAGTGGCCACAATTTTGTATCCTTCTTTTTTTAGTTTTGTGAGAGCTTGCCTTGTGTTGTTTTCCTCTTTCTTGTGCCTTTCGATGTCTATCCAGTTGGCAGAGCCTAGCGTAATTCCTGTATGAACATTGAATTGATTTCTGTTTTCAATAACATGCATTGTTTGAATTCCAAAACAATCGCACGTGCGTATTGCTGCACTCGTGTTTTGAGCATGATAAATGTCTTCAAGTACTAAGGTGACAAAGTTTGTTCGTTCTTTTATTTTTTCATTGAAAAGAGTCACTCTGTTTTCATGAGCAAACTGCGATAAATAGTCTACCAAATTAGGTTCCATAGTGTTCTATTTTATTACTTTTTTGTACAAGGTAATATATTTTTCTACAATTTCATTCAGGTCGAATTTAGCAGCTTGATTCAGCGCATTTTTCTTAAATTCCTGATGTCTTTTTTTGTCAGATAGTATGTAAATTGCATTTTTTGCCATTTCTTCCACATCTCCTACATTGCTCAACATTCCCGAAACTCCTTCAGCGTTAACCTCCGGAATTCCTCCCGTATTAGTAGAAACCACAGGAACAGAAACTGCCATTGCCTCTAATGCTGCCAGCCCAAAACTTTCTGTTTCGGAGGGAAGCAAAAATAAATCAGCAATCGAGAGAATTTCTGTTGTGTTGTTTACCGTTCCAATAAAACTAGTGTCTTTACAAGTGCCTAATTCTCTACAGAGCATTTCCATTTTATCTCTCTCGGGTCCGTCTCCTACCAAAATCAATTTACAGTTTAGTTTTTCTCTTACTTTCGCAAAAACCTTGATAACATCCTGAACGCGCTTTACTTTTCTAAAATTAGAAATGTGACATAAAATTAATTCGTCTTCCTCGGCATATCGTTCTCTTTGAATACTAAATTTCATGTCCTTAATACAAATGAAATTAGGAATCACCTCTATCTCCTTTTTAATGTTGAAAAATTTAAAAGTGTCGTATTTCAAACTTTGAGAAACCGTAGTAACCGCATCGGACTTATTGATAGAGTAAGTAATAATTGGTTTAAAGAATGGATCTCTACCTACCAATGTGATATCCGTTCCGTGTAGGGTGGTAATAAAGGGTATGTAAATCCCTTCTTCTTGCAAAATTTGTTGCGCCATGTGAGCCGCAGATGCATGAGGAATTGCATAATGCAAATGCAATACATCTAACTTCTCGAAACGGATTACATCTACTAATTTGCTGGTAAGTGCAGACTCATAAGGTGGATATTTAAAAAGTGGATAACTATTCACTCGAACCTCGTGGTAAAAAATATTTTTGTCATGTACATCTAATCTTACTGGAAAACTGTAGGAAATAAAATGGATTTGATGTCCTTTTTGCGCCAACGCTTTCCCCAGTTCGGTGGCTACAACACCACTTCCTCCGTAGGTTGGGTATAATACAATTCCTATTTTCATTCTCTTTTCTTTTGGTAGTCTCGTTTCGTTCCACAAACTTACTATTTATTCTCATAACTTTTCAGTAGTTTTGCACTCGCAAAAATCCCCCAATTATGCCGTTAAAAAAATACTTTAATTTATTCGATTTTTCACAAAAAGTAAATTACAAAACAGAAGTTTTGGCCGGATTTACCGTGGCAATGACAATGATACCAGAATCGTTAATGTTTGCTATTTTAGCGGGTTTTCCTCCATTGGTTGGACTATATGGAGCGTTTATAATGGGATTGGTTACCGCCATTTTTGGAGGTCGTCCAGGATTGATTTCGGGTGGAGCAGGAGCCACAGTTGTGGTGGTAATGGCGCTCATGATTCGATTAAATGGATTGGAATATGTGTTTGCCGCAGTTGCTTTGGCCGGTGTTATTCAGCTAATTGTGGGTTTACTCAAATTGGGTAAATTCATACGTTTGGTTCCTCAGCCAGTTATGTTTGGTTTTGTGAATGGATTAGCTATCATCATTTTTATGGCTCAGCTCGATCAATTCAAAGTTGGCGCTGGCGAGGCAGTAGAATGGATTGCAGGAACTCCCCTTTATACCATGTTGGGATTAGTTATATTTACTGTCGCCATCATTATGATTGCACCAAAAATCACCAAGGCTGTACCAGCTTCATTAATCGCGATTATCATTGTATTTGCTGTTGTTTATTTTTTCGGTATTGATACCAAACAAGTTGTTGATATTATTAACAAGGATGCCTTACCTGGTGAACCCTTGAAATCTTTGAGTGGTTCCATTCCAGAGTTTAGAATCCCACAAGTTCCGATGACTTGGGAAACACTAAAGATAATTTTTCCTTTCGGGCTTACCATGGCCGCAGTTGGATTAACCGAAGGACTTTTAACCTTGAATTTAGTAGATGAAATTACTGACACCAAAGGAAACAGTAACCGAGAATGCTTGGCTCAAGGAAGTGCCAATATTTTGAATGGTTTTTTTGGAGGAATGGGCGGGTGTCCTATGATTGCTCAAACTTTGGTGAATTTATCCGCAGGTTCGAGAGCTCGATTATCTGGCATTGTGGCAGCCCTTACTATTTTGATTATTATTTTGGTTGGAGCTCCCGTAATCGAACTATTGCCTATCGCAGCGTTGGTAGGAGTAATGGTGATGGTTTCAATCGGAACATTCGAATGGGCAAGTTTCAAGGCGTTTAGACGAATGCCAAAATCAGATATTTTTGTCATGGTTCTGGTTACATTGATTACGGTATTCTTACACAACTTAGCTCTTGCGGTATTGATAGGGGTAATAATTTCGGCACTTGTATTTGCTTGGGAAAGCGCCAAGCGTATTAGAGCCAGAAAACATATTGATGAAAACGGAGTAAAGCATTACGAAATATACGGGCCACTTTTTTTTGGATCGGTGACTACTTTTAGTGAAAAATTTGATGTAGAAAATGATCCTCAGGAAGTTGTGATAGATTTCGCGGAAAGTAAAGTATCGGATATGTCTGCTATTGAAGCATTGAATAGACTAACCGAAAGGTACTTGAGAGCGGGTAAAAAACTTCATCTGAAACATTTGTCGAGCGATTGCAAAAGATTGTTGAGAAATGCAGAAAAAGTAATAGATGTAAATGTTTTGGAAGATCCTACCTACAAAGTAATGTCCAATTAATTTCGAAGAGTCCAACACTTCTTATCGGACTTGCACTTGATCCAATGGGTGGAGGTTGTTTCTGTCATCATGACTGTTCTCGAAAATTTCTTTTACTGATGGAACCAGTTGTTTCCAGAAAGTTAATCTTTTTCTAAAAGAAATAATTTTAGCATAGTAAGTTGATGAATACAAGTTTTATGCAGTACTTTTAATAATCAAACTAGATTTATGATAAAAAAAACATACATAGCAGGAGGTTGTTTTTGGGGGATGGAAGAACTTTTTCGAGTTCGCCCGGGAATTATTGATACCGAAGTAGGGTATATCGGAGGAGAAAACGATAATCCTTCCTACAAATACCATCCTGGACACGCAGAGGGTATCGAATTAACGTATGATTCGGAAATAACTTCCTTTCGTGAAATTCTCGATTATTTTTATCGAATCCACAATCCTACAACACTGGATAGACAAGGTAACGACATTGGTTCAAGCTACAGGTCAGCTATTTTTTTCCAAAACGAAGAAGAGAAAAAGACGGCAAAGGAGGTAATTCAAATGGTAGAAGAATCTGGAAAATGGGAAGGGAAAGTAGTTACCACGTTAGAGCCAAAATCTACTTTTTGGCCCGCAGAACCTGAACATCAAGATTATTTATTGAGAAATCCAAATGGATATACGTGCCATTTTGAAAGGTTTGGGACTTTTTTGTAGTTCAACCAGTTACTTCAAAATGACTTTCATTCGTGTTTTCTTATAAGTGTTTTTTGTCAGAAGGAGATGCTCATAGTGGAGTCTAGTAGTTTTTTACTTATTGCTGTAGCACCAAGTTTGGATACATGATCGCCATCCGGAATAAAACAAGAATCGCTTAGTTCTAGTCCCGAGAAATCGATGTAGTTGATGTTCTTTGACTGGATAACTTCAGTCAGTTTGTTTTTGAATGGTGTTGGTACCTGCTCGAGATAATAAGGGTGGAGCGGAGTGTTAATCGCAACAATTTCAATTCCGTTTCTTGAACACAATTCACTGATTTTATCAAAATAGTGCAGGTTAAACTCTGAAAAATTAGTTGCTTTGTCATTGGAATAATACTGGAAATGTATTCGCTTGTCCATGGAGGATTTTACCGCTTTGGTTTTGTCGAATCTACTCGAATAGCCACCCATGTGGAGGAAGTCATCTGTTCCGCTAATTTTATGGAATCCTTTGTTTCCTATGCCTTTGAGGAATGAAACCATGTTTGATTTATTCCAGGAAAGGAGTTTTAGTTGTTGCGAAAAGGGCAACATGTAGAAATATTTTGGTGAAATAGCTGCTGATTTGTTGCCAAAGATAAAATTGTCGTAATAACTGGATAAACTATGATAACTGATTCCAATATATACTTTGTTAATAGAAGGATTTCGAGAGAGTAATTTTTCTAATTTGAAATAAGAAAAGTAAAAAGATTCTGAACTTGTTCCTAGATTCAAACTGTGTGGAAGTAAGGAATCATTTATTCCCTGCTGCACATGTGAATCTCCAATAAAAACGGTGTGAATTTCGGTATCGAGATCAAATTCTGGGTCGATCGTTTGAATGTAATATCCCGCACCCACCAAAAGCGGAACCCCAATAATTGTTGGCCATAGAAAAAAGGAAAGTATTTCTCTGATAAACTTTTTCATGCCGATTTAGAATTGAAAATAGATAAATTGTTGTTCTTTTCCACCAAACCAAAAAATCATAAAAATTAACGAATAGTAGAATGCATGTCGAAGCGAACGATTCCAGTTTTTGCCAAAATTAGACAAAGCAAAATTCCCTTCTCTTCCTAACCACTCGATAAGCAAAAAGAAGCAGACTAAAATAAGGGTGGTACTGTATGGTGAGTAAGTTCCTAACGAGAAATAAGTGTGAGGAGCTAGCAATAGTTTACTCACGTAACTGATTGCGTGTTCTAGGTTTTCGGCTCGGAAGAAAATCCAAGCGACCATTGTAAGAACAAAGGTAGAAGTCATCAAAAGAAATTCTTTGATTGAGGGTAAATACTTTCCTTTTGCAATAATATCGAGATGATTTCGGTTTTTATTGGCGAGTAAAAGCGGCAGAAAATAAAGAGCATTGAGCGCTCCCCAAACGATAAATGTCCAATTGGCTCCGTGCCAAAACCCACTAACGATAAAGATGACAAATGTATTTCTAATCTTTTTTCCTGTTCCGCCTCGGCTTCCTCCAAGAGGAATATATAAATAATCTCTGAACCACGTGGAAAGAGAAATGTGCCATCTCCGCCAAAATTCTGCGATATCTCGAGAAAAGTAAGGGAAGCGAAAGTTTTGCATTAAGTCAAATCCAAAGAGGCGAGAGGTTCCAATGGCGATGTCGGAATATCCAGAAAAGTCACCGTATATTTGGAACGTAAAAAACAAAGCACCTAGAGCCAATGTAGCTCCTGATAGCTCTCCTGAATTTGTGAATATTTCGTTGGCTAATGTTGCACAGTTATCCGCGATTACCACTTTCTTGAACAATCCCCACAATATTTGCCTCAGTCCATCAATCGCCCGAGGATAGTCAAATTTTCTAGGCGAATAAAACTGAGGAAGTAAATGAGTGGCTCTCTCAATTGGGCCAGCTACAAGTTGAGGGAAAAAGCTCACAAAGGCCATAAAGGAAACAAAATCGTTGGTAGGTTCTAGGTTTCTTCGATAAACGTCAATGGTGTAGCTCAATGTTTGAAAGGTGTAAAAGCTAATTCCAACTGGCAAAATAATCTCGAGAGTGTTGGGTTGAATTTCAGCGCCTAGGAAAGAAAAGGCAGTGATAAAATTATCTACAAAGAAATTGTAATACTTAAAGAACCCAAGAATACCTAAATTGACTGCGATACTTGTCCATAACAGGATATTTCGATTGAGTTTTTTTTCTTCTTTCCCTAGTCCCTTTCCAATAAAATAATCAACGAGGGAGCTAATAAAAATTAATGCCAAAAATCTCCAATCCCACCATCCGTAAAACACATAACTTGAACCAACAATCAACAGATTTTGAGCAGCCAGGTTTTTGTTCGTTACAAACCAATATAGCACAAACACTATAGGCAAAAAAATGGCGAAATCTATTGAGTTAAAAAGCATCTAGGTTTGTTCAGTTCATTTGAGATGGCGTTCTAAAGACTTGCCAATTGCTTTGGAGTTATTGGGTGTAAAGATAAATAAAATTATAGTTTTGAGATTCCAGACTAGCATACCAGTTTTGGGGTTGAATCTTTTTTTTTCATACTAAAAAAGGGAAAGAACCTGAGTTCTTTCCCTAATTAAAAATATACTTTCCGAACGGATTATTTACTCAAAAGCATGTTTCTTTCAGAATAGATTTTTCTGAAAAACTTATCTTTCAAGTCATCAATGAAATAGATGGCCTCTCCAGTCGATTTCATTTCTGGTCCTAGCTCTTTGGCTACTTCTGGAAATTTTTCGTAAGAAAACACTGGTATTTTAATGGCATACCCTTCTTTTTTAGGAGTGAAATCAAAATCAGTCAGTTTTGCGCCAAGCATCACTTTGGTAGCGTAATTTACATAAGGCTCTTCGTAAGCTTTGGCGATAAACGG
>JALRIS010000098.1 GCA_023255335.1 Flavobacteriales bacterium | reverse complement strand
AGCCAAGTCTTTTGGTTTTGATTTGCAAGATGCCGTGATGGCGTCTGATGCCTTTTTTCCGTTTCCGGATTGTGTAGAAATTGCGGGAAATGAGGGAATAAATGCGGTAGTTCAGCCTGGTGGTTCTATAAAAGATGAACTTTCTATTGACTATTGCAATGCAAATAAAATATCGATGGTATTTACTGGTACCAGACACTTTAAACACTAAGAAAAAATGGGACTATTTAGTTTTTTTCAACAAGAGATCGCCATTGATTTAGGAACAGCGAACACAATTATCATTCAAAATGGTAAAATAGTGGTGGACGAACCTTCCATTGTGGCAATGGATATAAAAACGGATAAAATAATTGCGATAGGAAAACGTGCACAACAGATGCATGGAAAAACGCATGAAAATATAAAGACAATTCGACCTTTGAAAGATGGAGTAATCGCAGATTACAAAGCGACAGAAGAGATGATCAAAGGGATGATTAAAATGACTCAAGAAAAGAAGAATGTCTTTTCGTCTTTGTCTAAAATTCGTATGATGATTTGTATCCCATCTGGTATTACCGAGGTTGAGAAACGAGCTGTAAGTGATTCGGCTCAGCATGCCGGGGCAAGGGAGGTATACTTGATACACGAACCGATGGCCGCTGCAATTGGTATTGGTATAGATGTGCAAGAACCCATGGGAAACATGATTATTGATATTGGGGGAGGTACTTCTGAGATTGCGGTTATTGCTCTTGGAGGAATTGTGTGTGATAAATCAATTAGAGTTGCGGGAGATGATTTTACTGCCGATATTGAAGATTACATGAGAAGGCAACACAATATTCTGATTGGGGAAAGAACTGCCGAAATGATTAAAATTGAGGTAGGAGCTGCAACTATGGATCTCGATGATCCACCAGAAGATTATGCCGTGAGAGGAAGAGATTTGATGACAGGAATTCCTAAAGAAATTACCATTTCCTACAAGGAAATTGCTCAATCGTTGGACAAATCCCTTACAAAAATTGAAGAAGCTATCCTTTCGGCTCTGGAAATGACTCCTCCTGAACTTTCGGCAGATATATACAAAACGGGGATTTACCTTGCCGGTGGAGGATCTTTGCTAAGAGGGTTAGACAAACGTTTTTCCTTGAGAACTCAATTGCCTATTCACATAGCCGATGAGCCATTGAGATCAGTGGTGAGAGGAACAGGTATAGCTCTTGATAATATTGATAGATTCCAATTCCTTATGAAAGGAATATAAAGTACCTAGTAATTTTTAACAGGCGAGCACTTCATGAAAAACTTATTTTTATTTTTTAATAAAATTAGATTCCTATCGTTTTTTATAGTGCTTCAGTTGTTTGTGTTTTTTCTCATTCAAAGGAACTCAAGTTACCAGCAAGCCCAAATTTTAAATTCGAGTGCAGGTGTTTCTGGCTGGTTGTTTCAAAAGAAAAATTCGATTTTACAATATTTTAATTTAAAGAAAGAAAACGAATTATTGGCTAATCAAAACGCTCAGTTAAAACAAGAAGCGTTCTTTAATTACAGCATAGTTTCGGGGAATTTGATTGAGATAAATAACGATTTATACACCAAACAGTATTTGTTTCAGCCTGCTGTAGTGATACAAAACTCAACGAACAGAAACAAGAATATTTTGACTGTGGATATAGGAACCACCAAGCAAACAAAACCTGAAATGGGCGTAGTAAACTCAAGGGGAATCGTTGGATTTGTCCGCGATGTCTCTGATCACTTCTCTACAGTAATGAGTTTAATGAATACGGATTTTAAAATTCCTGTCAAGCCTTTGAATGACAGTTGTATCGGGACTTTACAATGGCTCCCAGCCGATAAGGTAAATGAAATGACAGTAAAGGGAATTCCTTCCTATTTCAAAATAAGTAAAGGAGACACAATTATTACTCAAGGAGGCTCCGGCATTTTCCCTCAAGGCGAAATGGTAGGGGTTGTAACTCAAACAATACCAGAAGCTGGGAGCAATAACCAAGTAGTGAAAATAAAAACTGCCGTGGATTTTTATGCTGTACATCACGTATTTGTAGTCAATAATATTTACAAAGCAGAACTGGATTCTGTGCTTCAAGCCGTAGGACAAGAATGAACTTAATTGGTGCAAATATCTTTCGTTTTGTAGGCCTTATACTCCTTCAGGTCTTTGTGGTAAATCAAATTGATTTGGGATTTTTGAACTCCTACATTTCTCTGGCAGTCTACGTTTCTTTTTTGTTGACTTTTTCTACCAAGATTTCTAAATATGTCACTATGCTTGTCGCTTTGTTGTTAGGGCTTAGTATTGATATGTTTTTAAATACAGAGGGAATTCATGCTTCGGCCTGTTTATTTTTGGCCCTCGTACGTCCCTATTTACTTAGAAGAATCCAAACTGCCAATCCTCTAGAAAATGTTCAGGAGTTGACTGTGTATACCGAAGACATTCAAAAGTATGCCCTTTACTCCGTTTTATTACTTGGGGCTTTTTTCTTTTGGCTTTTTTTGATAGAAGAGTTCTCCTTTCTAGCTCTTCCCCTCATTCTTGTAAAAACTGTTTTGAGCACTATATTTACGGCTCTACTTATTATTATTGGTCAGTACTTGCTGTACCGTAAACCCAAAAACTAAACGAATCATGATAGATATTAAATTACTTTCGGAAATATGTGAAACGCCTGGAGCTCCTGGATTTGAAGACAGAATTAGAAGAGTTGTTTTAAGGGAAATTGAGAATTTGGTGGATGAATTCTCGATTGATAATCTTGGAAACGTTACTGCTGTAAAAAAAGGAAAGAATAGCGATAAAAAAGTGATGCTAGGTGCTCATATGGATGAAATAGGATTTATTGTTACTCATATTGATGACAATGGGTTTGTTCGTTTTCATACTTTGGGAGGATTTGATCCAAAAACGCTGACGGCACAGAGAGTAATCGTGCACGGCAAGAAGGACTTGATGGGCGTCATGGGTTCAAAACCAATTCACGTAATGTCTGCCGAAGAGAGAACAAAAATGCCTAAAACTACAGACTATTTTATTGATCTTGGAATGAGCAAAAAAGAGGTGGAAGAATATGTAGAAGTAGGAAACCCTATTACGAGGGAAAGAGGGTTGATTGAAATGGGTGATTGTGTAAATTGTAAGTCGATAGACAATCGTGTGTCAGTATTTATTTTGATTGAAGTGTTGAAGCAATTAAAAGAGGTGCCCTATGACGTGTATGCCGTGTTCACTGTGCAAGAGGAAGTTGGATTAAGAGGTGCCAATGTTTCAGCTTTGAATATCAACCCAGACTTCGGTTTTGGGATAGATACAACTATAGCATTTGATGTTCCGGGAGCTTCTGCCCACGAGAAAGTTACTGAATTGGGGAAAGGAACCGCCATCAAAATTATGGATTCACAAACTATCTGTGATCACAGAATGGTGAGCTTTATGAAGAAAACTGCCGGGAGACATAATATTACATGGCAGCCAGAAATCTTGCCTGCTGGAGGAACGGATACTGCGGGTATTCAACGAATGACCCCAGGAGGTTCAATTGCCGGGGCAGTTTCTATTCCTACTCGTCATATTCATCAATCAATTGAAATGGCGAATAAAAAGGACATAAAAGGAAGTATTGATCTCCTCGTTGCCTGCTTGAGCGAGATTGACCAGTATGATTGGAGTTTTTCGTAGAAATAAGATGTTAGAAAATAGATTATAGAGAAAAGAGAAAAGAAAAGAGGAAACCCGAATAAAAAAGCTGTCATTCTGAACTCGATTCAGAATCTGTTGGTTCACTCCATTTCTAGCTAAAAGAAATGTAGTTAATCAATAGAAAAACAAATGTCAATTTCATTGGCAAATTATCACAGAGGCTACTCATCAAATTATGTTTAATGATCTCCTGTTTTGCTCTTAAAAAAGATGCTTTTCACTTTTACAGCAGGTACCCACAGTTTGGATAAGATATACTTTACGGGGTTACTTTTGTCTACTTTCCATTTAGTAGTTCTGGCTGACTCTTGTTGTTTTTCGTGAATAGTAAAAGCGTAGGTAGCCATGGACAATCTTGCCTTTCCTGGAGGAAAGTTAATTTTGTCGTACCCATGTAAGGTGTAGCCTCTACATTGCATTATCGCCAATCGATTGAAAGGCACTCCTATTTCTGCTTTTTCGCCAGTTTCGCTATGTTCTAGTTTCAAATGTCCTCCATACTCTTCCTTCCAATCTTTGTTCAAATACAACAGAATATTTAAATTTCGATACCAAGTAGGCTTAAGAGGGTGGTAATTGAAATCAACATGCATATCAAGAAAGCTTCCTTCTTTTCCTTGATGAATTCCTCCACCGTATAGGTCTGGATCTACAAAAACGTCCTCATTGGTTATGTACTTTAGTAATTCTTTGAATCGATCCGAGGTCATTTCTTCATGAAACTCTTGAAATTCAGGGCCAATCTCTCGAATTTTAGATTTTTCATATTTGTTTTTAGAAAAAGCATAGTCTGCACTTTTTGTTTCTATATCTGGAATTGCATTTACCAGGGCGGTAAGCTTTTCTTCATCACAAAAATTATCAATCGCAATGCATGGAAATGGCTTTGCAGTCATGTATTCTTCTCTGAGCTTTACTTTGTTTGCTTCTAAATAATCAAAGTTTATCATAATGTTTTGGTTATAGGTCGTTCAAAATTTTAATTTCTTCCAAATTGGTAATTCCCCAGTTGTCTTTTTCTTCTTGTTCCCAAAGATCGGGAAAGAAGATTCTTTTTTGGTACTTTGGGTGCATGTATTTGTGCCAATCGCTACCTCCGGTAGCAGCTGCTTCACCCAGGTATTTGGCTGCTGAATTGTAATGATGCATCACCCATTTTATATTTACCGTATAGTCATAGTGGCGCATAGCGTTTACAAGGTCTATGTTTTGTTGGTAAGAGTCGGGCAATTGTTTAAACTTGGTCCAAAGATTTACTGTATTGTAATCTTTCATCCAATCGATGAGTGTTCGCTTGTATTTTTTTTCAAAATTGGTAAGCAACGCGTTCTTTTTTCTAGTTTTGTAGTCTTTTCCTGCTGCCTGCCAATACATGTGTTCAAAGGCATGCTCAAAGGGTGTGTCACGATCAATCGTAGCTCTAAATCGCAAATCTATCAGGTTGATAAGTTCGGTAGACGCAATTTCTATTTGGCGATATTGAGCGCTTTGGAATCCACTTGCGGGCGTTAGGGTATCCCGAAACTTCATGTATTGCTCGAGTTCCATTCCATCGCCCATCACGGTAAACGAATTGGCGAGTACATCAAAATAACGACTAATTCGCCCAAGATGCATGGTAAATTTTTCGGGTTGTATTTCTTCCTCCTCAGCTATTTGGGCTATTTCCCACAAGATCATTTTAAACAACAACTCGTTTACTTGGTGGTACATGATAAATACCATTTCGTCTTTGAGTTGGGTGCGTTGTATTTGTAAACTTAGCAGGGCATCTACATTCGCGAAGTCCCAGTAAGTCATGGGTTCTGCGTGCAACAATCCCGATAAATGAACGTCTGGGTTCTGACCCATCGCTTCATATTTTTCGTCTATTGCTTTTAATAATTCTTCTCTGTTCATGTTTTTTAGAGTAAAGAAAAAAGAACAAAGAGAAAAGTCGTTTTGCAAGGTCTTTTCTCTATTATCTTTTCTCTATTTTCTTAAATTTTTCTTCATACTTCCAACTTCGTGCTTACAATGTCCCTCTCTTAGCTTGCTCTCTCTCAATCGATTCGAATAAAGCTTTGAAGTTTCCGGCACCAAATCCTCTTGCTCCCATTCGTTGGATGATTTCAAAAAACAGGGTGGGTCTGTCTTCCACGGGCTTGGTAAATATTTGCAACAAATAGCCTTCTTCGTCTGCATCAATCATGATACCTAGTCCTTTTAGCGTTTCTATGTCTTCTTTTAGTTCGTGCGAGTGTTCTTCTAGTCTTCCTGGCACTGCTCGGTAATATTCTTCGGGCGGAGTAGACAAAAACTCAATTCCTCGCGCTCTCAGTTTACTCACCGTGGTGATGATGTCGTCTGTGGCTACTGCAATGTGTTGTACACCAGGTCCTTCATAATAATCGAGGTATTCTTCTATCTGCGATTTCTTTTTTCCTTCTGCCGGCTCGTTGATAGGAAATTTTATTCTACCATTTCCGTTACTCATCACTTTACTCATCAGAGCCGAATATTCGGTATGGATTTGTTTGTCATCAAACGACAAGAAATTCACAAATCCCATCACATCTTCGTACCATTTTACCCAAGTGTTCATCTCATTCCAACCTACATTCCCTACCATGTGGTCGATAAACTTGAGTCCGGTCGGCTCAGGGTTGTAATCCGATTCCCATTTTTCGTACCCAGGCAAAAACTCTCCTTTGTAGTTTTTTCTTTCTACAAACATGTGTACTGTTTCTCCGTAGGTATAAATTCCTGCACGCACCACTTCGCCATGTTCGTCTTTTTCTATGGTGGGTTCCATGTACGATTTTGCACCACGTTTGGTGGTTTCTTCCCACGATTTTTTGGCATCGTCTACCCACAGGGCTACAAATTTTACTCCATCGCCATGCTTGGCTATGTGCTCATTCATCCAGCTGCTTGAGTTAAGCGGTGTGGTAAGCACCAGTCGTATTTTGTCTTGTTTTAGCACATACGATGCATATTCTTTGCAGCCAGTTTCTAGTCCTTTGTAGGCGTGAGACTGAAACCCAAAAGCCGTTTTGTAAAAGTGAGCCGCCTGCTTGGCATTTCCTACTATCAACTCTACATAGTCTGTTCCTAGTAGAGGAAGGAAATCTTGCGCTCCTTCAAATATTTTTTCTAATCCGTATTCTACGTTTTTAATGTCTTGTTTCATGTTTGCTCGTTTTATTTTAGAGAAAAGAAAATAGAAATAAGAGAAAAGACTCTTTACAATCCATTTTGAAATCCCATAGTCATTTTTTGAAATTCAGTTATTTTGTTTATTAGCTTTTCCTCTGTTTTTATATCAACATATTTTCTGTGTTTAGCCACTAATATTTGTGTTATTAATTCGAATGAAGAACCCAAGGAGATATCAAGAAAGTGAGAGAATGATTTATTTATTCTTGCAGAACCCTCAGCAATATTACTTGGCATAGAAACTGAACACCTACTCATTTGAGAACTTAAATCATATTTTTCATGTTTCGGAAATTCAATAACTATATCAGAAACATCAAAAGCAATTTCAATTCCTAACTGCCATATTTTAAGGCTTTTATAAATATGTCTTTTCTTTTCGTCCATTTTAGATAAGATTATTCTTTTATCTCAGAGCTAATCCTTTCAAAGCTCTTTTATCTATTTTCTTTATTCTATGCTCTCTTTTAATCATCCAGCCAACTTTTATAATAATCTCCATCCTCCAGTTTCACTGCTTCTTCTGTTACCATTAGGGGTTTAAAAGTATCTACCATTACTGCCAGTTCTTCGGTTTCGGTTTTTCCGATGCTTCGTTCCATGGCTCCTGGGTGTGGCCCGTGCGGAATTCCTGCGGGGTGAAGGGTTATTTGTCCTTTTTCGATGTTGTTTCGGCTCATAAAATCTCCATCTACGTAGTACAGCACTTCGTCCGAATCTATGTTGCTGTGGTTGTAGGGAGCAGGTACAGATTTTGGGTGGTAATCGTATAATCTGGGTACAAAAGAGCAAATCACAAAACTGTCGGTTTCGAATGTCTGGTGAATGGGCGGTGGCAAATGCACTCGTCCGGTGATAGGTTCGAAATCATGGATAGAGAATTTGTACGGAAAATTGTATCCATCCCAACCCACTACACTAAAAGGATGAGCCGCATAATTGTACTCGTGAATCATGTCTTGTTTTTTCACTTTGACCAAGAAATCACCTTTTTCGTCAAAAGTTTCTAGCTCAGAAGGGCCATGCAAATCACGCTCGCAAAAGGGTGAATGCTCCAGGTGCTGCCCAAACCAGTTTCGGTATCTTTTGGGGGTGTACACAGGACTTTTGGATTCTACAATAAACAAGCGATTGTCTTCCGTGTCGAAGTTTATTTGGTAAATCATTCCGCGAGGAATCACTAGGTAATCTCCATACTCAAACTCAATATTTCCCATCATGGTTCGGAGTTTTCCTGAGCCTTCGTGGATAAAAATTACCTCGTCACTGTCAGTGTTTTTGTAAAAATACTCGGTGAGAGATTTCTTGGGCGAAGCCAAAATAATCTGGCAGTCGCTATTCATCAGTACGCATTTTCTGCTTTCCAAAAAATCATTGATTGGTGGAACTTTGAACCCTTTGAGAGCCAAAGATTTCATGTTTTTTTCGACCGCAATTTTGGGTGCAACCGAGTACGATTTTACCACTTCTTTTACCTGTGTAGGTCGGTGAGTGTGGTAGAGCAAGGACGACATTCCATCAAAACCAATGGTCCCGAACAGTTCTTCGTAGTAATACGAGCCATTTGGCTTGGTAAAAACGGTGTGTCGTTTTGGTGGGATATTCCCAAGAGTGTGGTATCTAGGCATACTTTAAATGTAATAAATTTATAGAAGTTTTAAATGAAAATTGGGCGTAAATAACCCTATTACTCAGGATTTTTGATAATCACAGAGAGCTTGAGCGAAAAGATATTTTCCCAGCTTGTTTTCATTTAATCGGGTGAATTTGTGAAACGAAGAACTCTTCGTTTTTTATTCGTCCTAAAATTAAGAAAAATATCCGACAACCTACACTGATAAAAATCAGTTTATTGAATTAACTCATCGAGTGGAAGGGCAGCTTCGGGACAATATTTTTCCATTCCTTCCACTATTTTTTCTTGGTCCAGCGAGCCAAACTCTTCGCGGGCATTTACCTCATCGGAGCATCGCATTACTTCTAGTATGTTTTGTTTTTCTTTGTCAAATTGTTTGAGGCATTCGCATCGTGCTTCAATGGCTTGGTCAAGAAGTGGTTTTTCTTCTTGGCATTTGGTGAGAAAAAATAAGGAGAGTAAAAAAATGGCTTTTTTCATGGATGTATTTATTATTGAAATTAAAAATAACGAATTTTATTCACCGAATAGGTTCAGATGGATGTTTTATCGGGTAATAATACTTAATTTTGCTTCATGGAAGAAAAAAGAACTGCACTGAGTGAATTAGGAGAATTTGGATTCATCAACCGATTGATGGAGAAGATCAAAATTACTAACAAATCGGTCATCAAAGGAATAGGAGACGATGCGGCTGTGGTAGATTTTGGAAACAAAAAAACGGTGATATCCACCGATACCCTGACCGAGGGAGTTCATTTTGATGTGTCTTACACACCACTCAAACACCTTGGCTACAAGGCTGTGGTGGTCAATTTATCGGATATTTTTGCGATGAACGCTCAACCCAAAGCCATTACGGTGGCGCTTAGTTTTTCGAGCCGATATCCTTTAGAAGCCATAGACGAGCTGTACGAAGGAATTTTGCTTGCCGCCAGTATCTACGGAGTGGAAGTGATAGGTGGCGACACCACTACTTCGCTTTCTGGGCTCATCATCAACATTACGGCAATGGGAGTGGCCAACGAAGAAGAAATCGTGTACCGAAATGGAGCACAAGAAAATGATTTGTTGGTAGTAACAGGTGATTTGGGATCAGCTTATG
>JALRIS010000075.1 GCA_023255335.1 Flavobacteriales bacterium | reverse complement strand
GACCTGCTTTTCCCATTCCGCTGATTACCACTTTTCCTCCTTTTTGATGAACTTGGGTTTCGATGAGAGAAACTGCTAGTTCAAAATTCTCATTTATCACCAAATTCTGAAGCGCTTTCACTTCTTGATTGATAATCTCCTGAATCTCGTCTTTCATACTTCAATTAAATTTCGTTCAAAGATAAGGAAATCTGTGAAGAATCAAGTAGGAGAATTCTCAGTTTCAGGCAGGTTCAAGTTTTTGAACTATTTCCAGCTCTAGTTCTGTTATAAAAAGTTCTAGTTTTTCAATCGAAACGTGCTCCATCACAACTATTTTATAGGATGTTGGTTTTTCATGATCGTCAGGAACTAACCCAAATCTACTCCTAAGTTTGTCAAGGGAATCGCACCGTTTCATTGTCACAATATTAGAAAAAGAATTGCGGTAGTATTCTATCCCGAGGTCAGTCAGTTGATTACATAACCAATCTGTTCTTTTTTGTAAAATAAAGGAATTTTCAATCCATCGATACGGACCATGTTTGCTCAATATCATCCAAACCGCAATTGCATTTGCACCCGAACGACTGCCAATTAAGGTAAAATCATTGCCTTTTACATACTTTGCAGAAGTTCCCGCATGAGCAATCATTCCTTTTCGAGTAAGGAAAATCCCAGTTCCATAAGGAGCCTGACACATTTTTTGAGCATCCATAGTGATTGAACTGATCGCTTGATTGGCAAAATTTAGCTCATTAGAGGTGTTGGTAAATGGGTAATAAAATCCACCATAAGCTCCGTCTACATGGATTTTAAACGTGGAACTATGTTTTTTTAGTCCCTGCAGAATGGGTTCGAGTTCGTCCACGGATCCATACATCGTTGTCATCATATTGGCAATAACGATAAAATATTTTTTCCCCTCATTCTTTGCTCTTTCAATGGTTGAGTCAATTTCTCTCATTGAGCCAAGCCTAGATTTTGAATTTACCCCAAATTGGTATAAATCAAGTCCTAAGATATTTGCTCCCTTATTCATGGAGTAATGACTGTCTTCGGAGCAAAGTACACAGATATCACTTAATTGGGCGGAAAGTTCGTGGGTAAAATAGTTTCTGTACATCCACATAGCTTGAATGTTTGCCTCTGTTCCGCCAGAGGCAACATAACCATCACAAGAATTGGGCTCGACTTTCAAGATATCTACTGCACAAATTTCAATCAATTCTTTTTCAATCTCATGGGTGCCACAAAAATATTGTTCTGACTCACCCAAAGTGTGACATCCAATGTGATTTGGATTATGAACAAGTGCAGTAAGAAAAGGAGCATCTTTGAGTAAATTACTATCACTCGAAAAGACTTCTTGATCCAAATAAGAGGCGGGGAGCCCTAACACATTATTCGTATCAAAATTGATATTGTTACTCAATCCTTTCCGTACTATTTCTTGTATTTCTTTTTGAGATTTTTTTCTCCAACGTGTAAATGTGCGATTTTCCATGCGTCAAACTTCACACATTTTCTTCTGTAGCCAAACCACTCAGGTCAGCCTAAACTATGACATTCGTTTCTTTTTTGTATTTTTAGGTAAAACCTGTTTATTATGATGACTCACGCAATTCCACAAACCCAAGTTATAGAAGGTAGTAATAAGCGTTTTATTTCTTTGGATTTAACACTTTCGAATAGCGAAAGCATTAAGTCACCAATCGTAATTTTTTGTCATGGATACAAAGGATTTAAAGACTGGGGATGTTGGAACTTGGTAGCAGAATATTTCGCTCAAAACGGATTTCATTTTCTTAAATTTAATTTTTCGCACAATGGAGTTACCCCGAATTCGCCAACAGATTTTAGCGATTTGGAGGCTTTTGGAAATAATAATTACACCAAAGAATTAGCCGATTTGGAAGCAGTTATTAATTGGCTCGAAACCGAGTGTTCCGAAAAGTCTCGGATTCAATTAGACTCGATATACACAATAGGTCACAGTAGAGGAGGAGGTATTGTGAGTTTAGCTGCTGCCAAAGATTCTCGAATAAAAAAAGGAGTGACTTGGGCAAGTGTTTTTGACTTGACCGAACGATTACCAAAAAACACAGAGGAATGGAAGGAGAATGGTGTAGTGCATCAGTTAAATGGGAGAACGAAACAAGAGATGCCACTTTATTTTCAATTTTATGAGAACACGGCAATGAACAAAAAAGAATTATCCATTGCTTACCAAGGAAGGAAAATTCGGTCACCATTTTGCATTATACATGGGGCAGAGGATACTGCCGTGACCTTAGAGGAAGCAATAAAACTACACGAGATAATTCCCACTTCGGAGCTCATAATTATGGAGCATACAGGACATACTTTTGGAAGTTCTCACCCTTGGAATTCTTCTCAATTACCCACTGAACTGAAGGAGGTAGTAGAGGAAACAATCAGATTTCTTCAAGATTAATTTCTCTTAAATTCTTTGAGCATTTCCTCCTTAATTATTTCAATATCAAATTCGATTCCAGCTTTTCTAAGTCGCACAATCCCATCGTATTTGATGGAAATATTTTGATTCAATAAGGTAGATAGCAATCCTCCTAAGATTCCACCTTTATCCTTACTTATTTTTTCGATTGGCACTGTGACCTTCATGGGCATAATGAATTCGATGTCAGCATCGAGCGAAATTATATTACTCTGGTTTATCGTGCTCACATACAAGCCATTTACTAATAGTTTTACCTCAGTTTTTACTACCTCGCACCCCACTTCATTCGGATTAAAAAAAAGGCATTAGTTCCTAGTTTTATCTCTTTTTTGTTGAAAGTAATGATTTTGTAATCATCAAGTTTTAAGAAGTCTGGTTCGCTTGAAACAGTGCAGTGTAAAAGGGTGAGGCAGCTAAACGCTAGTAGAGAGAGTTTTTTCATTTTCGGTTAATTTATTGTAAAGATAGATAGTTTCTTGGGCTTCTTTTACATCATGCACTCGAAGAATGTTTGCTCCTCGGAACAATGCAAAACTTTGTAAGGCGGTAGTTCCATTTAGCGCTTCATCTGGAGTGCAATTCAACACTTTGTAAATCATTGATTTTCGGGATAGACCAACCAATATAGGCAAGTTTAGTAGCTTTAAGTGAGGAAGGTTTTGTAGTAATTCATAATTATGCTCAATAGATTTTCCAAACCCAAACCCAGGATCAATGAGCAAATCATTTACCCCCATTTTTTTTAGTTCTTCTACTTTTTTAGCCAGTGAATAAAACACTTCGGTCACTACTTTGTCGTATTCAGGTTTTGTTTGCATAGTTTGGGGCGTTCCTTGCATGTGCATTAGGCAATAAGGAACTTGTAGCTCTTTTACCGTCATGAACATATTGGAGTCTAGATCGCCTGCCGAAATATCGTTGATTAATGCTGCACCAGCGTTTACGGCTGCTCTGGCCACTTCACTTCTAAATGTATCAATGGATAGAATAACTTCTGGAAATTTGGAGCTAATTAATTGAATTGCAGGTACCACTCTGTTTAACTCTTCTTCCACACTTACCTCTTTTGCCCCGGGCTTAGACGAATATCCGCCAATATCCAGTATAGTTGCTCCCGACTGAATCATGTTGGATGCTTGTTCAATGAGTTGAGACTCTGTTTCGAGGTTTCCTCCATCGTAAAACGAATCGGGTGTTACATTTAAAATTCCCATTACAATTGGGGAATCAAAATTTAATAATTTACCTTTACAATTAATTGTCATACAAAATTTATAGAGTTATCATGAGTAATACTTCCAAGCAATACGACACAATAATAAGTAAATGCGAAGACATTTTTACCAAAAAAACGAAAGATTACGGAACTGCATGGCGAATTCTTAGGACTAGCTCACTTACCGACCAAATTTTCATCAAAGCTCAACGAATAAGAACCTTGGAAGAAAAAGGTGTGAGTAAAGTAGGTGAGGGAATAGAAGATGAATTTGTAGGAATAATTAATTATTGTGTGATGGCTATTATTCAATTAGAATTGAAAGACAACACCCAATTAGAACTAGCTACAGAAGTTGCCAACAATCTCTACAAAAAGTATTTTTTAGAGGCAAAATCTCTTATGGAGAAAAAGAATCACGACTATGGCGAAGCATGGAGAGATATGAGAGTTTCCTCTTTCACCGATTTAATTTTAATGAAATTATTGAGAGTAAAACAAATTGAAGACAATCAAGGTGAAACAATCATGAGCGAGGGAATTGACGCAAACTACTACGACATGATAAATTATTCAGTCTTTGCCTTGATTCAAATGAGTGAAGAATCTCAATAGTCCATTATCTATTTGTTAACGACTCTTATATAAGAGAGTATTTTACTATTTTAGTCTAAATTTTAACCTAATATTATGAAGTATCTTGTTTATTTATCTCGAATTGTGGTAGGTTCAGTTTTTGTTGTTTCTGGATTGATTAAAGCAAATGATACCTTAGGTTTTTCCTACAAATTGGAAGAGTATTTTTTACCTAATGCGTTGGGTTCCTTCTGGACCATGTTTTATGACTATTCATTGCCGTTGGCCATTATTGTGTGTGTTGCTGAAGTGGTTTTGGGCTTGTCGTTAATTTTTGGAACAAAATTTAAAGTAACAGTAATTGCCATCACAGGATTTTTGGTTTTTTTTGGTTTTTTAACTTATTACACCGCTCAGTGCGATCCGCACGCCATTATTACTTACACCAATAGCGCAGGAGAAGAAGTTACTGGTACCCCCATGTGCGTGCTCGATTGCGGATGTTTTGGAGATGCACTCAAAGGTTCTCTGGGTAGGTCACTCACTCCGTGGGAATCTTTCCAAAAAGACATGGTTCTCTTGGTGTTTACTGCTTTCTTATTTTTTGGTTTTAAGTCACAATCGTTGAACAACGAACGAAAAGACAAGCTGTTGATTGGAGGGTCACTGGTCTTTACCGCAGGTTTTTCGGGATAT
The DNA here is from genome assembly GCA_023255335.1 of Flavobacteriales bacterium. Taxonomy (GTDB): domain Bacteria; phylum Bacteroidota; class Bacteroidia; order Flavobacteriales_D; family CAJJDF01; genus CAJJDF01. Next base: position 13,859 of record JALRIS010000075.1, on the reverse strand, counting down.
GTTTTTGGTTGGTGGATGCCATTAAGCTTTTTAGCCATTGCTGCTTTACTTTATTTACTCATCAAGTGGTTTTATGTAAAGAAAGGCCGTGAATGGATCATCCTCGGAATGCTCGTATTCATTTCCAGCGCTTTTGCTTGGTATACCTTAAACTACCTTCCAGTAAAGGATTATCGACCTTATGCGGTTGGAAATAATGTGACTGAACTAATGAAAACTTCCGATCAGTATAGAGAAGAATACAGACAAGTGTTTTTGAAAGAAATTATGGCAGGTTACCAATCTGATATGGAAGCGGATTTCAAACAATACCTGGAACAAGATACAATTTACCGAAAAGAATTTGAATCGGATTCGGCACAAATAGAATACGAACGCTCCATTTTTGAAGAGATAAAATTTGGGTACGAAGGCATGGCATACGAAAAAGCAGATTCCTTAGCTGTAGATTCTATGGAACGAAATAAACTATTGCCTCCTGTGTATTATTCGATGTACTATTTACAAAACAAAGAAACAAAAGAACGGGATTACTTTAAAAGCACGGACTACATGGCAAATAGAATGTGGGAAACGTGGGAATACGTGTACGTAATGGTAAATCCAAAAACGGGAGAGACACAAGAAGTAGCCAAATCAGAATTTAATGAAGAAGAGTGGGCAAAGAAAGGTTTTGAGAAAAAAAGCTTTGAGTCTGTACTAGAAAAAGAAGGGTACGAGGCAAAAATTCCTGCAGAATTTAATTTTAATGACGAATCTGCCAATGACAAAATTCAGCGAAGCGATACTTATACTTTTTTAGCCGTTTGCTGGGACCTTGATTTGACAAGTAAAAAAGGACTACAAAAACTGAATAAACTGAACGAGTTTGCCACAGAAAAGGGCTACAATTTTATCGCAGCTACTTCCACTATGTCCAAGGTTGATTCGGTAATTGCTCGTAATGAAGTCACTTTTAATTTTATCTCGGGGGATGACAAAGTCTTAAAGACAATTGTCCGTTCCAACCCTGGATTAATTGTACTCAAGAATGGAACAATTCTCGGAAAATGGGGAACAAAAACAATCCCTAGCCCAAAACGAATGAGCAAGTATCTTATGAAGTTGGAACGATGAATCTACAAGCTTTCATCGAGAGGGTAAGATACTCGACACCCGTTAATATAGTCAGAAGAATTCTTAAGAAAATTAGTTTTCCGGGGTTTGATACCTTGTCGTTGTACGATGCATTAAAATTTGTAAAAGAAGCTTTTACCCGCAGTGATATTGCGACAAAAAGTGCGGCAATTTCTTTTAAATTGTTTATCGCTCTTTTTCCTGCGGTTATTCTTTTACTTACCTTAATTCCGTACGTGCCTATAGAGAATTTTCAGCAAGATTTATTGAATAGCATTGCGGCAATTATGCCCGAAAATGTGGAAACAATAATTTTTCAAACAATTGAAGATTTAGTCCTGAAAAAGCACACTGGATTTCTTTCAGTAGGTTTTATTTTGACTATTTATTACGCCTCCAGTATCATCAATTCTATTCTCACTACATTTTCTAAATCCTATCAAATAGAAATCACAAGAAATCCACTAAAGCAAAGAGCAATCTCTCTAGTTCTTATGATTATTATTACTGTTATGATGTTAGTAGGTTTTGCTCTTATTTTGTTTAGCGAAGCAGGAATAAGTTACTTTTTGTCCACTTATGTTTGGGAAAGCGAGTGGATTACCTTCTCCCTCCGATTGGCCAAATGGGTAGCAGTGTTCTTGCTGTTCGTGCTGTCAATTTCCACCTTGTACAACGTTGCACTTATTCGAAGAAAAAGTTGGTTGATGCTTTCCGCTGGAGCTATGTGGGCAACCGTTTTCATTATTTTCGCCTCTTTGGGAATGAGTTTTTATATCGATAATTTCAATTCTTACAACAAACTTTACGGGTCAATAGGGTCACTTATTGTTTTTTTGATTTGGATTAATATTTCTTCTACTATTCTTATTATGGGTTTCGAATTGTATGCAAAAACAAATACACTTGGCCATGAAGAGGAATAAACCAGTTTTGATTTTTTTAATAGGGTTTATGGGAAGCGGAAAGACCACCGTAGGAAAGTTGATGGCGAAACAGCTCGGTTATGAATTTGTTGATACTGATAGTTCTATCTCGCAACAAATGAATAGGTCCATTCCAGAGATATTCCATGAGCTTGGTGAGCAAGGATTTCGTAAACTTGAGCACGAGTGGCTTTTGAGATTGAATGAATTTACTGAAAACACCGTAATAGCAACTGGAGGAGGAATGCCGTGTCATCAATATCGACTCAATCGAATGCTTCGAAACGGAAAAGTAGTGTACCTAAAAATTGATGTCAAAAGTATCTTGAAAAGAATAGATCAGTCAAAAGATAACCGACCTCTGTTGCAGGGGTTGTCTTTAGATAAGAAGACAAAGAAAGTAACTCGATTGTTGAAAAAGAGAAGGAAGTATTACGAACAAGCAGATGTGGTGATTTCGAGTTTGGAAGCGAAAAAAATTGATTACAAAGCGTTACTTAAATAATTTTTTTGGCAACTTGTCACCTTAGTCTGACAAATCTTCAATCTATTCATCTAGTTGTAAATCAATATATAAGAAAGTTTTTTATAGGGTTTTGAATATTTTTTGTGAATCATGCTCATTAGAACAATACTTGTACACTTACTTAAAAAAATAGAACAACATGAAAGTATTAGTGATAGGAGGAGGGAACATGGGATTAACTTATGCCGAAGGAATAGCTGATTCTGTGTATCTGAATAGAAGAAAATTAATGATTCAAGATATATGAGGGGACACTCTGGCAAAAATTTCCTCTGATACAAGATTTGAAGCTTTCAAAGACGTAGAAAAGTGCTTGCCTTCCGCGGACATTGTATTTATTGCGGTAAAGCCTTACCATTGTGAAGAGTTATTTGCTAAGATGAAACCAATGGTGAATTCCAATCAGTTAATAGTAAGCTTGGTAGCAGGATTAAAGATAGAAACTATCCAAGAGCAACTGGGTATCAACAAAATTGTGAGAACAATGCCAAACCTACCTGCAAAAGTCGGAAAAGGAATAACTTCTGTTACCGAATCTGACGAAGTCTCTCGAGTGGAATTGCTCATGGTAAGGAATCTGTTGGATACTACCGGAACGTCAATTCATGTTTCAAGTGAAAATTTTATTGATAAGTCGACAGGAATTTCTGGTTCTGGACCCGCCTACGTATTCTATTTTATGCAGAGTATGATGGAAGCTGCACGGAAAATGGGGTTTTCGGAGAATGACTCAAAAGTATTGGTATCACACACGTTTGAAGGAGCCGTAGAATTGTTCAGTCAAGGAAATATTTCTCCTGCCAAGTGGATGGACAAAGTAGCATCAAAAGGTGGAACTACCCAGGCTGCATTGGAATCTATGGATGATAATAATGTAAATGAATTAATCAAAGAGGCGGCTTATGCTGCGTTTAATAGAGCTGTAGAACTCGGTAAGGAATAGGAGTGGTCTCCACTGACTCTAAATTATTGCGAACAGTTGCGAGTTCACATAAGTGAGGAATTTACTCATTAGCCAAAGGCTCAAAGAAAGTTAGGTATTAGCCCCGCTGGCGCTCGTGTCAAGACTTTGCAGATGCTACGGAGTTGGTGTTTGCTAAGATAAAGAGCAGATGAAATTGTTTCGATTTATTTTTCATAGTCATCCTGAACTTGATTCAGGATCTCTAAAGAATATTTCACAATACTTACTCACGTTGTCTCTTCACCCAAGGCAGACACTTGTTATGTTAGCTTTGTTCCGCAAGATTACAAATCCAGCGGAACCCAGAGCTGGTATTTAATACACAAGCAATCCTAAAATAAAGAGCAGTACACTTACCGTAAAACACTTTGTTCTTTCTTTGTCCTTAATGAGTTTTAGACTTTTGTTACCACGATTAAGTAACCACAAAACACAAGCTCCTGGATAAAGTAAAAACGTTCCGATAATTATTTCGGTTAAAAAATAGCCAATAGCCTCCAGAAGAAACTCCATTAACAAAGAAGTTACTCTTCCATCAAATTATCTTCCAAAAATTTAGTCATTTTGGTAAAGAGGTGCAACCTAGTTTTACCTCCATAAATTCCGTGGTTTCTGTTTGGGTAAATAAACATCTCAAACTCTTTGTTTTCTTTTACTAAGGCATTCACCATTTCGTAAGTATTTTGAGGATGTACATTGTCGTCACCCCCACCGTGCACGAGTAAGAATGCACCTTTTAGTTTGTCCACATGGTTTATAGGCGAATTGTCGTCATAACCGTTGGCATTTTTTTGTGGCGTACGCATAAATCGCTCCGTGTATATGTTATCGTAATACCTCCAGTTTGTAACTGGCGCCACTGCAATTCCTGCTTTGAAATAGTCTGCACCTTTTGTCATACACAGCGAAGCCATGTATCCACCGTAGCTCCATCCTTGAATTCCAATGTTTTGAGCATCGGCATAAGGTAAACCTCCAATGTGCTTTGCTGCGCTTATCATGTCTTGAGTTTCAAGTTTTCCGAGTTGCTGGTAGGTTGCATGTTTAAACTCTCTTCCTCTATACATCGTTCCTCTAGTTTCTACACATACCACCAAAAAACCTTTTTTTGCAAGCAAGTGATGCCACATCATTGTGCTACCTCCCCAAGCATCTGTAACCACATTGTTTCCAGGCCCGTTGTATCCTGTCATAAATACTGGGTATTGTCTGTTTGGGTCAAAATCTGCAGGTTTTATCATCCAAGCATTTAGTTTAATTCCTTCGCTATTTGCAAACTGAAAAAAATCTTTCTTTGGTAGCTCATACTTTTCCAGCCTATCTTTTAGAGCTTGGTTATCTTCCAATACTTTTATTTGGGTTCCGTTGGCCTCGTGGAGTGATATGTAGGATGGAGTGTTGGCATCCGAATGGTAATTGAGGTAATATTTCATTCCTTTGCTAAACGAGGTTGAATTATTTCCCGATTTTTGAGATAATTTCTTTTTACCACTTCCGTCAGTCTTGATCACATACAGTTCTTGCTGAGTAGCACCATTCTCTGCCGATAAGTAATAAATCAATCCGTTCTCTTCGTCTATTCCCTGTAATTCTATTACATCCCAATTGCCTTTTGTGATTTGTTGTTCTTTGCCCTCAATGGTATTGAGGTAAATGTGATTGAATCCATTTTTTTCGCTCATCCACAAGAACGTTTTGTTGTCTTTCAAGAAAGTGAGATTGTCGTGAATATCAATGTAAGTGTCAGAATTTTCTGTCAAGAAAGGAGTTGCTTCAAAAGCCGATTTTTTTTGAGGTAAGTCATTGTTGCAGTTCACCGCCAATAACTCAAGTTTGTTTTGTAATCGATTTAGCTTGGTAATGGAAAGCACGTTAGGATCTTTAGTCCAGTTGATTCGTGGGAGGTAGTACTCTTTCGAATCGTTTATCTCAACAGGAATCGATTCTTGTTTCCAAATATCATACACCGAAACACTAATCTTGGAGTTATCTTCTCCTGCTTTGGGATACTTGAATCTATATTCCATGGGGTACAGTGGTCCGTAATAATCTAAATGAAACTCTCTTACTTCGCTTTCATTAAAAGTTAAATAGGCAATTTTAGTTCCATCTTTATTCCACTCAAAACCTTTGTGAATTGCAAATTCCTCTTCATATACCCAATCCGTAGCGCCATGAATGAGCTCATTTAGTTTACCTGATTGAGTTACCGCAAACTCTTTTTTTGTCTCCAAATTCATGAAGAACAAATTGTTGTCTCGCACAAAAGCCACATGGGTTCCAGCAGGAGATATTTCTGCCAATCGTTGTTTTCCTAGTTTTTTATCCGAAAGCGGAGTGGTTTTTTTTGTTGTTAAATCATAAATGTAATAATACGACTTGCTCGACCTACGGTAAATGGATTCCTGATCTGTAGCAATTAATACTTTGGTTTCGTCTGCATTAAACTGGTACTCATCAATAGGAATTGGATTGCCTTCTTCATCCTTCAGGTCCATGAATGTAAGTAGAGTAGCCACTTTCTCGTATGTCGCGTAAGCATATTTGTTTACTTCTGGGCCGTTCTCACCATTGTCTAGCGTGGTAAAATGCTGTCCATCATTCATTGAACGAACTCCTCTGACAGATTTTCCATAAAATTCACCGGAGTACCAAATCAATTCATTCGACAATGAATGAGTAGGAGTGGTAAGAGAATTTTTAGTAGGTTCTTGGGGTTGAGCCACGCTCGTTTCTATTTTTGTTGTGCTGCAGCTAAGTAAGCTTGCAGTGAAAAATAAAGAAATAAATGCTGTGTTTTTCATGATGGAGAGTTTATAAAAAACGAATATAATCAAATCTTAAAGGAAACCCCATCAAGCGCTTCTGAAAATTGATCGTTACTAATCTCAGGAAAATGATTTTTATCATGAATAAATCGTTAAGTTTTTATTTATATTTGTTCTAAATAAAAACAAAGAGTGAAATTATCAGAATGTCATACATCGTTTGTTGGAGTGATTCAGGAAGTTTTGGAGTCAGATTTTGACAGTAAACTTATGGAGTATGGATTAATTCCTGGGGCGAACATTCGAGTGATAAACAAAGCTCCTTTCCAAGGACCTGTTTTTGTTTCCATTGGGTCACAAAAAATTGCTATTCGCAAAGAAGAAGCCTCTTTTATTACCGTAAAATGAAGAAATTGCACGTTGCCCTGATAGGAAATCCAAATGTTGGTAAAACTACCCTTTTTAATAGGTTGTGTGGAGTCAATCAAAAAACCGGAAATTACCCAGGAGTAACGGTCGATAAAAAGCAAGGAAAATTTAAACACCTAACTCATTCCATTGAGATTACGGATCTTCCAGGTTTTGATAGTATTTATCCAAAATCCATTGACGAAGAGCTAGTGGTAAAGTACCTGAAAAACAATTCGGGTAAAAACCTGATAGACAAAGTTATCTTTGTGGCGGATGGCACCAACATCAAGAAAAATTTGTATTTGCTTTCTCAGGTTAAAGATTTGGGATACGACATTGTGCTGGCGATAAATTTGATAGACATCGCAAAGCGAAAGGGAATTCAAATTGATACGAATTATTTGTCGCAAGAATTTGGAATACATGTTGTTCAAATTTCGGCAAGAAAAGGGGAGGGAGTGGATGAGCTAAAATCTGCATTGCTTCTTGATTCCCCCGAATCTAGAGCAGACGATTTGAAATATCTTCGTCCAGAAAATCACGCAATTTTAAAGGATTTCACGGAGAAAAATAACTTGCAAAACATCTACAAATCTTTCTTGAGTATCACTCAAGAGAATACTTTACCAGAGGTGAACAGCAAGAAATGGAAGTCTGAAGAGGCAATTCTGCGGTATCAATTTGTACGAAAAGTACTGGACAAAGCAATTTATATCGACAAGTCGCTGGCTACAGACTTAACCTCAAAACTTGATTCTATTCTCATGCACAAAGTAGGAGGGTACTTGATATTCTTGATGGTTTTATTGGTTATTTTTCAATCGGTATTTTCGTTGGCTGCTTACCCAATGGGTTGGATAGAATCGTTTTTTAGTTTGCTTCATGATACGATGCAATCGGGACTTGCGCCAGGGGCATTCACCAGTTTTATAACCGAAGGATTAATTCCGGGAATAGAGGGAGTGGTAATTTTTGTTCCTCAAATTGTCATTTTGTTCTTCTTTTTTGCTTTGCTGGACGAAAGTGGATACATGAACCGAATTATTTATTTGATGGATCGGGTGATGCAAAAAGTGGGAATGAGCGGAAAAAGTGTGGTGCCGCTTATCTCTAGTTTTGCCTGTGCAGTTCCGGCAATTATGGCTACTCGCACCATTGAAAATAAGCGAGAAAGACTCATTACCATTCTCGTGGCTCCGCTTCTAACTTGTTCGGCACGGCTGCCCGTGTACACCATCCTTATTGGGTTACTCGTCCCTAATCACTTGCTTTTTGGGTTCGTAAGTGTTCAGGCACTTGTGTTGTTAGGTATGTATTTACTGGGAGTTGTCACCTCTGCGCTTGCTGCCATTACCTTTAAATATCTCATAAAAAATCAATACCGAAGTTTTTTTATCACCGAAATGCCAAGGTATTTATTACCAAGTCTGAAAAATGTATTTTTTACAATTTGGGAAAACACCAAAGCATTTATTTGGAATGCAGGAAAAATTATTGTGGCAGCCTCCATTATTTTGTACGTTTTGGGTACCAATGGAGGAGAAAAGTTTAAGAATACAGAGCAGTACGTTCAGGCCAAATATCCTGGATTGACTCAAGCCGAATTGGCTCCAAAAATTTCTTCTTACGAACTGGAACACTCTTATTTAGGAATGATGGGAAAATCCATAGAACCTGCCATTATTCCATTAGGATATGATTGGAAAGTAGGAATTGCATTAATCAGCTCAATTGCCGCGAGAGAAGTGTTTGTTGGAACTATGTCTATTATTTATAGCATCGATTCGGAGGAAGATTTATCGATTATGCAGAAGTTAGAAAAAGAAACAAATAGCAATACTGGCAAACCTACGTTTAATTTTGCCACGTGTATTTCCTTACTCCTGTTTTATGCCTTTTCGTTGCAGTGTATGAGTACCATTGCCGTAACTTACAAAGAAACCAAATCTCTGAAATGGACAAGTATTCAATTTATGTACATGACGGGATTGGCTTATTTAGTTTCGTTAATTGCTTATCAAATATTAAGTTAAATGCAAGAGATATTGGTTTACATATCATTTTTGGGCGCTATCACTTACTTTGGTTTTCGCTTTTATTCTACTTTTTTTAAAAAAGAAAAAAAATGTGGTAACGGTAGTTGTGGATGTGACTGAGAGTTAATTTTGCTGTCGCTTTTCTACCAAAAGGAATTTTTTTAGAGACATAAGTAAGAGATTACTTTACAAAATTGAAAGTAGAAACCGAAGAGTCATTATAAATTGAAATCACCCGTTAAAACTGACGATTCTCAATTTGAAAATCGGCAAATATTCCTTACCTTTATCAAACAAATATAAACCCTATCAACCTTATGGCAAAAGTTCACAATTACAGTGCAGGACCTTGTATTTTACCTCAAGAAGTAATCAAAGAAGCAGCAGATGCTGTCTTAAATTTTGATGGATTAGATTTATCTCTTTTAGAGATTTCTCACAGAAGTTCAAATTTTGTTTCTGTTGTGGAGGAGGCGACTTCTTTAGTGAAAGAATTATTAGAGGTTCCTGAAGGATACTCAGTTTGTTTTATGCAAGGGGGAGCGAGTTTAGGATTTTTAATTTCTGCGTTCAACATGATTGGTGATCACAAAAAATCGGCTTATATCAATACAGGAACTTGGAGCGATAAGGCAATAAAAGAAGCTCATTTTGTGGGTGATGTAGAGGTTGTTGCTTCTTCTAAAGAAAGTAATTTCAACCATATCCCAAAAGACTTTGATATTCCCACTGATGTAGATTACTTGCACTACACATCAAATAATACCATTTTTGGAACCCAATTCAAGGAGATTCCAACCACCTCGGTGCCGCTGGTTTGCGATATGAGTTCAGATATATTTAGCAAGAAAATTGACATTTCAAAATTTGATTTGATTTATGCTGGCGCTCAAAAAAATATGGGGCCGGCAGGAGCAACCTTGTACATTGTAAAAGAAGAAGTTTTCAAAAGAAACAGAATCAAAATCCCTACAATGTTGAATATTGAGACACACGTGAAAAAAGAGTCCATGTTCAACACGCCACCTGTTTTTTCTATCTATGTTTCAATGTTGAATTTGAGACATCTTAAAAGTATTGGTGGAGTAGAAGCTCAACAAAAAATTAACGAAGAAAAAGCTTCTCTGCTGTATGCCGAAATAGATAGAAATCCTTTATTTAAAGGAGTAGCAGCAACAGAAGACAGAAGTACAATGAATGTGACATTTGTACTTACAGATGAAAGCAAGCAAGCTAAGTTTGATGAGCTCTGGAAAGCTGCAAACATTAGTGGAATAAAAGGACACAGAAGTGTGGGTGGATACAGAGCATCTATGTACAATGCGCTGCCAGTTTCCTCTGTGCAAGTGCTTGTAGATGTCATGAAAGCCTTGGAAACAGCCTAATAAATCAATAGAAAAACAAAAAGAGCGATAAGATATTTTCTTATCGCTCTTTTTTTTGCTTGATTGTGCTGCAGTTACTGCTTGATAATTCTTTTGGTAACTAGTTCATTTTTCTTTCCAATAAATTGCAGGAAGTAGATTCCACTATTCAATCCCTCCAACGAAATGGTATTCACCGTATTTCTTTCGATACGAAGTATATTTCCCTTAGCATCCATTACCTTGATAAGTGAGGGAACAAAACTTCCTTCATACGAAATATATGCGCTTGTGGGGTTGGGAAACACAGAGAAATCAATCTCTTTTGTTTCTGTGAGAGATACATTTGTTGCTACCTCTATTTCATAAATCGTAGTTGTACCTGAAACTTCGTTACTCACTATAAGCATTGCTTTACCCGTATGGCTCTCTGTAGGAGACACAAACACTAATCCCTCAGGAGCTATATCAATCATTTCTCCCGAATTTGTATCCATCGTGTGAACGTATTGATTGAAAACTGGAGATAGTGGATTCGAAATGTCATAGACTAGTATTCCTCCCTGTCGTTCTAGTCCTATAAATGCGTAGGTGGTATTATTCATCACTCCTACAGTGATTGCCTCGGGTTCTGGGCCCTTATCGTCACTTCGGCTATCTTGATCGCTGGCAAGACCATCATCGCAATTAAAGAATGAAGCATGATTTGCTTTCATGTATTGTTCAATTTCGTCTTTACTATCCCACACAAGGTTTCCAATACTATCCCAAATAGAAAACGAACGAGCTCCATAGCTATATAATTCGTCCACGTCTCCGTCATTATCAATATCTCCAATTATGTCTGGCGTAAAAGTTTTTAGTCGCCCAAGGTTCGTGTCATTTTGCAAAATATTGGCTGTAGGAAATGCCGTTGGATCTAAGGTTAGGTCTTTTATTCGAACTTCAGAACTATATCCACTGTAGTCTCTCCCGTCACCTTCGTTTGCCGAAATCCAATATGTTTCACCATTCACGGTAAAAGAGGAAATCGCATCCGGTTGGTAAATTCCTTTTACTGGCCAATTGTTTATTTGAATTTTCCCGTCTCTGTCGGATACATCCATTCCGTTACCTAAAATAGAATGATCTTTAAATCCTAGACCTTTGTAAGATAAGATAGTGTCTTTTACCAAATCCAATAAAATTAATACATTATTTTCTTGACAAACAACCGCTGCCTTTGTGGAGCTCTCGTTCGTTGCAATGTACTCTGGTTCTAAATCAACAGAAAATGTTGTTCCAGGCTTTTTTATACTGCCAGGAATAGAAGTAGGAGCATTGTCAAAAAATAACAAGGTCACATCAGTTTGGCTCAATCCAGAGATTCCGCCCGATATATCAATGATTCCGATGGATCCTTTTGGGTCCGTTAAATAATCATCGCTTGGTTCTCCTTCGTTGGCCACCAGAAGTTTATTTCCATCTTTTGTGCCAGTAATCATATCTGGCAAAGCACCTACTTTCACAAAGGAAACAAAGTTTCCAGCCGTGTCAAAAAAGACCACAAATCCAGTGTCTTGTTTTACGGGAGCCTGAATGGCTGCAGCGAAATAGCCGTTGTTTAATGTAACTACAGAATTTACTCCGCCTCCATAGGTGAGTACATTAATTCCGCCAACTTTTACTGGGCTAGAAGGAACGGAAACATCGATGATGTCAATGGAGTCACTTGCTGCATTGGTTACAAATATTTTTTTAGAACTAAAATCGTAAGTGGAAATTTCACAAGCTCCATCTCTTGAGTCATTGTGGCGACCTATTTCTGTTATTGTAATGGATTGAGAATAGCCCAATACTGAAGAAAGTAGGGTAGCAGAAAGTAGCAGTTTTTTCATGTTTTTTGATTTTTTTTGAGTTTACTCAAAAGTAAATCTTGGACATTACTGCAGATTTAAATGAAAATTATGAATGATTATTCTTAGCGTTGCTATTTTGTTAATTCCTCGTTGAGCAAGTTAATAAATTCTTGCGTTGACTCAATCTTATTGAGAACTCTTGTAGGAACTAGTTCCATTAACTCCTCTCCCTGTTGCTCAAAAACTATGGGATAGGAGGAATAGCAAGGGTATACTTCTTCAAATTCATCAATGTGGTAAAAAACAAACTCTATGGAGTGAGATTTTTTAAACTCTTTCCACTCAGTTTTTTCTCTCAAATTGCCGTGCGTTAATTTGCACAAAGAGCAAGAATAAGAGGAAGGGTGTAAAATTTTATGAGCAAAATCAAAAGCAGAATTCAACAAGTCTGACTTCGCATTGTAAACAAAAATTAGCGTCTTCATTCTTTAGAAAAATAACTATCATAAGGTTTTTCAACCGGCAAACTTCCCGTTAATACGAATTGATTATCGAATTCAAAATATTGAACAGTTTCCACTCCTTTTATTTCTAGTTTCATAAAGAGGGTGTAACCAATTTTTTCTTCTTCTTGTCTCAATACGCGAACAGGCGAAAATTCAGTAATTATTATTTCCTCTTCACTATTCTTTTTCATCCATTTCATGGCGAGTATTCGAGGTAAATTTACCGTGTCTAAGTATCCTTTAGTTGAAATAACGGAGTAGGTAGTAATAACCGTAGCCATTACCGAAGCTGGATCTTCTGGGTTTTCAAGGAGTCCATCCAAGTATTTGTACACTTTTTTGTTTTCCAATAAATCCTGTGGCAGAGCTGGGTTTCTTCGGTAGTAACCATAGAACCAATCGTATTCTTTACCTGTAAATTCGTACTTCATCAATTGAGCTAACTCTTTGATTTTCCCATCAGGGAAAAGAAAAAAATGGGTTTGATACAAATAGTCAACGCCATCTTCATTCACAACGAAGTAATGTTTGATATCGTAGATAGGAAACTCCTTATTCATCTTGATGGTGTCAATTTTTCTTTGAATTAACGCATCGTACGATTTCAGGGAGCTATCTGTCAAGAGGTTATTTTTCCTAAGTACGTCTATTTTCTTTTTTATTTCTTCTACTTCCATTATTCTCGCAGTACTCGTCTTGTAAAGTTCCGAAAATCCGTAGGACTTATATTCTTCACCAAAAACACTTTTCAGGTGGGTTTTAACGACTTTTTCGGCTCTTTCTTGGGCGTTTTCTTGTGAAAATCCAAAAACTGAGGAGAAGAGAATAAGAAGGGTGACAAGATGCTTCATTGATGAGTTTTGTTTAGAATGGTATCAAAAATTATTCCAATTAATGAAACAGCGAGTTAAAGCTAAAAGCCTCTTTCAATCTCACTCCTTTTTCTGTTTGTTGGAGAGTACAACATTCATTCTGGAAATCATGCTCTAGAAACAACACGATTTCTTCCTCTACACATTTAGTCAAGAAAAATTCTTTTTCCTCTAAAGTAAGAAGTGGTCGTGTATCGTATCCCATTACATAAGGAAGAGGGATGTGACTTACAGAAGGCAAAAGGTCCGCCATGAAAGCGATTTTTTTTCCTTTATAGTTCAGAATGGGAATCATCTGACTTTCGGTGTGACCATCCGCAAAGAAAAACTCCATGTTAGGAATAATTCCAGCAGATAAATTTCCTGTTCTTTCTACAAATTTTAGCTGTCCTGATTCTTGAATAGGAAGGATGTTTTCTTTTAAGAAAGAAGCTTTTTCTCGTGCATTTGGTTCAATAGCCCACTGCCAATGATGTTCGTTGCTCCAGTAGGTGGCATTAGGGAAGTAAGTTTCGTAACGTTCTTTCGCATG
>JALRIS010000146.1 GCA_023255335.1 Flavobacteriales bacterium | reverse complement strand
AGACCAGTCTAAAATAAATAAGAATATTGTTCTTCAAATAATTAAAGAAGTTAAAAAAAATAAAGACAATGCATTAATCAACGCTTTTTTTTAGCAATTCAAGAGGCTGATTTATTTAGGTTTAACCCCTTGTTTAGATCTCAAGGCAAAACTTTATTAATCTTTTTGGTCAAGATATTTGCGTACAAAATAAAAATATCTCTATATTTGCAAACCAATCGAAAGAGGGCAATTAGCTCAGTTGGTTCAGAGCACCTCGTTTACACCGAGGGGGTCGGGGGTTCGAATCCCTCATTGCCCACAATTAAAAGCTTCAGTTCATACTGAGGCTTTTTTTATTTAGGTTTATTTCATTTAAACCCAAAAAAAAGAGTTGCTTCTGCTGAAACAACTCTATTTTAAACTAAAATGTGACTTCAATTAGTGAGTAACAACCATTTTCTTGGTAATTCTATCGCCTTCTACAATCAAAGAATAAAAATACACCCCTGATTCCCAATATTCGGTAATTAGATCGATTGTATTTACCCCTTGATTTGCCGAAACTCCATCTTGACTATACACGACTTTACCGTCAATATTCACGACTTGAATAGAAACCGCACTTGGTTTTTTTAATTCAAATTTGATCGTTGCCATATCATTGGCAGGATTAGGAAAAGACTCTTGAACTAACGAGAGAAAAGAATTTTCACTCAGTCCTACAGTATTTTGCCTCAAATATAAATCAACATCTATTGCCTCAAACTGCGTTGCACCATAGGCCAAGTATGGAATATATCTTCCATTCCAACCTGTAGAACTATAGTTGTATCGCACTGTTCGGTGAACGGAACTTGATCCAGTGTAATCACCCGGAATATAATTGTGATAAGTTCCATCACCATTGTGTTCGGCAACAACCTGAGTGTAGGAACCTATACGATTACCCATCGTATCTCCAAATGGAATATATCCTCCTGGCTTATAATCAATGGTTACAGCAAAAATAGAGGGGACAGCGAGTCCTCCGGTGGCTACTTTTGGATGAATAAGTCCGTTGGCAAGTGTATCGCTCAAGTTTAAAGGAACTTTGTATTCAGCAATTACACCAAATGGCTCTCTCGCCACCGAATCCCAATATAATCGTCTGTAACGCGTGGTGTCATTACTTGCAGGATACTTTGTTGATTGACCAGTAAAAAATCCGATAATATTCAAGTTATTAGAACTCCTTGGAACCACCCTAAAAATGAGAGTATCTACGTAGCCTGCCGACCCCTTCTCATACCTTCCATAAGTGGCTATACTGTCAATGTAGGCATCTTTTGTTAAGTTAAACTGATCACTTAAAGTTCCCACCCCTGCATTAATCACATCTGAGCTTAAATCAAATGTCATTCCGAAGGAGTGAATAAAAGGAATTCCGAAGGAGCTACCATACTCTGCTACCACAGAAGTGTCTGGAAATAAAAAATAATAATCGTAATCGGGAGTGGAAGAATAATAGCTAGAAGTTAAATCTATAAAATTGACCCATTGAGAAATTAAGGATCGATTTGAGCTTGATTGTGATTTTGTTACTCGTACGGAATGGTGATCCGGAGCTTCCATCGGGGCGTGATTTACACTACGCTCAGGAGATTGCCCATAGAGTGAGCCTGCTAGTAAGCTAGCGGCAAGCAAAAAAGTAATTTTTGTTTTCATGTCAAAGAATTTAATTCATAAAAAAAGCTCCAGTCTTCATAGACTGGAGCTTTAAGTTAAAAATAAATCCTTTCGTTATTTCGTAATAGTCATCTTTTTTGTAATTCTTTTTCCGTTCACAACGATTGAGTAGAAATACATTCCTGCATTTAAATCATTTGCATTTATTTCAATTGTGTGGGTTCCAGCATTTTTGTTTCCTTCAAAAGTAGAAATTACTTTTTTCCCTGTTACATCCATTACTTCGAAAGTAACCTCTGCATTGTTTTCAAGAGCATACTTTACAGTAGTAAATCCGTTAGCAGGATTCGGATAGTTTTGGAACAATTTCGCTTCACTAACATTTTCATTTACAGAAATAGAGTTTGTTTGTGACAACGTTAAATCAATATCAATTGACTCATATATTCCAGCTCCGTATGCCAAGTAAGGAATGTATCTTCCGTTCCATCCTCCTCCTGGAGCAGCATGTCTTACCTGAGAAGTAACAGTATTAGATGCTGTCAAGTCACCTGGTACATAGTTGCTATAAGTTCCGTCTCCGTTCAACTCTGCAGTAACTTGAGTCCACGAACCTACACCAAATCCCATTGTATCCACATATGGAGTGTAAGAACTTCCTGGCTTAAAGTCAATTGTTACAGCAAACACTCTATTTACGTTAACTCCTGCTGGTGTTTTTACATATTGAAGACCGTTTGCTAATGTATCTTGAACTCTCAATGGTACTTTGTATTCAGCAATTGCTCCTGGCGCAACCCATGTATTAGAATCTGTATTCAACATAGCAAATCTTGTAGTATCATTACTTGCTGGGTAGTTTGAAGCAGTTCCTGTAAAGTAAAATATTCTGTCTAAGTTAACACCAGTTGTTGGAACTACCACTCTAAAAATAATTGTATCAGTAACACCAGATCTTGATTGACCCCATACACCGTAAGTAGCGATAGAATCGATAGTTGTTGGGCTTGAGATATCAAAAATTGAAGGGTACCCCAACGTGTTTTGATTTAGTACCGGAGAAGTTAAATCGTATACCTGTCCAAATGAGTGACAGAAAGGAGCTGCTAAAGTCCCTCCGTAATCAGCAAATGGGGTTGAATCCGGGAAAGTATAGTAATAATCGTAATCAGGAGTTGAAGAATAGTAGCTTGAACTCAAATCAATAAAATTAAACTTTACCTTATCAATTGTATATCTGTTAGAAAAGTTGTGAGGAGCTTTTAAGTCTCTTGCTGTGTGATGAGCTGGAGCCTCTTTAAAAACCGTTTGGTTTACAGGTGCTTGAGCCATCATAGTTGCAGAAAGAATCATTCCTGCAAGTGTTAAGTAAATTTTTTTCATTGTTATAAGTTTAATGTGATATGTATTCTCAAATATAATAATTTAATTTAACATTTACATAATTCTTTAATTATTTTTCCTTAATTTAGTGAAACTATAAACGTAAACTACATACTCATGAAAAAAACTTTACTCACTCTACTCTCTTTAGGATTGGCGTGGTCTGTGGGAGCACAATCATCCTCCCGCATAATACAAAAAGCCTCTAATGACTTCGCTGTAAAAAAAGAAAGAGCTGCTGATGGTTCTGAATCCATAAGCGGACCTATTGCACCTTCTTCGGCAGCGAGATCTTTGGCGGAGACGACTATTGGTACCACCGTTTATGACCTACAAACGAACGGAACAAGTCAACGAAGAATAATCAATCATTCTGACGGAACCATTTCTGCGGTATGGACCATGGACAATGGTGTTAGTCCCTACACCAACAGAGGAGCTGGATATAATTATTTTAACGGGACATCTTGGGGTGCTTTTCCAACTTCAAAAGTAGAGACCACGAGGAATGGTTGGCCTGCCCTTGCATCGAGTGCTAACGCAGACAATGAGGTAATCATTTCTCATTCAGGAACTGGAGGTCTTACCATGAATCAGCGATCTACCAAAGGAACTGGGATCTGGAAAGAAACAATTATTCCAACCTCTGTTCCAACTGGATATGATGTTTTATGGCCAAGAGCTGTGATTGGAGGAACCAACGATAGCACAATTCATGTCATTGCAATTGTAAGAAGTTCGGCTACACCTGCTGTACCTTACAACGGACTCATAAATGCCTTGGTGTATTACAGATCACAAAACCTAGGAGTTACTTGGGACATTCAAGATTCTATTCTACCTGGGTTAGATTCTAGTGTATTTACTTACGTTTCAGCTGATGCGTACTCAATTGACGCAAGCGGTAACACTGTAGCAATGGCTATCTATAATTCTTGGGGGGATGTTTTGGTTTATAAATCTACCAATAATGGAGACTCATGGACAAGTACAATTGTCTCTGATTTCCCAATCAACAAGTATGCAATTGATGAC
>JALRIS010000126.1 GCA_023255335.1 Flavobacteriales bacterium | reverse complement strand
AGATATTCTGAGCCTGCTTTGAGCCATTAACAAGTAATTTGTTGGTGGCTTTTTTGTGGTTGACCTTAATAAGTTGACTCCTAAACCGCTGAGAAGAATAATTTTTATTATTTTCAGCCTAAACAAAAAAACTAAACCAATGAACGATACAATTTTAGACGACACACATTCAGACAAAAACAACTCACTGACCCAAATTACCCTCTCTTATTTAAAAGAAACTGCCAAGTGGTGCCAATTCCTCTCTATTCTTGGATTTATTTTCCTGGGATTTATTTTTATAGCAGCCGTGAGCATGATTATTTTTGGTAGCGAACTCAATTCTACACTAGCTGCAGCACAGGGATACAATAGAGGTGTTCAATTTCCTACCGGACTCATTGCCTTACTCTATATTATTTTGGGAGCGCTCTATTTCTTCCCAATCTACTATTTGTACAATTTTGCGACAAACATGAAAAAGGCCACATTTTCTGGATCCAATAGTGAAATTCAAGAAGCTTTTAAAAATTTAAAAAGTCACTATAAATTCGTGGGGATAGTCACGATTGTAATTTTATCCATCTACTTATTAATCTTTTTATTTGGGTTAGCATTGAGCATTTAACTCATAAAACAGAGTAATAGTGAAAAAAAGCGATTCATTTGAGTCGCTTTTTCTTGTTCCAATCTGCCAAAAAACATATAAAGAAAATTTAATTCGTCCATAAAAAACTTAAATAATTAGTACTTTTGCCTTCAAATAATTATAAAAACCTTTAACCAGTCTCTTTCAGAAAAATGGCGCAATATTCGACAATCATCTACACCAAAACGGACGAAGCTCCCGCACTAGCAACACACTCATTTTTACCTATTGCCCAGGCATTTGTAAAAAATTCGGGCATCCAAATGGAAACCAAAGACATTTCTTTGGCAGCCAGAATCTTGGCTTTGTTTCCCGAGAGATTGTCTGCAGAGCAACAAGTAGAAGATGCGCTAGCCACATTGGGCAAAATGGTGACTCAGCCAGAGGCAAACATCATCAAATTGCCAAACATCAGTGCTTCGGTACCACAACTGAAAGCTGCCATCAAAGAATTGCAAAACGCAGGTTTTGATATCCCTGATTTTCCTGAAGAAATACACACAGAAGAAGACAAAGCCAACCTTGCCAAATACAACAAAGTAAAAGGAAGTGCGGTAAACCCGGTGCTGAGAGAAGGAAACTCGGACCGAAGAGCGCCAAAAGCAGTAAAAGAATATGCTCGAAACAACCCACATTCGATGGGTGCCTGGAGCAAAGACTCCAAAAGTCACGTGGCAAGCATGCCGAGCGGAGATTTTTATGGAAGTGAAAAATCTATAACTTTTGACAAGGAAGATGCACTGACTATTCAGTTTACCGCAGAAAATGGAGAACATTCAATCCTGAAATCAGCCTTTGCCATTCAGAAAGACGAAATAGTGGATGCTGCTCTACTGAGCAAAAAAGCCTTGATTTCTTTTCTGGAGAATGAAATAAAAGACGCCAAAGAGCAAGGAGTATTATTCTCTGTTCACCTGAAAGCTACTATGATGAAAGTATCGGACCCCATAATTTTTGGGCACGTAGTTCGTACTTTTTTACAACCTGTATTCACCAAGCACCAAGCTACTTTTGACGAAATAGGCGTAAACGTAAACAATGGATACGGAAACCTATTGAGTAACTTGGACGAAGTGTCAGCAGAAAAAAGAGCCGAAATCGAAGCCGATTTGAAAGCTGCTTTTGACCAAGGGCCAAGCCTTGCAATGGTCAATTCGGATAAGGGAATTACCAACCTACACGTGCCAAGTGATGTAATTATTGATGCTTCGATGCCAGCTATGATTCGTACTTCGGGACAAATGTGGAATGCCCAAGGAAATTCGCAAGACACCAAAGCCGTGATTCCAGACAGATCGTATGCTGGAGTGTACCAAGCCACCATCGATTTTTGCAAACAACATGGAGCGTTGGATCCCGTAACGATGGGTTCTGTGTCCAATGTGGGATTGATGGCACAAAAAGCAGAGGAATATGGCTCGCACGACAAAACTTTTGAAATGGCATCTAACGGAACTGTGACTGTAGTGAACCAAGCTGGCGAGACGGTGTTTGAGTTTAAGGTAGAAGAAGGCGATATTTTTAGAATGTGCCAAGTAAAAGATGCGCCAATCCAAGACTGGGTAAAACTAGCCGTAAATAGAGCCAAAGCCACTGGAACACCTGCTGTATTTTGGTTGGACGAACAAAGAGCTCACGATTCTCAGTTGATCCAAAAAGTAACTGCCTACCTAAAAAATCACGACACCGATGGATTGGATATCCGAATTATGAATCCTGTGGATGCGACCAATTTCTCTTTAGAAAGAATTGTGAAAGGACTCGATACCGTGTCGGTAACAGGAAATGTATTGAGAGATTACCTCACCGATTTGTTTCCCATATTGGAAGTAGGAACTTCTGCCAAAATGTTGTCGATAGTGCCATTGATGAATGGCGGTGGATTGTTTGAAACCGGAGCGGGTGGTTCCGCCCCAAAACACGTGCAGCAATTCATGGAAGAAAACCACCTCAGATGGGATTCTTTGGGAGAGTTTTTGGCGTTTGCGGTATCGCTCAATCACCTGGGCGAAACCACCAACAACCCCAAAGCCATTGTGCTGGGCGACACCCTTGACGATGCCACTTCCAAACTATTGGCAAACAGAAAATCGCCATCCAGAAAAGTAAATGAATTGGACAACAGAGGATCACATTTTTATTTGGCACTCTACTGGGCGCAAGAATTGGCGAACCAAAACGACAATCCAGAACTGAAAGCGGAGTTTACTCCTATTGCAGAGAAATTGGCGGCAAACGAAACAGCCATCGTAACAGAATTGAATGCAGTACAAGGAGTAGCTGTAGACACCAAAGGATATTATTATCCAAGTGACGAAATTGTATCAAACGCCATGAGACCGAGCGAAATTTTTAATGAGATTTTGGCGGGGATTTAATTTTTTAAAAGTATTGGGAAAAACACCAAGCCTCACAAGTTTTTTTTTAAATCTGTGAGGCTTTTTTTGTTTTTATTCGTTTTCATCTGTCATTCCTGCGAAGGCAGGAATCTATAGTTTTGCGTTTTTTTTGTAGATCTTAGAATAAAAAGACAATCGACCGCTGCGCTTTAGGACTGACGACTGCTCTCCCGACTCATCGGGATACGAGCAATGAATTTGGATTCTTTTGAGAATAGTAAAAAGACTTCCACTCTCCATCTGTCATTCCTGCGAAGGCAGGAATCTATTTCATCAGCTAAGTCACCCTTCGAGACATTT
>JALRIS010000112.1 GCA_023255335.1 Flavobacteriales bacterium | reverse complement strand
TAACAATCGGACAAGAATTTTCTGGGTACGTTTCGCAATTAGATCACGGACTAAAAGCATTGAAAAATACTTTGGCTCATTTGAGCGAATTGGCCTTAGGTGGAACAGCCGTGGGAACTGGCTTGAACACACCAAAAGGATATGATGTGTTAGTGGCGAAGTACATAGCAGAATTTACAGAATTACCTTTTGTAACCGCTGAGAATAAATTTGAAGCTTTGGCTGCTCATGATGCGATTGTAGAATCACACGGAGCTCTCAAACAATTGGCTGTTTCATTGAACAAAATAGGAAACGATATTCGATTGATGGCTTCTGGACCAAGATCGGGAATTGGGGAATTGATTATTCCTGCAAACGAACCAGGATCTTCCATTATGCCAGGGAAAGTGAACCCAACTCAAGCTGAAGCACTGACAATGGTTTGTGCTCAGGTAATGGGGAATGATGTAGCGATTTCTGTTGGAGGTTTGCAAGGACATTACGAATTGAATGTATTCAAACCAATGATGGCCTCCAACTTCTTAGAATCTGCAAGATTGATTGGTGATGCTTGTGTTTCGTTTGATGAAAACTGCGCACAAGGGATTGAACCCAACTATGCACGAATTGAAGAATTATTAAATAATTCATTGATGCTAGTTACTGCGTTAAACACTAAGATTGGCTATTACAAAGCAGCTGAAATTGCCAATACGGCTCACGCAAATGGAACTACTCTCAAAGAAGAGGCTATTCGTTTGGGATACGTAACCGCTGAAGAATACGACCAATGGGTAGTGCCAATGAATATGACGGGAAGTTTGTAAGAGATATCGTACAAAGTCTAAAGCCCTTTTCAATCCAAAGTGAAAAGGGCTTTTTGTTTTCTCATTCCTGCTTTTCGATTAGCACTCAAGATAAACTACAGCAGGAATCTACATTGGCAAGAATGATTCTCGCGATACAGATTCCTTTCTTCAAAGGAATGAAAGAGGAAAAAACAGAAAATAAAGAGGGTTTGTTTCACTAAAATTGCTTGGTTATGTCCTTCAATATAGCGAAAAATATCCCACAAAAAAAACCTTCTCGAAATTTCGGGAAGGTTTTT
This sequence comes from Flavobacteriales bacterium, assembly GCA_023255335.1. Classification (GTDB taxonomy): domain Bacteria; phylum Bacteroidota; class Bacteroidia; order Flavobacteriales_D; family CAJJDF01; genus CAJJDF01. The sequence continues at coordinate 14,483 of JALRIS010000112.1, read as the reverse complement.
TTAAAACTTTAAAAAAGTTAAGGCTTACTGAATAGCAACTTTTTTCGTCACTCTTTCAGTTCCGTTTGATAGAACAACAGCGTAAATCCCTTTAGCCATTCCATTCAAGTCAACTTGTTTGTTGCTCGAAAAGTTTCCTTGGCTTACTACTTGTCCGTTGATTGACATTACCGTAAAAGTGATGTTTTCAGTAGAAGTAGAAGCTAAGTTCAACATACCATTTGCTACAAAAACTTTAGTAGCAGTTTCTAGTGTGTTTTCTGGAGTAGAAACTAAAGATCTTGACAAGATGTAACAATCAGAGTTGTTAGCAGTTAACACAGCTCCAGTATCAGCGTATGAAGTTTGTGGTATAGCCAAGATACAAACGTTTTGGTAAGTAGTTGTAGTTGGGTGAGTTGTTGGCACTAAAGTTCTTGAAAAGCTCAAGCTATCTCCTGCACTTAATCCTGAAGCTCCTAATAAGAATCCAGAGTTGAATACTAGAGTTCCATCGATAACCACTCCGTAAAAGATTGTGTCTCCAGCAACCATGTTTGTTGGTCCAAGATTTTTGATTTGAGCTGTAAATTCGATACCGTCATCATGAGTAGTATCTGTAGCAGGCATAGTAACTTTTAATTCCAAATCTGCTGATTGTCCGAAAGACGCAGTAAATAAAGTTGCTGCAAAAGCAGTAATAAGTAATTTTTTCATCATAGTTGATTTTTTAAAATGTGATTAAGCTACAAATGTAACGAATGATTTCTTTTTGGACGACTATTAGTTGTTAAAAAACAAAAAAATAGAAGTGATTTACTCACTTCTATTCTTAGACTTATTACCTCACTTTAAAGTTGATAGGAAGGACCATTCGGACCCGCACTGGGTGATGATTTTGAATTCCAGGCTCCCATTTGTTTAGTTTTTTTACCGCTTGTAGAGCATTATTGTCAAGGATTTCGTGTACGCCTCGTTTTACAATTACATTGCTCAGGCTGCCATCTTTTTCTACCACAAATTCAATAAAAACCTTGCCGCTTATCCCAATTCTGTTTGGTTTTAGGTGCTGGTTGAGCTCGTCATACATGGCTTCTAGTCCACCTTGATAGGTGGGTTCATTTTCTACCCAATCGTGAATTGGCTCGATAACAGGTCCTGGATCAGACTGAGCAAAAGATACAGTATCGATAATGTCCGTAACATCTATGTTGCTCGCTGTATCTAGCACAATTACCTCTGTAGAATCTTCCTCCTCAATTGGTTTTTTTTCGTATTTATCAATGATTGGATTTCTAGTTTTCGGCTGCGGTTTGGGTTCCGGTCTAACGATGATGATATCCTGCACCACCACTTCGTCTTCAATTAACTCTCCCACTTCTCCTTTTTTCAATGAGTAAGCAACTTCGTAGCTGGCCCACTCAAATGCCATGAGCATAAATCCGGTGGCAATTACTAAGCTAAAAAGAAATATGCCGTGTTTCTTTTTTTCTAAATCTGCGCCTTTACTTTTTTTAATTTCCATGATTATACGGTTTTAATTGATTAGTACTGATTGGTACACTTCAACTTTCATTCCGTTCATTCGCTTGGGTTCCAAAAGTTATTTTGGGGTGGATTTTGTAAGGGAAAGGATAGAACGTATAAATTTTAAACCTTTTATGGAAAGTTGTACATAGATAATCCTTCCTGCCTTGCGATATTTTATATTGTCATTCCTGCGCAGGCAGGAATCTACATTAATCAGAAAGATTCTCGTTTTACAGATTCCTTTCTTCAAAGGAATGACAGATGAAAAGACACTAAAATAGTTGTTGTAAAAACTACTTCACCATCAACTTAAACCCCTTGCCATGAATATTCACAATCTCTACTTTTTCATCTTGGTTGAGGTACTTTCTTAATTTGGTGATGTACACATCCATGCTTCTGCCATTAAAGTAGTTATCATCGCCCCACACCGCTTTTAATAAATCATTGCGATCAACCTCTTTCCCAATATTTTGGGCCAGTATTTTTAATAGCTCGCATTCTTTTGTGGTAAGTTTTTGTTCGTTACCTTGAAAAGACAAAATACGAGTGTTGTAGTCGAATAAATAGTGATGTATTGGATACAAATGATTCTCTTCCTTGGTGTTCGTTCTTTTCAGAATGGCATTTACTCTGGCAATGAGTTCGTCCATACTAAATGGTTTGGTCAGATAATCGTCAGCGCCTAATTCAAATCCTTTAAGTTTATCTTCTTTCATACTTTTTGCCGTCAGAAACAAGATGGGAGTTTCTTTGTCTATTCCACGGATGTCTTTCGCTACGGCAAACCCATCTTTTTTTGGCATCATTACATCCAGAATTACAAAATCGTATGCATTATTTGTAAATTCTTGGTAGGCTATTTCTCCGTCTACGGCCAACGTGCAGGAAAATCCTTTTGCGCGCAAAAATTTACTTAGTAACATTCCTAAATTTGGATCATCTTCGGCTAGTAGTATGCTAGTATTGCTCATAGTCTAGTTTTTATTGTTGTACGATAGGAAGCGAGAGGATAAACGTGCTCCCTTTTTCTTTAGTGCTTTTTGCTTCAATCTTTCCTCCGTGTAATTCAATCATTGTTTTTACGTAGTTGAGTCCCAAGCCAAAACCTTTTACATTGTGTAGGTCACCCGTTGGCACACGGTAGAGTTTTTCAAATACTTTTTCCAAATTTTCTTTGCTAATTCCTATGCCATTGTCCGTTACTTTGATCAAAAATGAATCAATAGTTTTTGCCGTAGAAATAGTAATTTCAGGAGTTCTCGTAGTGTATTTTATTGCGTTGTCAATCAAGTTTTGAAACACATTGGTTAAGTGCTGTTTGTCTCCCACAAAAGGCATGCTCGCGAGTTCGTTGTCGAGTGTAATTTGCCCGTTTAGTTGGTTCACCTGTAAAGAAAAGTTTCCTTTCACTTTGTGAATAATCTCCAGTAGATCCACTTCTTCCCGCTGGAGCTTCATTTGCCCCTTGTCCAAGATAGCTGTTTTTAGCACCGTATCTACTAATCCTTTTAGTCTTGAATTTTCGTCCTTTATCATATTTACGAACGTTTCATGGGATTCTTTGGAGTTCATATCCGCGTCATTGAGCGCTTCACAAGCCAATTGAATGGTGCTTATAGGAGTTTTGAGCTCATGGGTCATGTTGTTGATAAAGTCGTTTTTTATTTCGGAGAGCTGTTTTTGTTTTCGAATGGTATTTACCGTAAAGTAGAAGGCATAAATAACAGCGAGTATCAGCAAAAAGGAAATGCTCAGAATCAACCACATTTTTCGGAAGATGAAGTTGTTCTTTTTCGGAAAAATAATACTAATAAAAGGCTGAGTAAGCATAAAGTCATCCACGAATACAGGAATATTAATCCCTTCACTTAGCAGTTGGCTTGTATATTGTTTTGTTGTGCTATCTGTCTCAAACAAATAATTACCCGTGGCATCAAATACACCAAAAATATAGGGCGTGTTAATACCTCTTTTTTTCATTTGGGCTTGAATCAATGAATCCAGTTGTTCCTTTGTAATTTTGTCTGAAAATTGTTGAAAGGGAGTATTATCCAACATCGCATTTATCAAGGCATTAATATCAGTAACCCCTTGATTTAGTTGCTTTTGACGTTGAAAAAACTTAGTTTCTTGATTTTTTCTGATTACCTTAGGAACCTCTTGAGTAACTACAACCAAAGAAGTCTTTACTTCTTGGTCGAATTGCGACTTACGCACTTCAATGGCATTGTTTATCCATACAATTTGAACACCAATAAGTCCCAAAATAGCTAGACTTATGAGAACAACGATATTTTTAAGATTCAGTTTCATTATTTTTACGGAGATAAAGTTAAGTATTAATCTCACCCAAAACAGAGGCATGGAATTATTTAACTTTCTTTAACAGAGAATCTATTCAATAGTAAATCCTTATATTTGTTGCGAACACCTTAAAAGAAACAAAAAAGAAACATGGCAAAATCAATAGCACAACCAGCCAACGACCAATTAAATAAAATAGTTGAAAACACTAAAATTGTGGGAGACATTGACTCGCAAACCAATATGCGTGTGGATGGAAGAATAAAAGGAACCTTGAAAGTAAAAGGAAAATTAGTTTTAGGGGTAAACGGCTTTGTAGAAGGAGAAATTCACTGTGAAAATGCAGAGATTGAAGGAACTATCAATGGAAATATTCAGGTCTCTGGATTGTTGTCTCTTAAATCTACCTCAAAAATTCAAGGAGACATAACTTCCCAAAAACTATCGATGGAGGCAGGAGCACTTCACAATGGAAAAACATCTATGGGGGCACCGAGTATTGCCAAACCTATCTCATCCACTACCCAAAATGGATAAAACGCCTCTCTATTTCTTGTTCGTGGCAGCCCTTTTTGGCGGAATACTCTGCGATACTACACTCAAATTTGGTTTTCCATTTTTTACGATTGTGTTCGTTTTGATTGCGGCTATTATTTTTGTGGTAGTCACCAAACCAATAAGTATCGATGAAGAAGAATAAGAGAGTAAATTCGATCTTGGCGTATTCGGGTATAGGAATTCAAATAGGTGTTTCCATCTATTTTGGTGCTTATCTCGGAAAAATCCTCGATGCAAAATACCACACAGAAAAACCTTATTTCACCATAGGATTGGTTGCTGTGATTTTTGTTGTTTCTATGTATTCTCTTGTTATCCGATTAAATCGAATGAATAATGAGGAAGAAGAGTAACGTCATTTTTCAGGGATTGTATGCGCTTTTTACACTAATAGCTCTTTATTTTCTCCATAATTATGCCAATGAGCAGTACCAATGGGTACAGACAGAGATAGTGTTTTCGGTGTATGGCGTACTTTTCTTGCTTACGCTCCTTTTTTTTATTTTATTCGGAATCGCCAAAAAAAACATGCCATATCACCTCGGGTTTTTGTATCTATTTTGGGTGATAATAAAATTCGTAGTACTCTTTATTCTCTTCTTTTCCGAGGTAAATAATAATATTGAGACAAAAAGAGCAGAAGTATTCACCCTTATTTTGCCCTATTTGGTGAGTGTTTTTTTAAGCGCATACCCTCTTTCCAAAGAGTTAAACAAGTTAGAATTCAATTAATTGAATAGAAATACAATGTTTTTTGACGAAAAATAGATATGATTTGTTTTAAATTTTTACTTTTGCAGAATAAAATTTGCTCAAAACAGAATCATGACCAAAAAAGTGTTTAAAATATTCGTTTTAATCGTATTCAGTCTTAGCTCGTTAGTTTCGTTTGCCTCAGCGGAATCTTATGGCCATTCAGATACTACCCAAGTTAAGAAGTCGATCAGAGAAGAAATCAAAGAAACGATAGCTCATCACCTTCAGGATTCTTATATTTTTGAAATAACTCATGGAGTAAGTTTTCCATTGCCAGTTATTTTATGGGATGGAGGTTTGCATGTGTTTTCTGGTTCAGCATTCCACCATGGAGAATACACAGTAGAATCCAAAGGAAACTTTTACAAACTCTACCACGGAAAAATTTACAAGACTGACAGTGAAGGTCACATTAAGTATGACGAAGATCACCATGTTCAAAATGAAAAACCTGTTGATTTTTCAATCACCAAAAATGTATTCGTGATTATCTTAATGTCTGCTTTTTTACTGTTCTTGTTCTCGAGAATGGCAAAGCGCTACGCAAACAACATGAACCCCGGTGGAGCAGCCAAATTTTTGGAGCCAATCATTATTTTTATCCGAGACGACATCGCTATTCCTAATATCGGAAAGAAACACTATAAGAAATACATGAGTTACTTGTTGACTATTTTCTTCTTCATATGGTTTTTGAACCTTGCCGGAATGACTCCACTTGGAATTGGGGTAACCAATAACATAGCGGTAACTTTTGCCTTGGCGTTGCTTACTTTTCTTATTACTCAGTTTACTGCAAACAAAAATTATTGGGGACATATATTTTGGATGCCTGGCGTTCCAAAACCAATGAGAATTATTCTTGCACCTATTGAACTACTAGGGGTATTTATTAAGCCATTTGCCTTGATGATTCGTTTGTATGCAAACATGACAGCTGGCCACATCGTTATCATGAGTTTGATTGGGTTGATTTTTGTCTTCCAAAATTACTTTGCAACAGGAGCCTTTTTCGGACTCACTTTATTTTTATCAATTTTGGAGTTGTTAGTAGCAGCTCTTCAGGCATATATTTTTACGATGTTATCCGCTCTGTACTTTGGTGCAGCAGTAGAGGAGCATCATTAATTAGAATTTAGAAACACATTTATTAACCAAAAAAAACAAACAACATGACAATTCCAAATATCGTAGGAGCAGGATTAATCGTAATCGGTGCTGGACTAGGAATCGGTAAAATTGGTGCATCTGCAATGGAAGGTATCGCAAGACAACCTGAAGCTGCTGGAAAAATCCAAACGGCTATGCTTATCGCTGCTGCCCTTATCGAAGGTATTGGTTTTGCTGCATTATTTGCTGCATAATCATAAATGAATTTAGTAGTTGCAACGGTTGGTTGCAACTACTTATTTTTAATTGTTTTTTTAAAAAGAAAGTATGGAAAAGTTAATATCAGATTTCTCAGTTGGATTGTTTTTTTGGCAATCATTAGTATTTGTTGCGCTTATCTTGTTGCTAAGAAAATTTGCGTGGAAACCAATTTTAAATGCAGTAAATGCGAGAGAAGAAAGCATTGAAAACGCGTTAAACTCTGCCGAAGATGCAAAAAAAGAAATGGCAAATTTAACAGCCTCAAACGAAAGACTATTAAACGAAGCAAGAGAAGAAAGAGATGCATTGATGAAAGAGGCTAGAGAAATGAAAGCGGATATTGTGGCTAAAGCCAAGGAAGAAGCCAAAGTAGAAGGAGAAAAGATGATTGCAGGTGCCAAAGAGGCCATAGAGATGGAAAGAAAAGCGGCAATTGTGGAATTGAAGAATCAAGTTGCAGCCCTTTCAATTGACATTGCAGAGAAAATAGTAAAAGGAAACTTAGCAGCTGATGACAAACAAAAAGCTTTGGTCAACGAATTAGTAGAAGAAGTAAACCTGAACTAAGGGTTTAACCATTTAACTCAAAACATGAAAGATAGTAAAACAGCATCACGTTACGCAAAAGCACTTTTAGAGTTGTCACAAGAAGGTGGTAAGCTTGAAGAGGTCTTTGCAGACATGAATTCTTTATCCGCAACGTTGGCAGAAAGTGCTGATTTACGTTCGTTGGTAAAGAATCCTGTGATAAAAGGGGAAGAAAAATCAAAAGTGTTCAAAGCCCTTTTTGGTTCTCAGTTTAACGAGATTACAATGAACACCATTGATTTGTTAGTAAACAACAAACGAGAAACTCTACTTTCAGAAACTGCAACCCAATTTGTGGGATTATACAAAGTGAGTAAAAATATCGTTACGGCAGAAGTAAGCTCCGCTTTTTTGCTTGACGAAGAACAAAAAAAAAATATAGTGGCTCTATTAAAGCACGAAGGGGAAGTAGAAATAATCGAAAATATTGATCCATCGCTTATCGGAGGTTTTATTGTGAGAGTGGGCGATAAGCAAATTGATGCGAGTATCGCAACAAAATTCAAGAACCTGAGAAAAGAAATCTCTTTGAACTAATTTACCATGAAAAAAATTGCACTACTTATTGCTCTCGCCTTGCTGGTACTTTCTTTCAACGAACCGGGAGATAAACTAAAGGTGAAGTTCAAAAAAGGGACAATTTTGGTAGAAAAGAAGCCTTGGGGTAAATACGAAAGAACCGGTGGAAAAAGCTTTTATAGTACGTTGTCGGGAACTGAATTTGTGTCGGTAAATGGATTAAGTTACGGAACAGGAAAATATTACAACGACAGTAAAGGAGTAAGAAGAGAATACATGCACTTTTATGCAGAACTTCATTTCTTAACCACAGACTTGGAAAAGTTTGAAACAGAGTTAGTGGGCAAATCTCTCATTAGAGCCTTTATTAAAGAAGGTGTCATTGAGAATGACGAACTAAACTTAGAGAACGTAAAGAAATTTAAAACGAAATACGAGGATAATATATCTGAAAAACGATTTTTGACAAAATAAACAAATCAAATGGCAGGAATAAAACCAGCAGAAGTATCTGCAATTATCAAAGAGCAGTTATCAGGATTTAAAACTGAAGCTCAACTAGAAGAAGTAGGAACTGTATTGCAAGTAGGTGATGGAGTTGCACGTATCCATGGATTGTCTAATGTACAATCAGGGGAGCTTATCGAATTCGAAGATGGATTGCAAGCAATTGTATTGAACTTGGAGGAAGATAATGTAGGTGCAGTACTTTTGGGATCTTCTGATGTGGTAAGAGAAGGTGCTTCTGTAAAAAGAACAAACCGAATTGCCTCTATCAAAACTGGAGAAGGAATTGTAGGAAGAGTAGTGGATACATTGGGTCAGCCAATTGATGGAAAAGGACCAATTGAAGGAGAATTATACGAAATGCCAATCGAAAGAAAAGCACCAGGAGTAATTTACAGACAACCAGTAACCGAGCCGCTTCAGACAGGAATTAAAGCAATTGATGCCATGATTCCAGTAGGAAGAGGACAAAGAGAGTTGATCATTGGAGATAAGCAAACGGGAAAAACTACTGTAGCTATAGATACAATCATTAACCAAAAAGAATTTTATGACAAAGGGGAACCAGTATATTGTGTGTATGTAGCAGTAGGTCAAAAAGCTTCGACAGTAGCAGGAATCGTAAAAAAATTAGAAGAAGCAGGTGCAATGGCATACACAACTATTGTAGCGGCAAATGCTTCGGATCCAGCTCCACTTCAGTATTATGCACCATTTACAGGAGCAGCAATAGCAGAATTCTTTAGAGATACGGGAAGACCTGCATTAATTGTTTATGACGATTTGTCTAAGCAAGCTGTGGCATACCGTGAGGTTTCTCTTCTTTTGAAAAGACCTCCAGGAAGAGAAGCTTACCCAGGAGATGTTTTCTTCTTACACTCAAGATTATTGGAAAGAGCTGCAAAGGTGATCGAAATTGATGACATTGCGAAAGAAATGAATGATTTACCAGAATCTATGAAAGGAATGGTAAAAGGTGGTGGTTCGATTACGGCACTGCCAATCATTGAAACTCAAGCGGGTGATGTATCGGCTTATATACCAACCAACGTAATTTCTATTACGGATGGACAGATTTTCTTGGAGCAAGATTTATTTAACTCAGGAGTGAGACCTGCAATTAACGTAGGAATCTCGGTTTCGCGAGTTGGAGGAAACGCTCAAATTAAATCCATGAAGAAAGTAGCTGGAACATTGAAATTGGACCAAGCACAATACAGAGAATTGGAAGCGTTTGCTAAATTTGGTTCAGACCTAGATGCAAGTACAAAAGCAGTATTAGATAAAGGAGCAAGAAACGTTGAGTTATTGAAACAAAACGAAGGATCGCCACTATCTGTAGAGCACCAGATTGCTGTATTGTATGTAGGAACCAAAGGATTGATTGGAAATGTACCTGTGAACAAAGTAAAACAGTTTGAGGAAGAATACATTGCCTATTTAGAAGCGAAACACAGAGATACTCTGGATTTATTGCAAGCTGGAAAGTATACAGACGAAGCAACGGATGTGCTGACACAAGTGGCAGCAGAATTGAGTGCTAAGTACTAAAAAGAACATAGAAGAAGGAATATAGAAAAAAGAGAATAGAGTAAATAAGTATGTTTGTTTGTTTTCTTTTTTCTTTCATCTAACATCTAATAAATGGCTAATTTAAAAGAAATACGTAATAGGATTACCTCGGTAAATTCAACAATGCAGATAACCTCTGCAATGAAGATGGTATCGGCTGCTAAGCTAAAAAGAGCTCAGGATGCAATTACCCAATTGTTGCCTTATGCCAATAAACTTCAAGAAATTCAAATTAACTTAAGTTCGAGTTTGGACAGTTCAGAAGGAGTTTACTCACAAGAAAGAGAGGTGAAGAATGTATTGTTTGTAGCAGTTACTTCGAACAGAGGGTTGTGCGGAGGATTCAATAACAACGTAAACAAAAAAGTGGCCTTACTTGCAAAGGAATATCCAAATTCTAACGTGCACTTCATGGCTATTGGTAAAAAAGCTCAGGAGTTTTCTAAGAAAAACTTTGCAGCGACAAATATGCCAGAGATTCCAACGGATTTAGAGAAGATTTACAATGATTTGAATTTTAATTCAGTGGCGGAAGTCGCTGAACTAATCATGGATTGGTACAGAGAAGAAAAAGTAGACAAAGTTGTAATGGTTTACAATCATTTTGTAAATGCAGCAAACCAAACTGTAATGTCTGAACAATTTTTACCGATTGAAAAGGTGGAAATGGAAGATTCATCAGTAAGTAATGCTGACTACATATTTGTTCCATCAAAAGAGAGAATCATTAAAGACATTGTGCCAAAATCATTGAAAGTACAATTGTACAAAGGAGTATTAGATTCTCACGCTGGTGAGCATGGTGCTAGGATGACAGCGATGCACAAAGCAACCGATAATGCAGGTGATATGTTGTTTGACCTCAAATTGACTTATAACAAAGCAAGACAAGCAGCCATTACCAACGAAATCCTCGAGATTGTAGGGGGTGCTGAAGCACTTAAAAACTAACTTTGAACGAATATAAAGTTGAAAGCTCTAACGAACGTTAGGGCTTTTTTTTTGCGATAACACAAGACAAAGAGAATGAATGGCAATAGGTCTTGAAAAGTAACTTATTGGTAAAGAAATAGACCAGTAGATAACGAGTTTTTTTGAGCAAATTCGTTTTACAATTTCCAGCTCTCTGCGAGCTCCCAGTTAGAGCGAATTTCAATTTGGGTTGGGAAGAAAAATACCGGTTCTGGTTTCTTTTTCAAATAGTAATCACCCGTGTCCCATTTTCCATTATTATTCACATCTTCAATAGCTTTTAGCCTATATTTTCCAGGTTTGAGTCGCAAGAACGACACAGAAGACTCGTCCATAAATTTTTGAGCCTTAATTTGCTTCCCTTCCTCATTTAAGAGGTAAAGTAAGTAGCTCACCGAGTCATTTTTGGGAAAAGCTTTGAGTGTAAAGCTTCCAAAGTAACTATCCTTTTTAACAGAAGTAACACCAGCAAGTGTATCGGTAAGCGAAAATTCAAAAATATCTTCCACAGAGTTGGGTAATAGCTGATATTTGTAGGTCTGATCTTCCTTTTTTGAGAAATACAGATTGAGCGTCTTCATGACGTAAGAAACGCTGTCAATTGGCACAAGAGAAGTGTCTTTTTTAATAGAAATTAAATTTTTGTTGACACGGGAAATAGGTCGGTTAAATTCTATGGCAAGCGGAGCCCTTTTTTCTATGCTTCTGTCTGAATTCTTGACACTCAACTCATTTTTCTTAGATTTAGGAGTTGGTTGGTAAACATTAATTATCTCCGTGCTTGTATCCGTTGATATTGTTAGCTGAGCTTTTTCTTTTCCCAAACTCACCCCCCAGAGAACCAGCGAATCTCGTTCTGTATTCATCTCACTTTTTAGATAACTAACAGGAACACTGTCCGTATGAACAATATTCCAATGTTCGATAGAACGGGCAAAGGTGAGAGTAAGTTTTCCGGGATATTCAAATTTTTTGCTCGTAACAGATTGTTTGATGTAATCTTGGGTGAACAAAGAAAGGATGTGGTAGGAGGTTACGGTGTCTTCATCAAGTGAGAAGATTGAGTCGATTGTACCAATTTGTTCATTCGGTAAGTCATAGAGAAAGTTTCTGTTTTCGTCTTTTAACGCGAATAATTTATACGCTCCCTTTTTTATATTACTCAAGGAGTACTTTCCTTCTTTGTTGGTGATAGCATAATATACAGGACGTTCTTTGGATACGACAGAGTCTCGGGTGTTTTCGTACAACATCACCAATACATTAGGCTGTGGTTTTCCAGAAAGAGCGTCAATTACCTTACCAGAGGTATTCATTGAGTCGATGAAACTACCTGTTGAGAACACAAATTTAAAATCAGGTAAGGCATTGCCAACGGTGTAATCCGATATGGCATCACCGAAATTTATGGTGTAGGTAGTATTGGGTTTGAGATCATTGTTAAGATGAATAGTAAGCGTTTTTCCCTTTATCACAAATTCTGGTTCGTTTTCTATACTCGGTGAAAAAAACACAGTTTGTTTAGGATTTTTAAGGACAAAGTATTCATTGAATGACAAAACCAGTCTGTCTCCCTCAAAGTGAGTGGAATAATTCAACGGCATGGTTCCAATACTATCCAAAAAAGGAGGAGATGTATCAGGTGTTCCTCCTGTAGGTGACGCAATTTGTGCGCAACTTTGCATCAACCAGAATGCAAGAAAAATAGAGATGTAATAAAATAATTTCATGGCAATATAAGAGTAACCAAAAAGTTAGAAGTTTATTTCATTGAGTAACTGAGTTAGGTTCTCTTCATCAATTTGATCAAATGTATTCAATTCTTTGCTATCCACATCCAATATCGCTACTACTTCGTTGTTTTTAACTATGGGAATTACTATTTCTGATTTTGATAATGAGCTGCAAGCAATATGTCCTTCAAATTGTTCCACATCAGGTATGATAAGAGTTTTTTGTTTTTCCCAAGAAGTTCCACATACTCCTTTTCCTTTGGGAATTCTGGTGCAAGCAACGGGTCCTTGGAAGGGTCCCAAAACCAAATTATCCTCTTTTACAAGGTAAAATCCAACCCACAAAAATCCGAAGGCTTCTTTCAGTCCAGCCGCCACATTTGCTAGATTAGCAACAAGATCGTTTTCGCCAGCAATTAATGCTGTAAGTTGAGGAATTAATTCTTGATACAATTCCTCTTTGGTTGTCTTTGTTAAGAGTAAATCTTCTGCCATATTATTTTGTTAAATCATTCCCGAATGCTTCCATCATTTTATAGAAGATTTGGGTATTGTCGTAAATTCCAGAAAAATTCTTAGCCCCTTTTCCATAAGCAAATACGGGAATCATAGAGGCGCTGTGATGTTTTGTAGAGAAGCCTACAGTGAGCGAGGAACCATCCAATTCTCCTTCAATGATAGCATATCCGCCAGTTTCGTGATCTGCGGTAATAATTACTAGTGTTTCACCATTTTGATCGGCATAATCGAGAGCAATCTTTATCGATTCATTGAAATCAAGCATTTCATTAATAATATATTCCGAATCATTGTTGTGGCCTCCCCAATCTATTTGTGATCCTTCGACCAGCAAAAAGAATCCATTTGTATCTTTCTTCAAAACATCAATGGCTTTTTGAGTAGCCAAAGGAAGTATAGGGCCTCTGCTCGGAGCCTCGTCTCCTTCGGAAAAAACACGTTTTCCGGGTTGAGTGGGCGAATAGAGGTAGGCTAACTTAAAAATTTCTTTGGTGTCAAAGTTAGAAGTTAATGTGTCTGGAATGGTGTAGCCTTTTTCGGTTAATTCTTGTAGTAAGTTTCTTCCATCCTTTCTCGTTTCAAAATATTTTTTTCCACCCCCAATAAGCACATCTACTCCACTATTTACGAATTGCTCCGAGATAGCCTCATTGGCGTCATATCTCCTCGGATAGTGGGCATAGAAACAAGCAGGAGTAGCGTGCGTTACAGTGCTTGTTACCACAATCCCGGTGGCTTTTTTGTTTTCTTCGGCATATTCTACAAATGTTTTATAATTTGTAGAATCCTCCATCGCTTGAGAAATCATTCCATTTCTTGTTTTTTTACCCGTGGCAAAAGCCGTGGCACCAGCCGAGGAATCCGTAATCAGTTCCTTTTTAGAATTTGTTTTTATCAGTCCAATAGTGTTGCATCTTTCTAGCTCTAATTTATTCCCGTTTCGGTACATTCCTGCGGTAATTTGCGATATTCCCATTCCGTCCCCAATCAGTAGAATGATATTTTTCGGTGTGGAATTTGAATTTTCTTGGGACTCGTTCAGGTCTTCCGGGGCTCCCAAGGTGTTCTCTTTGCATGAAAAAAAAACAACGAGAGAGACCAATAAAAAGGTGAGTGACTGTTTCATGTAGGTATTTTCGGTTTTTCAAAGATAAAAAAACGGAATGGGTTTAACTGAAAATCATTTCTAAAACAGGCAAAGATTTTAATTCCCGCATTTCTGTGTGATAACGGTAGTAAGTAAGGATGAGTTGTAAACCTCTCTTTCTAGCCATGTTCGATAAGTTAATTTCACTATTTGTTTCAAAACTTGCTTTGCAAATACTCTGAAAAAGGACTGTTTCTTCTTGGTCAAAAAAATGTGAATGAGTGGGAGTAGAAAAAGTTAACTCTCCTTCGGCATAATCATAATAAGTTCCTGTGCCATGGGTATCGGGCTCAAATCCGAGGAAAGAAGTGAGCTGTACTAAGAATAGTAAATGAAAATTTGGGTCAAATTGTTCTTTTTCGAGTTCCATGATTTTAGACTCGAGGAAGGTGAATTTTTGGGGATTTGCCTCTTCTTCTTGAATT
>JALRIS010000099.1 GCA_023255335.1 Flavobacteriales bacterium | reverse complement strand
ATACATTCATTCGATAGAGATTGAGACTCTCGAAATTCCGGAAGACAGACTGAATTCACTGAAAGACAAAAGCATTGCCGAAGCCTATTGGGGACAATTTGCATTTATCTTGGCTTATTGGGAAAGAGACACTTCTCCAGGATTCGAAAAAACCGACATTTTGATCGAAAAATTGGTCAACACAGGGTTTCAATTGCAAAACATAAAACCCTTGGAGAGTGTGCTAGATTTGGGAAAATTTTTGCTCAAAGAACTTAGAAAATAACTGCCATGGAAACGATTGACAACATTCCGATTTCGAAGATGAAACGCGCCAGCAAACTAGTAGGAACGGGAGCAAAAGTGGGTGTAAACTACCTCAAATACTACGGTAGCAAACTCGTAAAAACCGAGGAAGATGCCCGCGAGCAACTAAACAAAGACAATGCCGAGGATATTTACAACAGCCTCAAACAGCTGAAAGGAAGCGCCCTGAAAGTAGCTCAAATGCTGAGCATGGAAAAATCGATTATGCCAGCGGCTTATGTCGAGAAATTCTCGTTGTCACAGTTTTCGGTTCCACCACTTTCACCTCCTTTGGTTAACAAGACTTTCAACAAGTATTTTGGTAAAACTCCCAATGAAGTATTTGATGAATTCAACACCCAATCGACCAATGCGGCAAGCATAGGACAGGTGCACAAAGCCAAAAAAGATGGACAAGAATTGGCCGTAAAAATCCAATACCCAGGCGTGTCGGAAAGCATCAGTTCTGATTTGAAATTGGTAAAACCAGTGGCGCTCAGAATCTTGAATATTTCGGCAAAAGATTCGGATAAGTATTTCAAGGAAGTGGAAGACAAACTGATGGAAGAAACCAATTATTTGTTGGAGCTTTCGCAAAGCAAAGAAATATCGGAGGCTTGCAAAAACATTCCAAACCTTTTGTTTCCGAAATACTACGAAGAATATTCTTCTGAAAGAATCATCACGATGGATTGGATGACGGGCGTGCATCTTTCGGAGTACACGCCTACGGCAGAAAGCAGCACAAAAATAGGTCAAGCCTTGTGGGATTTTTACATGTATCAGATGCACGTGCTCAAAAAAGTACATGCCGATCCGCATCCTGGAAATTTCTTGGTGTCGCCAAACGATGAACTGATTGCGCTAGATTTTGGGTGCATGAAACTAATCCCAGAGGATTTTTATGTGCCCTATTTTGAGTTGGTGCAAAAAGAAACCTTAGCAGACGAACAGTTGTTTCAGTCGAAGATGTACGACTTAGAAATATTAAAACCAACCGATTCGCCCGAAGATGTGGCTTTCTTTTCTCAAATGTTTCATGAATTACTTAGCTGGTTTGGAAAACCCTTGCAGGAAGAAAATTTTGATTTTAGTTATCATACAAAGAAAATTAATGTAATTTTTAATAGAAGTTTAAAAAACTAAATCTCCAATGAATAAAGGTAAAAAACTTTACGAAGGCAAAGCTAAAATTATTTATTCTACCAACGAAAAAGGTTTGGTCATTCAACATTTTAAAGATGATGCAACAGCTTTTAATGCACTTAAGAAAGCTAACATCGAAGGTAAAGGTGTTTTAAATACTAGAATTTCTGAATATCTACTTAACTCTCTAAACCAGT
>JALRIS010000045.1 GCA_023255335.1 Flavobacteriales bacterium | reverse complement strand
ATGCGAATAATAATCAAAAGATAAGCCATAATGGCCAATGTTTTCGGCCGAATACACGGCTTTTGCCATGGATCGGATGACCATCGGACCTATAAAGTCTACCTCTCTGTTTTCTTTGGCCTCGGTCAGTAGATTGTTCAGAGCAAAAGAAAGTGGTTTGTTGGCTACTTCTTTTATTTCATAGCCATTATCCGCTACAAATCGGTGCAGGTCTGCTATTTTTTTTTCGCTCGGCTGGTCGTGAATTCTGAAGATATTGGGGTATTTGGCTTGCCCTTTTTTTGGCACTCCTATAAATCGCGAAACATGTTTATTGGCCAAGAGCATAAACTCTTCTACCAATTTGTGCGCTTCCTTGGATACTTTGAGTTTTACACCCACTGGTTTTCCATTTTCTACCACAAATTTTACCTCCGTACTTTCAATATTCAAGGCTCCGGCATCCATCCTTCGTCCTCTCATTATTTGAGCCAAGTCGTTGAGGGTGTTTATTTCTTTTTGGAAATCGCCTTTTTTGGTTTCTATTCTTTCTTGTGCTTCCTCGTAGGTAAATCTCCTGTTGGAGTTGATTACGGTTCGGCCAAACCAGCTATTTTTTACATTTGCCTCTTTGTCAAGTTCAAATACAGCCGAAAACGTCAGTTTTTCTTCGTTGGGACGTAGCGAACATACTTGATTCGACAACACTTCTGGCAACATAGGCACCACTCTATCTACCAAATATACAGAGGTTCCTCGCACTACCGCCTCATCATCTATGATGGTTCCGGGCACTACATAATGCGATACATCGGCAATGTGAACCCCTACTTCTATGTGTCCATTTTCAAGTTCTCGGTACGAAATGGCATCGTCAAAATCCTTGGCGTCAAAAGGGTCGATGGTAAACGTGTCGATGTTTCTAAAATCTCTTCGCTTGGCGATTTCTTTGTTAGAAATGGTGGTGTCGACTTTTTCTGCAGCTTTCAGTACGTCTTGCGGAAACTCATAAGGAAGTTCAAAATCCTCCATGATGGCATTCATTTCGGTATTGGTTTCCCCCGATTTCCCCAATACTTTGATTATTTTTCCAAAGGGTGAGTTCAGTTTTTCGGGCCAATTCATAAGCTCCACAATAACTTTGTCTCCATTCTTTGCCTTGTTGAGGTGTTTTAAGTCAATAAAGAAATCTACATTAATTCTTCGGCTATCGGTAATGACAAACGCAAACTTTTCTGAAACTTGAAGTGTCCCAACAAATTCTGTTTTTTTTCTTTTCAAAACTCGCTCCACAGCTCCTTCAGGTTTTTTCTTTCTTGAGTTTTTGACTAAGGAATAGCTTACCAAGTCCCCATCTAGAGCGTTTCTGGTTTTCTCTTTTGAAATATAAATATCATCCTCTCCTTCTAGCAAAATATAAGCACTCCCTTTGGAGGTAAATTCAATGATTCCCTCATTACTCGAAAAACTAGAGACCATCACAAATCCGTTGTTTTGTGGAATTATTACGTTGTCTCGGTGCATGTCCTCCATAATTTGGTGGACCAATTTTTTTTTCATCGGCTGGTGAAATCCGAGGGCTTTTGCAACCTGTTTGGAATTGTAAGAGTTTGTTGTAGATTCTGAAAGTATTTGTATAATCTTTCTTTTAAGCCCTTTTTTTAGGCTTTTTTCTGTCTTTTTTGACATAAATTGTCGGTTATTTTTTTGTTAATAGATTAGCTGTAAAAACTTGTAATAGTAGTTTTGCCCGATCTTTTGGTTAAAGATACAATTAAACTATCGAACTCTATAAAAATTAATATGAACCTAAAATCAAGAAAATGAAAAGAATAGTTACAACAGTTGTCTTAATTGGATCAATGTTGCCTAATTTGAGTGCTCAACAAACATCGGAGGAAGCTACAAAAAATGTTGATGAAGGAGTGTTGGCTCAAACAGACGAAAAAGAGGAAGATGGATGGAAGAAAGGAGGGACTTTTGCTGTGAATTTTGGTCAAGTTGCTTTGTCAAATTGGCAAGGGGGTGGTCAAAGTAGTGTTTCTGGCAACTCCCTTCTAAGTTTGTTTGCCATCTACAAAAAAGGAAAAAAAGCTTGGGATAACTCGTTAGATATGGCTTATGGACTTATCAGTCAAGACAATGGACCGTGGATTAAGAGTGACGATAGAATTGAACTTAACTCAAAATACGGACAACAGCTGAAGAAAAACAAAAAGCTGTATTACGGTGGATTATTGAACTTTAGGTCGCAGTTTGCTCCTGGATTTGGGGACGCAACCAATACCAATGTAATTTCCAGGATTATGTCGCCTGGTTACCTTACTGGTGCAATAGGGATTGATTACAAACCGAATAAGTCTTTGTCCATATTTTTGGCGCCTGTTTCGTATAGAGGGACATTCGTTTTGGATGATGCGCTTAATGCTGTTGGCGCTTTTGGTGTAGACACTAACTCCAGATTGAGAAATGAATTAGGAGGATTGTTTATGGCAAAATATCAAAAAGATGTAATGAAAAACATAAACCTAAAAACACAGCTAACGTTATTTTCGAATTATATCGAGAGTCCTCAAAACATTGACGTGTTGTGGGATATGTTGATTAGTATGAAAATCAACAAATATATTTCAGCAAGTATTTCTACCACATTGATTTACGATCACGATATTTTGTTGCCATTGACTGCAACAGACGAAAATGGAAACGAAATATCTTTTTCGGGAAGAAGAGCCCAATTCAAAGAGGTATTAAATATTGGATTTAGCTACAAGTTTTAACCCAGAATTAAACTTATAAAAAAAAGGCTCTTACAATAGTATGGGCCTTTTTTTATGTCAATATTTTTTCCGCCTGCGACTTGTCTAAACGCAATTGGTTTTTTAGTTGGTCCAATCCCTCAAATTTCACTTCGGATCTTAATCTTTTTATAAAATTCAACGTAATTTCTTTTCCATAAATATCACCAGAAAAGTGGAGTAAGTGAACCTCTACCGATACATTGTCCATAGAGTTTACGGTGGGGTTTGTTCCAATATTCAACATTGCTTTGTGCCACTTGTTGTCTAGCTTTGCCCAAGCCGCGTAGGCCCCGTTTTTAGGAACAATCTTTTGTGCATCTTCAATGTATAAATTGGCAGTAGGAAACCCAATTGTGTGTCCTATTCGCTTTCCCTCAATAACTTCGCCAGTCAATGAGAATGGGTATCCCAAATAGTTGTTCGCCAAATGAATGTTTCCGTCTAAAATGGCCGTCCTGATTTTAGTTGAACTTACATTAATGTCGTTAATGTCTTGGGCAGAAATCTCCTCTACCTTAAAATTGTATAATTCACTCAATTCCTTCAGGTAGTTAAAATCTCCTTCTCTGTTTCTGCCAAATTGATGGTCATACCCAATTATTAGGGTAGATACGTTTATTTCCTTTATTAAAAAATCGCGTACATACTCAATGGCTGAAATCCTCGAAAACTCTTTGGAAAAAGGATAAATGATCAGGTGATCAATGCCAGACTTTTCTAGGCGTTCAATTTTTTCTTCTAGTGTGTTTATTAGTTTTAGGCTATCATTTTCTGGAAATAAAACTAGTCTTGGATGCGGAGCAAAAGTAAGTATCACCGATTCACCGCCTGCTTCAGATGCTTTTTGTTTGAGCGACTCAATGAGCTTTTGGTGTCCAAAATGAATTCCATCAAAAGTTCCTACGGTCAGAAACACTTTTTTGTCCGGATTAAATTCAGCTATATTTCTGTATATTTTCAAGTAAATTAAGTTTGCTTCTTCAAAGGTATTTTTTTTCTTTAAATCTATTGGTTATTGTCTCAAAAAAAGTATTTTTGTACCAAATTTGAATTTTCAATTTAACCTAACTCAAATAATATGTCTGTAAAAGGAAAAATTTCTCAAGTAATTGGGCCTGTAGTTGATGTTACATTCAGTGACCAAGAATCTCTACCAAAAATACTTGATGCACTTAAAGTAACAAAAGCAAACGGAGAAGTTGTTGTTCTTGAATGTCAACAACATACTGGAGAAGATACAGTAAGAACAATTGCAATGGATGCAACAGAAGGTCTAAGAAGAGGACTGGAGGTGACTGCTACAGGAGCGCCAATTAGCATGCCTACTGGAGACCAAATTAAAGGAAGATTGTTCAACGTAATTGGAGATGCAATTGATGGATTGGGGGAAACTACGCAAGAAAACAAAAAAGCTATTCATGCGAAGCCACCAAAGTTCGAAGATTTGTCAACTTCTACAGAGGTATTGTTTACAGGAATTAAGGTAATTGATTTGATTGAGCCTTACTCAAAAGGAGGAAAGATTGGATTGTTTGGAGGAGCAGGAGTAGGAAAAACGGTATTGATTCAGGAGCTTATCAACAACATCGCCAAAGGACACGGAGGACTTTCGGTGTTTGCAGGTGTAGGAGAAAGAACGAGAGAAGGAAACGATTTGATGAGAGAAATGCTTGAGTCAGGAATTATCCGATACGGAGAGAAATTCATGGAATCTATGGAAAATGGAGGATGGGATTTGTCTTTGGTAGACAAAGAAGAAATGAAAGAATCTAAAGCAACTTTCGTTTTTGGTCAGATGAATGAGCCTCCAGGAGCAAGAGCAAGAGTAGCACTTTCTGGATTGACATTGGCAGAATACTACAGAGATGGATCAGGAGACGACAGCGAAGGAGGAAAAGATATCTTGTTCTTTATCGACAACATTTTTAGATTTACACAAGCAGGTTCTGAGGTATCAGCACTTCTTGGGCGTATGCCTTCTGCGGTAGGTTACCAGCCTACATTGGCTTCGGAAATGGGAGCGATGCAAGAGAGAATTACTTCTACCAAGAGTGGTTCTATTACTTCGGTACAAGCGGTATACGTACCTGCAGATGATTTAACAGATCCAGCACCAGCAACTACCTTTGCTCACTTGGATGCAACAACAGTATTGTCACGTAAAATTGCCGAGCTAGGAATTTACCCAGCGGTAGATCCTTTGGATTCAACTTCGAGAATTTTGACTGCAGAAATCCTAGGAGATGCACACTACAACTGTGCACAAAGAGTAAAAGAAATCTTGCAACGATACAAAGAACTTCAAGATATAATTGCCATTCTTGGTATGGACGAATTGTCTGACGAAGATAAATTGGTAGTATCGAGAGCTCGAAGAGTACAAAGATTCTTGTCTCAACCATTCCACGTAGCTGAGCAGTTTACAGGATTGAAGGGATGTTTGGTAGATATCGAAGATACCATCAAAGGATTCAACATGATTTTGGATGGAGAAGTAGACCAATACCCAGAAGCAGCTTTCAACTTGAAAGGAACGATAGAAGAAGCTATCGAGGCTGGAAAGAAAATGACAGCAGGAGCTGAAGCATAATTTCAATTAAAACGAACACAACGCTATGTTACTAGATATTATCACACCAGACGAAAAATTGTACACAGGAGAAGTAACTTCTGTGGTGCTTCCAGGTATTGATGGTGAGCTAGGAGTTTTGAATAATCACGCTCCACTTATTACAGCTCTCAAGGAGGGAACTATTAATATCATTAAGGAATCTGGAGAAAACGAATCTTTTGAAACAAAAGGAGGAATTGTAGAGGTATTGAACAACAAAGTGATAGTATTGGCAGAGTAACGTAGTGAATCATACTAAAGACCGAAAGCCCGAGTAACGAAAGTTAGTCGGGCTTTTTTGTATTAACAATTATTGTTGAAAATAAGATTTAAATTCTTTTTTCAGCAACAATTTATGTTCTTCTAATAATTCAAAATATTTCGATTTCCAGTACAT
>JALRIS010000027.1 GCA_023255335.1 Flavobacteriales bacterium | reverse complement strand
TGGGGCTTTACCATACATAGAGTTTTCAAATCTATTGCTTAGTTCAAATATGTTGAAGTGTTCCCCCAACATAGAAAGAATACCTCCTATAATCAACCACATCAACCATGTGTTATTGGATTCAGTGGCCGGACCTACAGGCACGTCAACAATGACCGGATCTACAGGCGCAGTCCATTCGTCCACATATTTTAATATCGCATCAATTTCTTCGTTATTTACCGCCTGACCTGGCATTCCTCCTACCATATAATTGATAGCAAGTGCAGATTTTACTCCTGCATCGTATTGTGCTTGTGGATTTTTTACCCAAGCATAAATATCATCGCCTGCTGCTTCCCATTTAGCTTTAGCTCCTTGAAGCAAGGGACCAGTTAAATTTTTGGCAGGATGATGACACGAGGCACAGTTCTGTTTAAATAGGGCTTTTCCGTCTAGTTGACTAGTCGCACTGAAAGAAATCAGTACCAAGAAAAGCAGGACGAAATATGAAGGTAATTCTTTGTTTTTCAATTTTTTTAATAAAAATGTGTTCATGTGAAGAATTTCTGGAATATCTAATAATGCAGCAAATGTAACATTGTAGTCATTTAAACGAAACTAATCTGAGAGTTTTTTTTAAGCGTTTTAGCTTATTTATAATTATTCTAAATTAACAGATTCTAACAATTTATTTTTTGTTTAAAACAGTTGAAATTTTAAAATAATCTGAGTCTTTGCTGGGAGCATTCTTGAGCGCTTGCATCTGAGTAATGGTCTCCTTTACCTCGTCTTCTCTCAACACATTAATCTCTCTACTCATGTGAACGAGAGGCTCTACACCTTCTGTATCCAGCTCGTCTATTTTGTCCACAAACGCAATGATTTTGATCAAATCTTCTCGGATTCCATCTCTTTGTTCATCTTTAAATTGGAGCTTGGCAAGCTTTGCTAGCTTGTCGACAATTTCATTTGTGATTTCCATGTTCGTTTGTTTCTGTAAAAGTAAAAAAGTTGAACGACTCAAGGATGGTCATCGAGATTTTTTTTCATTTTCCATTCCGCTTTCTATGACTTCAAATGTTTGTTGAATCAACCTAGTCATTTGATTTTCCTTCAAGCCTTTGGTATTTATAGCTGGATGAATCACTACTTTGGATACGCCCGGGCAGCCCGCCCCAAAGGGATGGGATTCAGTGGCAAACAATTTCCAATTAGTAGAAAAAGTAATTGGCTGAATGGGTGCTTCTTGAGACATGGCCAACACGAATGCCCCTCTTTTGAAAGGTTTCATTTTAGGCACATTCTCAACAGGAATTAGCCCTTCCGGAAAAATGGCAATTGAAAAGCCTTTTTGTATGGCTTCTTTTGTTTGTTCGATGGACTCTCTTGCCTTAAAACTATTGCTGCGGTCCACAGGAATATCCATGTTACGAAAAAAAATTCGAACCACTGGCCATTTTAACAACTCTGCTTTTCCTAAGAATAAAAACGTATTGGGAATAGCGACAAACATGACAACAATATCTAAATAAGAAGCATGATTGGCGCAAATAACACAGGGCTCTTTCACCAAATTTTCTTTGCCGTTTATTTTTACTCTCACCCAAGTAAGAACCAACAATACCTTGGCCCAAAATCTTTTTAATTTGAATGCTTTGTGCACATGTCTTTTGGAACGTAACAAAACAAAAAAGAAAGGATATAGGAGAAAAGCAAGCGCAAAGAAAACCAGTAAAAAATAAATTTTATACAAAAACCTCAAGGGTGCAGTTAGATACCAAAAGATAGATTTTTTTTGCATGGTTCGAATTAACAAATAATCTCTCTGAATTTACAACAAATACACAAAAAAAAATGGCCGAAAGCGTACTTCCGACCATCTACAACTTATTGCTATATTTCTATAATTTCCTTCCTTTCACGGAACGAGCACTTGATTGTCTCTTCGTGCTATTCTTTAGTTTGAACATCAAGAAAGCTTGTAATCCACTTGAGTTCACTAAAAACTCTTCGCCCCCGTAAGTCACAGTTCCCATTCTTTTTCTTGGATCAAATTTCTCAGACTTCATTCTATACTTTCCATCAGTAGGGCTTGCCTTAAACAGCAAGTTTTTTCCCTCTTCAAAACTCACATACAAAATATCTCCATCTACTTTCTCCACAATTCCTCTTGTTCCTGAAGG
The DNA here is from genome assembly GCA_023255335.1 of Flavobacteriales bacterium. GTDB lineage: Bacteria > Bacteroidota > Bacteroidia > Flavobacteriales_D > CAJJDF01 > CAJJDF01. The sequence continues at coordinate 6,388 of JALRIS010000027.1, read as the reverse complement.
AATAATTACTTTGTTCCAGTTTTGTTCGTCTTTAATGATTAACTCTCCTCCTTCGGTTTTGGTCGAATTATCGCTTTTACCATTGGTTAACACCAGGTCACCTTTCACATAAAACTGTAACTTTTGAACATCATCATTCGTTAGTTTGTAATCCGTTAAGGCTTTTGTAGTAAAGGGCACTTTTGTAGAGCAAGAAGTAAGGATAGACAGGGCCAACAGGGCGTACATTATCTTTTTCATTTCAGTTTTTTTGGTTAATTTAACATTAGTTATCAATAATCTTGCCAAGGCAGGTAAGCTGCAAATTTATTACAAAATTGCAGGATGACCTACGTATTTTCAACATTTTTATTCTACCAACAAATTACATCCTCGCATTTCGGAAGTATCAAATCTCCCTAGTACTTCAAAACTTCCATCGGGATACACATAACCCAAATCTTCGGTTGAAAGAAACGGACAGGAATAGACATTCGCAAGATCAATCACATTGATGAGCCCTCTCTGATTGTGTACCAAGCTCAATGGATCAGTAGTAGAGCGAGTTGTTACCTTCATCCAAGGAGGACAGTGGTACAACTCACCTCCCTGAGAGTAGGCTTGAGATAACAATTCAGTCATGCCATATTCAGAATGAATAGTTGTAGCACCGGAACCCGTTCTTAATTCTCGGTGGAGTTCTGTTTTGGTAATTTCTTTTCTTCTTCCTTTCATCCCACCAGTTTCCATTACAATTCCCGTAGTTATTTTCTGAGGAAACTCTTCAAAAAAATCCAACAACGCATAACTTACACCCAACAATATGTATGGCTCTTCAGATTTTTCTAAGCCATGGATTGTTGCGTTTAATTTTTCAAAATCATTGAGGTAAAAGCTACTTTGATCTTTGCCTGATTTTTGTATCAAGCTTTGCGCCATATACACTAAAGAAGACTCTCCCTGCTCCAAGTAAGAAGGCAACAAAGCCAACAAGGTATAGTCTCTTGGGTCACCATAGGCATGACGAAAACCAAGTTCGAATGATTGCTCGTAAAGAGCGAGGTCCGCTACCAAATGTCGACTTCTTGATTGCCCGGTTGTGCCGCTACTTTTAAACACAATTTCATGACTTTGTTTTACGTTTAGCTTGTGTGACTTAAAAAACGATATGGGCAGATAAGGAATTTGCCCTAGGGAGGTCACCTTTGACGAATCTAGTTTTATTAGGTCTACAAATTTTCGATACACTGAATTGTACTCGTAGTGAAACCAAAATAATTCGAGTGCTTTTTCCTCAAATTGTTCAGAGGAGGTAATATTAAAAAGTGATTCTATGATTGAGTCAAGTATTTTCATTAATTTTAAGGTCATAATTCAAATCCCATGAATACAAAGATAAGTTTATTCGTCCTAATATTGGTAGTATTGATAAGTTCTTGCCTAAAACCAGAAACATTTCCGCTTGAACCAATCATTAAGTTTGACTCGTTTACAGCTTTGACTGATTCGGGTGAAATTGCCATTTCTTTTACAGATGGTGATGGTGACCTGGGACTCCGAGAAGGAGACACAACGGGTGAATTTTCCATAAACAAAGTGTTTCACCACAATTTGTTTATCGACTATTTTGAGAAAGACGAGAACTTGGGTTGGGTAAGAGGAAAAGATTTAGCTGGGAACGACATCACTTTTTTATACCGGGTTCCATACCTTACTCCAAATGGAAACAACAAAGCGCTCAAAGGAATTATCAAGGTGGTGATTGAACCTTCCTACTACAATCCCCTTTCTGCCAATTCAGACACCATCAAATACCAAATAAGATTGGTTGATCGCTCATTGAACGTAAGCAATACCATCGAATCTCCTGTTATCACTCGTTAAATTATGAAAAAAAACACTTTCGTCTTTGCGCTCCTATTGTGTTGGGTAGTTGGTTCATCGCAAGATACTACTTACATTGATTCCTTGCTTGCCCACAAGTACCAACTAGAAGAAGACAACCCTGTGGTAGCCGCTCTGGACAGCATGATACTTTTTTACAACAACCTTGCGCCTGCCCACACCTCCGAAGAATTCAAAACCACCCAGTATGACGACTCAAAAGAGTTTAGTTCAGCCGAGATAAAGCAAAAACTTATGTTGCTTGACGAAAACACTCCGTTTTCATTCCAGGCAAATTCTGTTACGGAAGAATACATAAGAATGTATGAAAAGAGAAAACGATCCGTGGCTATTTTTCTTGCCAGAAAAGAAACCTACTTTCCCATTTTTGAAGAACTATTATTAAAATACAAGCTTCCGTTGGAACTTAAGTATTTACCCATTGTTGAATCGGCCTTAAAACCTACGGCTGAATCTTGGGCGGGAGCGGCAGGTTTATGGCAATTTATGTACAACACAGGAAAACAATACGGACTTGAGGCTAATTCTTACCTCGACTTGCGTAAAGATCCGTATAAATCTACTGAAGCTGCGTGTAAACATTTAAAAAAGTTGTTTGGAATCTATGGGAATTGGGAGCTAGCCTTAGCTGCCTACAACGCGGGTGGAGGAAATGTAAATAAAGCAATAAGAAAAAGTGGTGGGAAGAAGTCTTACTGGGAAATATATCCTTATTTACCCAAAGAAACTCGTGGATACGTTCCTGCTTTTGTGGCCGTAAACTACATGATGAATTACGCAGCTGATTACGGAATTTCCCCCTTAGAACCACTTGCCTCCTACTCTGAAATAGACACCTTGCGGGTTGCAAACAGACTTGATCTTGCGGTAGTATCGAGAGCCCTTGATATATCGCCAGAGCTTCTGACTTTTCTGAATCCAACCTATTACCATGGTATAGTGCCAGCCAATTCGGGTGAGTTGTGCATTTATTTACCTAAAGAAAAAGTGGGAGATTTTATTGCCAACAGAACTTCCTTGTGCGAAACAAGTAGAGAACTTCATTTGGCTTATGAAGCGAATGAGGCCACCCAGAATAACCAAGGAATAAAATCTCAATACCGAGTAAGAAAAGGAGATTATCTAGGGAAAATCGCCTCAAAACACAATTGCACCGTTTCTGAATTAAAAAAATGGAACAACTTACGAAGCGACAAATTGAGAATAGGTCAATCGCTTACCGTATATGCGCCCATTCCTATGCCAATACAAAGCGAAGTGAAAGAATTGACAGCAAAAGAAGCGGAAGAAAAGAGTCAGAAAAAAAATGAAGAAGAAATCACAGAAGAGAAAGAACTTCCTGTGCCACAAAACAAGACAGCAGCACCTCATAATTACCTTGTTTACAAAGTAAAAGAAGGAGATTCGTTAGTTTCTATTATCAATCAATTTCCCGGTCTCAGCCTAAAGGAACTGGTAAAACATAATGAAGGATTGGATGCCAATTCGCTCACTGCAGGCAAAGAGTTAAAAATAATACAGTACGATTAACGCCAAAACAAACCGATAAATAAGAGGTTGATGAAATTCTTATCCAAGGTATTATTCTTGTAACATTCCAAAATAACTTACCCAATGAAACATTTTATTCTCGCTATTTGTTCACTTATTTTCCTATCCACCTGCGCAGAAGAAGGAGAAACTACTTATTACAAACCACATTCGGTGGGAACTCAAGGAATAATTGAAATTGTTCTGGATGAGCAACTGTGGGAAGGCAGATTGGGCGAAATCGTTAAAAATGAAATTGCCCCCATGATTCCTTATTACCCCAATGAAGAATACCTCTTTGATTTGCAGCACTCTACCAAAAAAACATTTGATATGAGCCCTAAAAAACAGCGGTATATCATCCAGTTCATTATTAATCCAAACATCAGTATTCAACCTGCCATTGATTATGCGAAGGATGTTTGGGCATCTAGCCAATCATTGATTCGAATTATTGGAAGAAATCAGCAAGATTTATACGATGTATTTATCGCAAACTCAGAGGAGATAAAGAATCATTTCACTCAGTTAGAAATAAAAAGATTGAGTTTGGATCTAAAAGCGGATCAAAACTATTTTGCCAAACAAGAATTAAAGAAAAAACACAACCTCTCCTTGACAGTACCAAGCGAAATGGAACTGAGTATCAATAATGATAATTTTGCGGCACTTCAGCATCTGCGACTAGTATCAGAAAAACAAAAATCCCCTGGAGATGTGCAGCAATTTATTATGGTGTATCACTACCCATACACCCACAAGGATCAATTAACTAAGCAAGCGTTATTGGCGAAAAGAGACAGTGTGGTAAAAAAATATTTTAGAGGAGTTACAGACGATTCTTACATGATTACTGCGCCAGATTCTCTCGTTCCAAGTTTCGAAAAAGAAATCTTATTCAAAGGAGTTTACGCCTACGAAATAAGAGGACTCTACAGCATGGTAAATGATTTTAGAGGTGGACCTTTTATTAATATTTCGTTGGTCGATGAAGCAAGAGGGCGAATCGTGACTATAGAAGGACACGTATTTTGTCCTAAATTTGCAAAACGGCCTTACATGATGGAACTTGAGACTATTCTAAACTCACTTTCGTTTGAATAATTCTTTATTTTGACGAAAGGTGTTCGTGCACTGAGCAAATAAATGTAGTTTTGTAAAAATTAATAGAACATGAAAAAGATTAGAGTTTCCAAAGAATTTTCGTTTGAAACAGCGCATGCTCTCGATATGCATGACAGCAAGTGCCGAAATATTCATGGTCATTCTTACAAACTTACCGTTACTGTTCTGGGTCCGGTAATTACCGATGAGACAAAACCTGATGTGGGTATGGTAATCGATTTTACAGATTTGAAAAACATCGTAAATCAGGAGGTTGTAGACAAACTAGACCATGCACTTATCTTAAAATCTGACTCAAGATTTAAAGGAATAGAAGCTCAAAATGACAAAACAATTTACGTAGACTACCACCCTACCTGCGAAAATTTACTTCAAGAAATTGTAGAGGTAGTTTCTGCTAAGCTTCCGAAAGACGTTACTCTTGTTTATGCTAAAATGAATGAAACTGCCAATAGCTACTCGGAGTGGTTCTTGGAAGACTAACACTCCTCCCTCATACTCCAGTGGTAAAATTATGGGCAGCCAAAAAATCCGCGTACATACAACGCTCGTTTTGGTTTGCTGCTTCCTCCCCCATTCTCTTTTGCGATTTTAAAAAATCTTATGACAAAAATCATATTAATTATGACTATTGGTCTTGGTTTGAATTTCCCCAAATAGGTAGTTTTGTCAAGGATCACACACTTCTATTAGAAACTGTGACAGAAAAAAATTCTATGAGTACACAACCAACATGCTATCATTGTGGAGACGTTTGCCAAGTGGAGATACAACACGATGACAAATCTTTTTGTTGCAACGGATGCAAAATGGTGTATGAAATATTGAGTGAAAATGGAATGGCTCAATATTATGATTTGGAACAAAAACCAGGAACAAAACCGAGTGATTCGGGGTCGAAGTATCAGTTTTTGGAAAATGACAAAATCGCTGAGGAGTTTTATGATTTCAAAAGTGAAACGCATTGTAAAATAACGCTTTTCCTTCCCCAAATCCATTGCAGTTCTTGTGTGTGGTTATTAGAAAACCTCAACTTGCTGAACGAAGGCATTCTTCAATCGGAAGTACATTTTACCAAGAGAGAAGCTTACATTTCTTTCCATCCAGATAAAATTTCATTACTAGGACTGACTCACCTTTTGGATAAGATTGGATACGCCCCAACCTTCGAAAAAAAAGAAAAAAGATCTTCTCAAAAGTTATCCAATTCATTTTTTGTAAAATTGGGGATCACCGGGTTTTGTTTTGGAAACATTATGCTACTTAGTTTTCCAGAATACTTAGGAATTGGCAAGGATGTTTCGGAAAACATTAGTTTTTTTATGCAGCTAGTTATTGTAGGTCTTTCCTTGCCTATTTTGTTTATGCCTGCTTGGGATTACATCAAATCCGGATACAAATCAATCAGGGCAAAACATATTAATATTGATGTACCGGTTTCTATCGGAATCATTACGCTCTACCTCAAAAGTTTGTACGACATATTAGCTGACCATAATGCCAGTTACATGGATTCCTTTGCGGCTTTTATCTTCTTCCTTCTTATCGGGAAATGGTTTCAGAACAAAACCTACAACGCTTTGTCTTTTGAGAGAGATTACACTTCTTATTTTCCGATTGCAGTGTCCAAGATACACCCTGAGTCCGGGCAAGAAACGATGACCAAAATTCACGAAATTGAAAAAAATGACCTCCTTGTTATTAGAAACGGAGATATTCTGCCGGTGGATTGTCTCCTAATGGAGGGACAAGGAAATATTGATTATAGTTTTGTGACAGGTGAATCCATGGCTCAACCAGCCCAAATTGAAGAAAAACTCTATGCTGGGGGAAAACAATTGGGAAAAAA
>JALRIS010000123.1 GCA_023255335.1 Flavobacteriales bacterium | reverse complement strand
AGATTTTCAAGTGTCTGATTCAAATGCATTGGACACACTAACTCTCTGGAGTACAAACATTGGTTCAGTTTTGCCAGGTGCAACCTTGAGCTACACAGGAACAAACCCAATTACAGGTACTATTTGTTGGACTGTACCATCTAACTCTCCTGCCATAAACCCTGTTAGTTTATCAGTAGATGACGGATATTGTCCCATACCAGCAAGAGCCTCGTTTAGTATAATAATAGAAGTGATAAAAAGTACGTATGTTTCCCCGGATGTGACCATCTGTTTGGGAGATAGTACGCAACTCACAGCTCAAGGAGGAAGTATGTTTACTTGGGCGTCCATTTCTGGTCCTCCACTCACCGTAGGAACAAATTTCGATTGTGATACTTGTCAACCAGCGTTTGCAAAACCAACTGCTACCACTATTTACGAAGTAACGAGTGATTTATCGGGAGGTTGTAAAAACAAGGATACAGTTCAGGTAACTGTCGCTTCTAATTTTAATTATAACTTAACACAAACTGGAACCGCTAGTTGTAAACTTGATCCTATCAGTTTTAACATTACTCCACTTGTTCCAGATACATACACTTACTTATGGACACCAGCGAGTATGCTGAACGCTAATAACATTCCTAACCCTGTACTAAGCCCTACTCAGTCTGGTTTGTTCAACTATGTAATTACAGCCACAAACTCACAAGGATGTGTTAAATACGATACCGTTAGCGTATTTGTATCAAACGGAGTAAAACCAGATGTTAAAGCATTTACTGACAAGGATACTGTCATCTGTAACGACATTGCAAATCTAGCCGCGTGGGTAGATACTGCAGCCTCAGTGAGTAATCTTCGAGACGATTTTGATAATGCACTGAGCCCATTTGCTTTCGTGAGCAATATTTCTGGAGGAGCAATTGGATCTGGATGTGGAGCTAATTCTCCGCCTAGTTCATTAAACTTTAATGCAGGTGGAAACCGAGAACTTCGTACATCATCTATACAAGTTGGAAATTGTACACAAATTACATACTCCGTAAGATTAGGAAATGCTGCCTCTGGTTTTTCATGTGAAAATGTGGAAAGTACAGACCCTGTATATTTTCAATACTCAATAAACAACGGTACCACTTGGGTGAATCTGAGGACTCACTCTTACCTTGGATGGTTGGTATCTACTGGATGGCAAACATTTACATCACCAATGCCAGCAGGAGCCACAAGCATAATGTTTAGATGGCATCAGCCAGTTCATGGTGGTGTTGGGCAGGACAACTGGGCACTTGATGATATCCAAATCGATTGTAGTTCGCTAAATAACTATGCGTACAGCTGGACTCCTACTCCAACTCTAGGAACCCCAAATTCGCCTTTTACAACTGCACAACCAACTGTTGGAACTAATTATCAATTGGTTGTTACTGATACAACTGGAGGATGTTCCGATACCGCGTTTGTTTATGTAGAAGCTTCAACCGACTACCCGATGATTGATGTATCTATTGATACAAATAATGGATGCAAACCAGTAGTAGTTACATTTACGAACAATACAGATCCAACAAGAATTGGAACAATTGAATGGGATTTTGGTGACGGAACCACTAGTACGGCACTAACAAATCCAATGGTTCATACTTACACTGATCCGGGAATTTATTCTGTGTATGTAAAAATTACATCACCCAATGGATGTGTCTCTGACACAACATACACCAACCTAGTAACTGTGTATGACATTCCCGTTGCATTTTTTAACGCGAATCCACAGCCCACCAATATTTCTAATCCAAACATTAACTTCTTTGATCTATCAAGTAATTTTGTGACTCAATGGGATTGGGACTTTGGTATCAACCTACCTGGATTTCCTACAAACTCAAATTTACAGAATCCTTCAGTGAAATATCCTGACTTAAATAGTGGAGTATATCCTGTGACTTTGATCGTTGAATCTGCCAATGGATGTTACGACACCGTATCAAGAAACATTGTCATTGATGGACTGTATACTCTCTATCTTCCGAGTTCGTTTACTCCAAATGATGACGGACTTAACGATGAATTTGGTCCAAAAGGTGAAAAAATAGACCCAGACAATTACAAATTTATGATCTTCAATAGATGGGGAGAAACAATGTATAGTACAACTAGCGTTTCGGACAAATGGAACGGAAGACTGAATAATAGTGGAGATCTATTACCCGAAGGAACCTATGTGTGGCGAATAACTGCAAAAGATGGTAATACGGGCGAGGAGCATGAATACTTTGGACACGTGGTACTCTTGAAAAAACTAAAACTAGAATAAAAAAGCTAAGCTGGTTTTTACCTCTCTCTAAAAAGCTTTTTTAGCAAGCCTCATTATCGGGGCTTGCTTTTTTTTGTTATAAATGGTCATATTATTGGATTTTTGAAAGTAATACTATTATATTTGAGTGTAAATTAAAAAAGTGTGGAAAGCCTAAAAGTACATATCAAAGTAAATGAAGATCTTTATTTGAAAGATCCAGAATCAACGAAGCTCGGGAAAAAGATAATTTCTCATAGTATCTTGCTCATTGATGAATTAGGATTTGAATCTTTTACTTTTAAAAAACTTGCCACCAAAATTAATTCAACAGAAAGTTCAATATACCGATACTTTGAAAGTAAATATTCGTTGTTGCTCTATCTCTATTGCTGGTATTGGAGCTGGATTGAATACAAACTAGTTTTTGGAACAATCAACACAAACTCCGCTTTGGTTCGATTAAAGAAAACAATCGAGATAATCAGTTCGCCCATTGAAATTGACAACGATATTTCCCACATTAACGAAGTTATCTTGAAGAAAATCATCATTTCTGAATCAATTAAAGTGACTCACACCAAGATTGTAGACGAAGAAAATGAGAAAGGACACTTTAAAGTATACAAACGAATCATTCGAAGAATTGCTGAGATTATTCAAGAAATCAATCCTGATTATCCCTATCCGCACATGTTGGTGTTCTCCATGATTGATGGTGTAATCGAGCAATCTTTCTTCTCTTCTCACCTCTCGGGAGTGACTGAGATGAAAGATGAACACGATACTTGTTTGATTGACTTCTACACCGATTTAATATTAAAAGCTATTCAGTAAAATAATAGATTTCTAGATTACTGAGCTAGGACTCCCAACGTGTGTTTCAGTTTGGCGTGTGCTTTTTGATTGCTAGCAATACTCTTGGCGAAATCAATTTGAGAATAAATATAATTTTTTTCTCTTGTATTGATCATAAAAATAGAGCTTTCACCTAGGTCAAATAACCTCAATTCTGCATCGAGTAGCTTTTCGTAGTTCAATTGATTATTCAAAAATAATTTGGCTTGCGAGAAACTCGTACCAGAGGAATTGTAAGCTGCAGTTACCTTGTACTTTACTTGTTGATTTTTCTCCGCAAATCCCGCTTGCATATCTCTGATTTCTAATTTATCTAGTTTTACTTGTCCTCTTTCTTTTCTGATAAACAATGGAAAACTTACCTCTGCGCTCCATTTATAATTATTTACGTTGTATGTTTCAAAGGTAGAAGCAAAAGTATTTTGAGCTAAAGCATTGTACTTCAAATTAACCGTAGGTTTTAGGCTTTCTTTGTTCAATCGCAAATCAATTTGTTTTGATTCTATTTTGTACAAATAGTTGACCAAATCCGGATGAGTTGAAATAAGTGAATCCGCCAAAGAGAATAACGAATCATCAGCAGGAACAAGCAATTCGCTTGTCAAATCTGGTGGAGATACGTCTTCAGAAAGTTCGAGAGGAACAATTCCCTCTTGCCACAAAAATACCTGAAGTAGTTCTGTATTATTTTTGTAAGAAAGTGTTGCCTCTTGCAGAGATATTTGTCTATTCTGTACCACAATATGGTATTCCAAAGTATCAATCATGGGTTTATTTCCCATTACCGCCTCTTGTTTTATTCCTATGAACCTCGTCAGAGCATTTGAGTAGGCATTTCGATATATTTCCATCTCGTGAAAGGACTTAAACCATTCCCAATAAACTGCGCTAGACTCATACAGCAAGTCGTTTAGTATAATTATTCTTTGCGCTTCTGTGCTATTTTTGTAGATCTTGGCTTTTTTTAGTTCGGCCCTTCGTTCGTCAATAAACAACCCTTTTCCGAGTGTAATTCCAACCCCCGCATTCCAAAGACCATCAGCAGGCGTGTTGAGTTCTGGGTTAAGAAATGTTCCTTCGTTCAGTTCATATCCTCCTTCAAGAGTAATACCAAACCAAGTGGGTATTTTTAATCCTCCTCGATTCTCTGCATAATAGGATTTATTATCAAAATCTTTGTAATTGGCGTTACCATACAATTTTGGATCAAAACCACCTCGTGCTTTCAACAGATAAGCCTTTCCTTTTTGGGTAGTTAAATCTGCCTGGATAGCAACTGGATGATTACTTTTTACAATTCCCATAAACTCCTCGAACCCCAATTCTTGCTTAATTTCTTGAGCGTATACAAACACTGGAGAAGCAAAAAGGAAAACGACCAATACGGTTCTTAAACTTTTTGTCATTTTTTCTTCTCGTTAAGGTTTGTTTGAGTTTTCTTACTATAAAAGTCAGGTGGGAATCCGTTGATATTTCGCCAAAGCTCATACCAAACGGGAACATCATTCAATAAAATCATATTGTTCGTTCCGCCTCCATACATCAAGGCATTTGGCCAAGAGATATCCGTAGAATCTGGCTTTACTAATATTCTATATTTTCCATTTTCACCCAAAAACATATCCATGGCATACACATGTCCGCTGTAAGTTCCATAACTCGCATTGGGCCATCCTGCAAATACAACTGCTGGCCAACCATCAAATTGAATTTGAACTTTCTGTCCTACTTTTAGCAAGGGTAAATCAATAGGCGCCACAAAAAGCTCTACCGCCAGTTGATATTGTGTTGGCATTATTTTCACCAAAGGATCACCTTCCTTTATCATCTCTCCTATTCCTGTGTAAATCAAGCTAGAAATATACCCATCTTGTGGGGCTTTTACGTAGTACAAATCATTCCTAAATGAATAATTGGATAATTCATTCATAAGTTTGTTTACTGTTCCCTCCGAATCGAATTGAGTGGATAAGGTAGAATAAATGTCTGAATTGATTTTAGCGATGTCCGAATCAAATTTCACCTTGATATTCGACAACTCAACCTGAGCATTTATTATTTCATTCTGGCTCGCCAACCATTTATTTTGCGCTTCAATTTTGTAAGCAAATGCTTTCTGCTCCTTTACTCTTTTGTTCTCCAAATCTGTCAAAGACTTTAATCCATCTCTGTACAAACTGTCTGTTCGATTGAACTGACTAATAGCAGCCGCATAATTTGCCAAGGAAGCTTGGTAATTATTTGAGTCATTTTGAGCTTTCAGTTTCGCTTGCAACAGTTTGTTTTTTGCTTGTTGAATTTTTAATCCTCTTAACTCTTCCATCGCTACTCGTTGACTTTGCAACGCCATCACTTTGCTCTTATAAGATTCTACCGAAGAAGACTTTAAATTCATTTGGTTCTCCGTTCTGGACATTAAACTTGTATCAAAATATTTGTCTTTTATCTCGGATAAGAAAGCAATTGTATCTCCTTTCTTAACGAAATCTCCCTCTTGCACGAACCACTTCTCAATTTTTCCAGGAATCACGGAATTAATTGTTTGAGGTCTTTGCGAAGGTTTAAGAGTAGTTACGTTTCCATTTGTTCGAATATTTTGAGTCCATGGTAAAAAGAGTAAGACTAACGAGACAATAGAAATGACATACAAAAAGCGAATAAATGCCTTTTTGGAAGTTCTATTCTCCACTTTGTTGAGGGTATTAAATTTGCTTTCCTCTACCCTATTCGAAATATCTATTTTTGAAATATTTAGCATAATTCTGTTCTCTTATAAATAATCCTTTACGGTATTGTAACTTCCAATTTTCTCGATTCTTCCTTCTTTCAATACAATGATTTTGTCTAGTTTTTGACACAAGGCTTCATTTGATGATGCCAATATAAGGGTCCAGCAACGATCTTTGTGCGTTAAGAAATTTAATATTCTATTTCTTTCGTCTGGAGAAATAGCACCAAAAGCATCCTTTATTAAAAGAAGCCTTGGTTTATCGGCTATAGCTCTGGCTAACAATATTTTATCAATTATTCCCTTCGAAAACTTCTGTCCTCTTGAGTCAATCAAGGTATCATATCCTTTTGGCAATCTTTTGATGTGCTCTTCTAGACCAATATTCTTAATCGCCCATTTTATGTTTTCAAAAGTTGCTTTCTCTCTGCCCATTTTGATATTATCAAAGATGGTTCCGTCAAACAATAATTCCTCTCTCAAACAATCTCCAATCACATTTCTTAAAGTACTTAATTTTAAATTTCCTTGAGGCAAATCATTGTAGGCTATATATCCAGAGGCAGGTTTATACAAAGCAGATATTAGGTACATCAATGTTGATTTACCCGAATCATTGTCTCCGTACAAAAGCACTTTTTCGTTCGGATTTATCACAACATTTATGTCCGATAGAACAGATAAATTTTCTTGCGTATAACCAAAGCTTACCTTGCTTAATTCGACTTTGAGTCCATTTTCGTCCAAGTTATCTAAGATACACAGGCCCTCGTGATTCTCGAGTTCTAAGTCTGTAACTTGACCAATTTTTTCGAGAGAGGTAAGAACGTCATAAATTGTTTCTAAACTGACGATCAATTTTTCGACTGAATTGATTACCAAAAGAATAATAATCTCCGCTGCAACGAATTGTCCAATATTCATTTGCTGTTCCATTACTAGCATACTTCCAATAATGAGCAAACCAGACGCTACAATAGCCTTAAAAACAACTAGTAGTGAATATTGCTTTACCAGTATCTTGAAATGGCTTTCTCGGGCATCAATGTATTTGTTGGTTCGCTTGTCTGTAACTTCTAGTGGCAACGAGGTTTTCCCCGCCAATTTGAAACTAATATTGGTTCGAGCCATTTCTTGCAACCAATGGGCTACGTTGTATTTGTTTTTTGATTCTACCAAACTAGTTTCCAAACCAACTTTGGCAGTATATTGAAAAATAGCCCACACCAAAATAACCAAAATCAAACTAAAAATGATGAAAAATGGGTGGTACAGAGACAATAAGATAAGTCCGAATACTACTTGAATAGAGGCTGAAGAAAAATCAATTAATATTTTCGAAATTCCTTTTTGAACCGAAATAATATCAAAAAAGCGATTCATTAGCTCAGGAGCATAATGATTGTACAACGCTGACATTTTAATGTTTGGAATTCTAAACGCAAACTCAAATGCAGCACGGGTGAATAGTTTTTGCTGAAGAATCTCCGTTATTTTTAATTGACTAATTTGAAGAATACCTGAAAAAATAATACCCAGAATAACAAAAGTTACAAGCACTATCCACGCTGTACTTACTGCACCACCTTGGATAAGATTTATAATTGCTTGAATACCGATGGGCAAAGATAAATTTACCAAACCATTAAAAATAGCATACAAATAAATATACCTTATCTCCTGTTTATCATTTCTTAATAGCTTCCAAAACCTTCGTAAAGGCGTAAGACTATTTTCTTTTTTTTCTCCCATTTATTTATCAATTAGACAAACTAATACTAATTTTACTCTGCAAAATAATAGTATTACTATCAATAACGCAAGTATTTTATCTGATATTTACGTTAAGTTAAGGAAAATTTCCATATCTAGTGAATAAAAATTGCCAGAAATAGGAAGATTTACTTCTTTAATCGTAATATTGCAATTAAACATAAAAACACAATCACCTCATTTTACTTTCACGCTATGAAATTATCAGAATTAAAACAACATCTTTCGAGTATGGATACGCTCACATTTTTACTCCCTAATGGAAAATCAGTGCCTTCACACTTTCATGTGACTGAAGTTGGTCAAATAGAAAAAAGCTTCATCGATTGTGGCGGAACGGTAAGGAAAGAAAAAACAATTGTGTTGCAATTGTGGAAGTCCATTGATTTTCATCACCGACTGAAAGCGAGTAAATTATTGTCGATTATCGAAATGAGCGAACAAAAACTTCACTTGTCTGATGAAGAGATAGAAGTTGAGTACCAGGGAGAAACTATCGAAAAATTTGGTCTCGCTTACTCGGAAGGCAATTTTTTGCTGACCCAGACAAAAACAGCATGCCTAGCAGAAGATAGTTGTGAAATCACCCTTCCTAAAATCTCAGTATCACTCTCTGGATTAGGATCAAACGAGAAAGCAAATACGTGTACTCCCGGTTTAGGATGTTGTTGAGGATTAGATTCCTAAACCAAAGAATATGAGTTTTACCCCACCTCTAAAAGGGAGAATAGATATGAATAAAGATAACAAAACACAGATACTTCATCACTTATGACAAGACTTTGTGCTAAAGATTCTTATTGAGTCACTAGACTTTCCGGAAATTGACAGAACCAATAACATTTTTCACGATCTGATGAGTTGCCTTATTGAGCAACAAATTCATTATGGGAGCACAAAGAAAATATTTGAAAAAGTACTTAAACAAGCCAAAGTGGAAGAAGTAACCCTCGATAATTTTTATAAATTAGAGGAGTCTAATTTTGGCGGAGTAAAACTTTCAATTTCCAAATACAAAACAATTCAATCTGTCATTTTGTTTTATTCGCAAAACGACATTGACTGGAACACTCTCAGCAACACACGTATTCAAGAATTGCTCGGGAGTGTTAAGGGATTTGGACCAAAAACAATAGATATGATTCTACTCTATTCCTTGGGACGAGAAGACATTTTTATCTCAGATGATTATCACATAAAACAAATTATACCTACTCTTTATAGCCTCAATTCTGAAGCAAAATTAACTACACAAATATCAGAAGTCGCCAGCCCATGGTCTCCTTATAAATCCTACGCATTTTTGTATCTCCTTGAGTTCAAACGAAAGAAATAGGAAGAAAAAGTCCTAGGGATGAACCTTCCTCTTTCTGGATGCCAAAGAATGACTAGAAAAAGCGGTCAACCCATCTAGCTCCAAAAATTGGCAGGTAGAACGTAAAGCGGCTCGTTTTGATTGAAACTGAGAAATAAAAGACATAAAGGAATGATCTACAAAGGTAGCTTGTGAAAAATCGAACAAGATGTTTTTTTCTTCTGGGATAGAATTTACTTGTTTTTTGAATCCAATTAAATTAGAAAAAACCGCAGCTCCTTTTATTTTGATGGTATAGACAGTTTCAGTTTCTTCAATCTCCAGATTGGCTCTAAAAAAATTGGAAAAAGAAACTCCCGAAGCAAAATGGAAGATAAACTTGGTAACAATTCCAGCCAAAACGCCCAACAGCAAATCCTCCAATAGCGTAACCAAAATAGTCACAATAAAAAATACTAATTGCTCTCTTCCAACTCGATAAATGTGAATAAACTCCTTGGGCGCAGCCAACCTAAAACCTGCAAATACTAGCATGGCGGCTAATGCAGAATTAGGTATTAATTCGATGATGGGTACGATAAAAATTATGGAAAGCAATAAAAATATTCCATGAAAAAAATTAGCCCATTTTGATTTGGCCCCATATCCAATGTTTGCTGAACTTCTTACTACTTCCGAAATCATAGGCAATCCACCAAGCAAACCGGCAAGTACGTTTCCACCTCCCTGCCCTACTAACTCACCATTAAAATTAGAATTTCTTTGTTCGATATCAAGTGTATCCAAAGCTTTTACGGTGAGCAATGATTCCAATGAACTCACAAATAAAAACATAAGCACATATTTCCAAAAAGGAATAGAAAAAAATTCTTTAAAATCTGTATTTACCGCCAAGCTTCCCCAAAAATCACCAATTATAACCAACGTATATCCTGGTTCTGTATGTTTAAAATCCCAATATAGAGCCATTGGAATAGCAACA
>JALRIS010000038.1 GCA_023255335.1 Flavobacteriales bacterium | reverse complement strand
TCATTATTTATTCCTTTTTAGTAGTTTAACTACATTTGCAATTTAGTAACCTGCAAAAGTATGTTTTGGATTATTTACAATTACTTGATTTATTCCAAAATCTATTTCTTGTTCGCACATTATATCGTAATGATAACCATCTGCAAATATTGGAGGTGTTTCTTCTGTTGGTTGATTTAAACAAATTATTCCTATTTTTGCTAGCTTGGACACTTTTACCAATACTGATTTTATCAAGTGGTTGAAAGAGAATGGCATTGAAACTTTTGTAGGAAGCAGTAAAAGAATTTTTCCTGTGAAACCCACTAAACCCATTCAAGTGTTACAGGCTTTTGAAAATAAAATCAAGGAAAACAAAATCGCTATTAATTTCAATCATAGCTGGAAAGGATTCGACAATAACTCACTCATTTTTGAAACACCAGAAGGAAGCACAAAAATAACTGCTAATAAAGTAGTTTTTGCCCTAGGTGGAGCAAGCTGGAAAAAAACGGGATCACAAGGAGAGTGGCTTTCATATTTTGAAGAGAAACATATTAGAACAAAACCATTTTCTCCCTCCAATTGCGGAGTTCATATAGTTTGGAAAGAAAAATTTGTGAAAACAAACGAAGGTCAACCCTTAAAAAGCATTGAAGTCTCTTGCGGAAATATGGCTAAAAAAGGAGATGTTGTTATCACTCGGCTTGGATTGGAAGGAAGCGCAGTATATGCGCTGGGCCCTGAAATAAGGTCTCAAATTGAAAAAAAAGGTGTAGCAAAACTCATGGTGGATTTAAAGCCGACTACTAAAACTGATGCGGTGCTCAGAAAATTAAAGAGTCCTAAGAAGAAAAATACCTGGAGCGAACATGTTATTTGGCAATTAAAATTATCCAAATCTATGTTTGATTTAGTCAAAAGAACTTGTGAGAAAGAGGACTTTATGAAACCTGAATTTTTGGCTAATCATGTAAAAAATATTCCTCTTTCCGTCATTGGATTTGACGAAATAGAGAAAGCTATCTCTACGGTTGGTGGAATAGAATTAACCGAAATTGAAGAGAACTTTGAACTAAAAAAACTCCCGAACCATTACGTAATTGGCGAAATGCTCGATTGGGATGCTCCTACCGGAGGATATTTACTTCAGGCCTGTATGAGTATGGGAAAAAGATTGAGTGAGTTACTTAACTAACAAAATTATACTTGGATAGAAAGTAATCCCAATCCCACACAAATTTCTCCACAATATTATTTAATCGCTTAAGGAATTTTGGATTTGGAGTATTCATGTCTTTGAAATACTCTTCTTGGTAAGAAGCCAAATTGTATTTGTGAAAAATACACTTCGACATGGCATACAAGGCATTTTTTGAAGGATAGTTTATTTTGGACATAAAAGAAGAGTAACTCTTAATATGGTCTTTAGTTTGAGACACTTTCAAATTATATAAGGTAGAAAACTTTTCGATTAGCAATTCTTTCAGTCTATCCGCCTGCTCTCCTTCCAATCTCTTTTCCATTATTTTGAGGTTTCCCACAAACAAGATTAGCATAAATCTATCGTAGTCTTCAGGAGAAATATTTGGTTTTTCTACAAAGTCCTTGTCGTTATTTATCAATTCAGAAATATCTGGAAAACCAACTTCCATTGCATGAACCAATGAATTGATCAATACATTCGCTAGTTTATCTTCGTTTACTTTCTTTTTGAAAATCGTTCTTAACATATAACTTAAAGTTTCTGTTCAAATATAAATGGATTTAGAGGCAGTGACTAAGCCTTTTACAAATGATTCTTAACCAAGAGTTGTTAATAGCTTAACAATGATGAAATCTCTTTTTCCAGCTTTGACGCATTAGGAATCATAGTTGACTCTAATGTAGAGTTTAGCGGAATCGCTGGCATGTTTTCAGAACCAACAATCGATACAGGAGCATCCAATTTTTCGAAAGATTCTCGAGAAATGAGTGAGGCGATACTTTGTCCAAAACCATTTCCTTTCGGTTCTTCCGTTACTACGATACATTTTCCATGTTTGTTAGCCGATTGAATAATTAGTTCTTCATCCAAAGGATAAATAGTTCGAATATCAATAATCTCAACCTTACCCTTGTGAGATTTTGCCGCTTCTAATGCCCAATAAACTCCCATTCCGTAAGTAATTATGGTAAGTGACTCTCCTTTTTCTACTGCTGATTTTTCTGCTTCCGATACCACTCTTCCTTTCCCAAAAGGGATCACATACTCCTCATCTGGGTCAATAGTCTTTGCTCCTTCTGTTCCTTTAATTTTACTCCAATACAATCCTTTGTGCTCCAACATAACACAAGGATTTGGATCGTAATAAGCAGCTTTCAAAAGGCCTTTGAGATCGGCACCAGTACTTGGATAAGCAATCTTTATTCCTCTAATATTTGCCAAAACCGACTCAACACTTGAAGAATGATAAGGTCCACCACTGCCGTAAGCACCAATTGGCACTCTTAAGATAGAGCTAACAGGCCATTTGCCATTCGACAGATAACACGATCTACTTACTTCCGTAAACAACTGATTGAGGCCCGGCCAAATATAATCTGCAAATTGCACTTCAACGATTGGCTTTATTCCCGCAGCTGACATTCCTACAGTGCTTCCAATAATAAATGCTTCTTGAATAGGCGTATTAAATACTCGGTTATCACCAAATTTTTGAGCTAAAGTGGCTGCTTCTCTAAAAACACCTCCTAATCTTCCTCCAACATCTTGTCCGTAAAGCAAGCATTCGGGGTGCTTTTCCATCAACTCCTGAACAGCGAAAAGCGCACTATCAACCATCACTGTGGGTTCTTTCCCAGCTGGAGAACGCTCTCCTTTTTCTTCAGTAATAGGGGTTGGCGCAAAATCATGAGTAAATAAATCAGACGGTTGCGGATCTTCTTCCTCTAAGGCGAGCTGATAATCTGCTTCTACAGTTTTCTTGGCTCTTACTTCTACATTTATTAAATCTGCTATTCCAATTCCCAGCTCCTTGAGTTGTGCTTTAAATTTTGGAAAAGGATCTCTTTTTCTTTGTTCTTTTAGATCATCTCGATACCATTCCATTCTTACTCCAGAGGTATGATGATTTAATAACGGAACTTCCGCATGAATCAAAAATGGCCTTCTTTCAGTACGCACTTTTTCGATAGTTTCTTCCAAGACTTGGTAAGAGTTTACAAAATCTGCCCCGTCTATCGTAAGTGCTTCTAACCCTTTAAATCCTTGGGCATACTCAAAAGCATTTTGATTTCTAATTTCGCGAGCATGAGCCGAAATGTCCCATTCATTGTCTTGAACCACAAAAATAATTGGCAGTTGCTTGAGTGCTGCCATGTGAAATGCTTCTGACACTTCTCCCTCTGTAATACAAGCATCTCCAAGAGAACAAACCACTACAGGTTTGTCTTCTGTTTTACTCAACCCTTGTTCTTCCAGGTATTGAATTCCCATTGCCAACCCAGTGGTTGGGATTGCTTGCATTCCGGTAGCAGAGGATTGGTGAGGGATTTTTGGCTTATCCTCGTCCTTGAGACTTGGGTGAGAATAATACGTTCTTCCACCTGAAAATGGGTCATTCTTTTTTCCTAACAACTGTAACATCAAGTCAAAAGGCCTCATTCCAATTCCTAACAACATGGAATCGTCTCGGTAATAGGGAGCTAAGTAATCACAAGGTTTAAGCTGCATAGCAACAGCCAACTGTATCGCTTCATGCCCCCTTGAAGTTGCGTGGACATATTTGCTTGTAATGGCTTTATTTTCTTCGTACAACTCTGTCATCGAGACAGCTGTACACATTAATTCGTAGGCTTTAATTAGGGTTTTCTTGTCTATTTCTTTCTTCACTTTTGTTTGTTCTTTTTTCTTTCAGAAAATTGTGTAAAATATTTCGGTTAATTCGCCACTTCGGACATGAATTTAATTCTCATTAGTCTCAACTCTTCTTCTTCATATTCCTCGTCAAGCTCTTCGTAGGCTTGATTAATTGAATCGGTGGTTGACTCCATAAAATACTCGTAAATCTCATCTTGTTCCTCCTCTCCTAGCATTTCATCAATGTAATAATCTAGATTGATTTTAGTCCCTGAATGAACGATCGTTTCAATTTCGGTAATGAGTTCATCAAACGGGATATTGTGCTGACTTGCGATGTCCTCTAAGTCACTTTTCTTATCAATACTGGTAATGATATGTATTTTAAGTGCCGATTTGTTCGCGACTGATTTTACTACAAAATCATTGGGTCTTTCTATCCTATTTTCCTCAACGTATTTTGTAATAACATCTAAAAAGGGCTGACCAAATCGTTTGGATTTTCCGGCACCAACACCTCCAATGTTCTTTAACTCATCCATCGTTAGAGGATAATGAAGACACATTTCTTGAAGTGAAGTTTCTTGAAAAACTGCAAAAGGCGGAATTCCTTTTTCTTTCGACACTTTATTTGTTAAATCTTTTAACACTTTGTACAGCGCCTCATCCATCACATTTTCTTTTGCACTTTGTACTATTGGGCCAGACAAATCACTGTAATCTCTCTCTTTAAACAAAGAAACCTCGTAAGGATTTTTTAAAAACTCATGTCCTTTGGCAGTTACTTTAATAATTCCATAGGACTCTACTTCTTTTTGAATAAATTTTTTAAGTAAACTCTGTCTGATTATTGAACTCCAAGACTTTGAGTCTCTATCACTTCCTTTTCCAAAAATGTCTAATCGGTTGTGTTTGTAGTTCGTAATTTCATTGTTTAATGTTCCGGCTAACACATCGGCAATGTGGGTAGATTTATGTTTTTCGTTGAGAGCTAATACAGCTTTCAACAATAAGGCAATTAAATCTTTCGCTTCAAATTTTTCTTTCGGGTTAGCACAGTTGTCACACTTTTTGTTACAACTAGTTTCTTCATAGTCTTCACCAAAGTAATGGAGAATATATTTTCTTCGGCACACAGAGGTTTCTGAAAAAGAAACAATATCATTTAATAATTGCCTCCCAATTTCTACCTCACTTACCGGTTTTCCTTGAAGAAATTTTTCCAACTTTTCCACATCTTTGTAACTGTAAAAAGCGATACAGTTCCCTTCTCCTCCATCTCTTCCTGCTCGACCAGTTTCTTGATAATAGCCTTCAATACTTTTGGGAATATCATGATGAATAACAAAACGCACATCTGGCTTATCAATCCCCATTCCGAATGCGATTGTTGCTACAATTACATCTGCATCCTCCATCAAAAACATGTCTTGATGCTTTGCACGAGTTTTTGCATCCAATCCAGCGTGATAAGGAAGTGCTTTGATTCCGTTCACTTGCAATAATTCGGCAAATTTCTCCACCATTTTTCGACTCAAACAATAAATTACCCCTGATTTTCCTTCGTTCTGTTTGATGTATTGAACGATTTGCTTTTCTACGTCTTGTTTTGGACGAACTTCGTAGTACAAATTATCTCTGTTGAAAGATGACTTAAACAAATTAGCCTTTTTCATTCCCAGAGTTTTTTGAATATCAATTTGAACCTTGGGTGTTGCTGTTGCGGTTAGAGCCATAACAGGCACATCAGTAATAGCGCTCATTATTTCCTTGAGTCGCCTGTATTCTGGTCTAAAATCATGACCCCACTCCGAAATACAATGAGCCTCATCAATCGCAAAAAATGAAACTTCTGATTTTCTTAAAAAATCAATGTAGTCTTGTTTATTGAGAGATTCGGGAGCAACATACAACAGTTTCGTTTTTCCGTCTGTCACGTCTTTTTTTACACGTGCAACATCTCCTTTATTCAGCGAGGAATTCAAAAAATGCGCCACAGAATCGTCCTGACAATACTGCCTAATTGCATCTACCTGATTTTTCATTAAGGCGATAAGCGGAGAAATAATAACCGCTGTTCCATTTTGTATAAGTGCGGGCAATTGATAACACAATGATTTTCCTCCTCCCGTAGGCATAATTACAAACGTGTCATTTTTATCCATAACACTTTGTATAATAGCTTCTTGATTTCCTTTAAAATGGCTAAAACCGAAATATTCTTGTAACTTTTCTTTCAGATTAACTTGGGTAGAAATAGACATATTTCTCTTTACTTTTTTTGATTACATAAATATAAAATAAGTTTTGTTGCTAATCAAAGGGAATCCCTAAAAAAGATATAAAACCTTTTCTATTCATAAGTTAGTAGTGTAACTTTCGAAATAGTTTTTATTTTTGTTCTTAATGAGTGAAACCGAAACAAATACTTCCTTTTTAGGCCATCTTGAGGAATTGAGATGGAGGCTAGTAAAATCTGCTATTGCAGTGGTACTGGTTGCAGTATCCGTTTTTATTTTTATCGAACCACTCACCGATGTAGTCTTGATGTCTATGTCTAGGGCTTCTTTTCCCACCTACCAATTCATGTGTTTTATTTCCAATACCTTAGGGTTGGGAGATGCATTTTGTGCAAACAATATCGAGGTAAAAACCATCGAAACACAAATGACCAAGCAATTTGCTACAAGTATTTACTTTTCTCTGGTAAGTGGTATTATTCTGTCTTTTCCATTTTTGGCGTTCCAAATTTGGGCCTTTGTAAAACCAGGATTAAAACCGAAAGAAATAAAAGCCACAAGAGGAATTGTAGGATACTCTACTCTCTTATTTTTAACTGGAGTTGGGTTTGGTTATTTTGTTATTTCGCCTCTCTGTATTCAGTTTTTTGGTTTTTACAGAATGTCGCAAAGTATAGAACTAACTCCTACTTTTACTTCGTATTATTCGCTTATTGTCTCCTCTACCATAGCTTGCGGATTGTTTTTCCAACTTCCTATTGTCATTTTTATTTTAACCAAATTGGGAATGATGACTCCCGAGGTATTAAAAAAATACAGAAAACATGCTTTGGTTGGAATCCTAGTGTTGGCAGCTATCATTACTCCTCCCGATTTTATTAGCCAAGTAATCGTGGCCATCCCAGTATCTTTGTTGTACGAATTGAGTATCATCATTTCTCGAAGAGTTATTAAAAAACAACAAGCAGATGGGAAATCTTAAACTCATTGCCACTTTAATAAGTGTTTTCTTTTTGGGCACAATCGCTTTTGGACAAAAAACAAAAGTATACGGAGTAGTTACAGATAAAGTCACACAAGAAACAATTCCTTTTGCCACCATTTCATTTAAAGGAACAAAAACAGGAACAACCTCAGATATAAACGGAAACTATGTGCTCGAGAGTTATTATTCTAGTGACTCAATCTTGGTGACCTTTGTGGGGTACGCGCCACTCACTATTAGTATTAAAAAAGACCAGTCGCAAGAAATAAATGTCGCATTATCTACCTCCGAAAAAGTCCTAAAGGAATTTGTGGTGGAAGGCTCAAAGAAAGACGAGAATCCTGCACATGCCTTGATCAAAAAGGTAATTGACAATAAGAAAATAAACAACAGAGTAAAACTAGACGCTTACGAGTACGAAGTGTACAATAAAATTGAGTTTGACATCAACAACCTGGATGAAAAATTTATGAACCGAAAGGTTTTTAAGAAGTTTGATTTTGTATTTGATATGATAGATTCTACAGACGAAAAACCTTACCTACCTATATTCATAATAGAATCCCTCTCCGATTATCACTACAGAAGAAAACCTGAGGAGAAAAAAGAAATTATTAAAGCAACTAAAATTTCTGGCCCCGAAAATGAATCAATTTCTCAATACTTGGGCGACATGTACCAGAACATCAATTTGTATGACAACACCATGTATGTTTTTGGAAGGCAGTTTATCAGTCCGCTGAATAACAATATGTTACTACATTACAAATTGTATTTAACAGACAGTGGATACATTGATAATAATTGGTGTTACAAATTGGAATTTATGCCGAAAAGAAAAAGTGACTTGGCTTTTGTTGGCGAAATGTGGATACATGACACAACTTACGCAGTCAAAGTATTTGAGGCGGAAATTGCTGGAGATGCCAACATAAATTTCATCAACAGTTACCGAATAAAACAAACTTTTGAGCAGGTAGAAAAGGAAGTTTGGATGATGGTACTAGACGAAACAATTGCCGACATCAACCCACTCGAAAGCGACAAGCAAAAAGGGTTTTATGGAAGAAAAACAACTTCTTACAAAAATTTTGTGATTAACAAACCGCGCGAGGATGAATTTTACAAAGGAACAGACATTCTTGTTCTAGATTCGGTTCAGAACAAAAGTTCAGAGTTTTGGGATGAAAAAAGACACATCCAATTGACCGAAAAAGAGAATAAAATTTATCACATGATTGACACGGTAAAGAACTTACCGATCGTAAAAACCTACATTGATGTGATTCAAACTCTCGTAACTGGTTACAAAATCCTTGGCCCAGTTGAGTTAGGCCCCTACTCTTCTATTTACAGCTTCAATCCCATTGAAGGACATCGTTTTTCTGCGGGAATTCAAACAAGCAATGAGTTTAGCACACAAATTATGCTGAAAGGAAACGTTGCTTATGGATTAACTGATGAGAAATGGAAATTTAACTTGGGAACGATGTTTTTTCTGTCGAAATCGAAAAAACCAAGGAGATTAATGGATATTAAGTATGTGAATGATGTGACTCAATTCGACCGTCAGTTGTTTGAACCCTTCAGCCAAAACATTATCTCTTCTTTTTTGCGAAGAAATCCTTACAACAAGCTCATTAATCTTGAAGGGGTTCGAATAAAGTATTTTCATGAATGGTTCGAGGGGTTTTCTAATTCAATTTCGGTAAGTAATTACAATATAGAAGCGCTTGGAGAGGTGTTATCTTTTTCAAAATCACAAGGCGCTGTATCCACCACAATTAATAGTTTGTACAATTCGGAAGTAACTATTGGGATGAGATATGCGAAAGACGAAAAATTCGTCTCTGGAGAGTTTAATCGAATTAGTTTGGGATCTGTCAAACCAATTTTTGAGCTTGAAGCTTCTTTTGGTATAAAAGGCGTGCTGAACAGTGGCTATGATTATCAAAAAATAAAATTTGGTGTAAAGGACAGAGTTTTGCTTGGTTACTGGGGGATATTTAGGTATGATCTTGAGGTAGGAAAACTATGGGGAACCGTTCCGTTTCCTTTTTTATTCATTCACAACGGTAACGAAACCTGGGGTTATACCAATGATTTTAATGCGATGAATATTGGCGAATTTATGAGTGATGAATACGTCTCACTCTCTGTTGCTCACTACTTTGGCGGTGTGTTCTTAAACCGAATTCCGTTGTTGAGAAAACTTAAATGGAGAGAATTAATAACCGCAAGAGTCGTGTACGGCCAACTAAACAATCGTCATTCCACTATTTTGGATCTTCCATCCTTCTCTGGTTCGTTGTCTGATAGGCCTTATGCCGAGGTAAGTGCTGGAATTGAAAATATATTTAAAGTGTTGAGAGTGGATGCTTTATGGAGGCTTACCTATTTAGACAATAACGCGCAAGACATTAACGTTCTTCGGTTCGGGATACGAGCCAAACTACAATTTGAATTTTAACTCATTTCTATGCAAATAACAGCCAATAACCTAAAGAAAATATACAACGGAAAGGAAGTGGTAAAAGATGTTTCTTTGGAAGTAAACCAAGGAGAAATTGTAGGTTTGTTAGGCCCCAACGGTGCAGGAAAAACAACTAGTTTCTACATGATAGTAGGACTCGTAAGACCCAATGAAGGAAAAGTGCTTTTCGATGGAAAAGACATTACTTCCTTCCCTATGTACAAAAGAGCACAAATGGGAATTGGATACTTGCCTCAAGAGGTTTCCGTATTCCGTAACTTATCCGTAGAGAACAACATTACTGCTATCTTGGAGTTGTTTATCAAAGATAAAAACCAGAGAAAAAATCGATTGGAAGAATTGCTGGAAGAGTTTGGACTCACTGAACACAGAAAAACAATGGGACAATCTCTTTCTGGTGGTCAAAAAAGAAGGGTAGAAATTGCCAGAGCACTAGCCTCAAACCCAACATTTATTTTACTAGATGAGCCGTTTGCCGGAGTAGATCCGGTAGCTGTTGAGGATATTCAAGCTATTGTTTCCAAACTCAAAGAAAAAAATATTGGGGTCTTAATAACGGACCACAACGTTCAGGAAACTCTCGCCATAACAGACCGAACTTACCTTATGTTCGAGGGAAACATCTTGAAAGCCGGAAAACCTAGAGAATTGGTAGAAGATGAAATGGTGAGAAAAGTTTATCTCGGTCAAAACTTCATCTTCCGAGAAAAGAACTTGTAATTAGTTAGTTATTCTTCCTCCTCTTTTGAAAGAATATTGTTGGCAGCCAACAAGTTGTACCACTGAAATATTTTCTTAATATCATGGTCTTTTACTTCCTGGTCGTTGTATTCTTCCCAAATTGACTCAAAATATTCTCGTAATTCAGCTGGATCTGTTTTGTGAGATTTAGATTCTTTTCCTCCTTCTTTGTCGTATATTTTTCCGAACACTTCACCCAGAGATAAATCATCTACATGACCGAAAATTGTAATATCAGCCAATGAAATTACCTTACTGGAGGCAAAAGCAGGTTTTCTTCTTCCTGTTTCGATGTCTTCGATAATGATTCTATTTGCTCCTTGTGATACTACTTTAAAAAGTCCTGGCTTTCCAGAAATTGAGATTATTCCGTCTATGTTCATAGTCTAATTTTTAAGATCTTAATTTATATTTTCCTTTTGGATTTGTAGTAAACAATAAAAATACTATCATTAACCCCACAAACAAGGTCTGCAAATGAAAGAAATATTTATCAAAACACAAAAAACAGCTCGTATTTTTAGTAAAAATAGTGAGAATAAGGAAGCCACCGAAGTGGTAATTGCTCTCCATGGATATGCCCAGCTAGCCTCGTTTTTTATTCAGAAGTTTGATTTTCTTTCAACAACCAAAACGCCCGTTTATGCTCCAGAAGGATTGAGCAAATTTTACTGGAACGGAATGAACGGAAGGGTTGTTGCCTCATGGATGACGAAGGAAGATAGGAAAAATGAAATCGAAGACCAGAAACATTTCTTGAACAAGGTAATAGAAACTATCCGAGAGAATCATCCTTTTGCAAAAATCACCGTTTTAGGGTTTTCGCAAGGTTCGGCTATAGCTTGTAGGTGGATCGCATCCTCCAAAACCGATATAAATCGACTCATTATTTGGGCTGGTGATATCCCCGAAGACGTACTTCAAGACACGTACTTTCATCGAATTCCTATCCAACTGGTTTTTGGCGTTTCAGATCAGTTTATTTCACAAGAATTGGCAAATAGAAGAATCCAATTGTACAAGGAAGCAGGGTTTCAAATAGAGGTCATTCGGTACAGCGGAGAGCATAAAATTTATCCAGAAGTGCTGAAAACTTTATTCAAACACGATTCCTCTTTCTCTTAATTGGTTAAGAGAGTTTTGGCGTTCTCTAGAGCGGCTTCACTTATTTTGCTACCGCTCAGCATTTTTGCAATTTCCACTACCCTACTTTCTGTCGTAAGTTCTTTCATTTTGGTAAAAGTAGAGTGTTCATCGGTGGTTTTATATACCTTGTAATGGGCATCTCCTTTGCTCGCAATTTGTGGCAAATGAGTAATCGCAAGAACTTGCGAATTAGCGCTAATTCGCTTCATCATTTCAGCCATTTTGGAAGCTATATCTCCAGAAACTCCTGTATCAATTTCATCAAAAATTAAAGAAGGTAGATGTTTCTTCTGAGCCAAATTTGTTTTAATACAAAGCATAAGACGAGATAATTCTCCACCTGAAGCTACTTTTGCAATTGGATTGAAACTTCCACCCTTATTTGCCTTGAACAATATTTGAACCGTATCCATTCCGTGGGGAGAAATTTCTTTTCTCTTCTCGCACAAAAATTGAACCTGAGCGTCTTTCATTCCCAATCCATCAAGCATTTCATTAATTTCTGTTTCGATACTTGGGCAAACAGAAGTTCTTGATTTACTCAGTTTTTTACCAACTTTCTTTAAAACAAGCTGTTGATTATTGAGTTGAGTAGATAACTTTTGTATTTCTTCGTCAAAATTTGAGGCTAACATCAAGTTAGCTTCAATGCTCTCTCTCTTTTCTATCAACTCTTCAACGGAATCTGTTCGATGTTTTTGATAACTTGCTTGAAGTAAATTTAAAGTCTCTGAGAGAACTTCTATCCTTTCAGAATCAAAGACTATCTCTTCGTTGGTTTCTTCAATTTCCGATTTTATATCTTCTAGCTCAATCAAGGTAGAATGAATTCGTTCAAAAATTTCTTTTGTTTTTTTACTCGATTCGGAAACCGAAGACAAAGAATGACTTACCTCTTGTAGCTGACTT
>JALRIS010000215.1 GCA_023255335.1 Flavobacteriales bacterium | reverse complement strand
TCATCTTTTATAGAACCACCAGGCTGAACTACCGCATTTATTCCCTCATTTCCCGCAATTTCTACACAATCCGGAAACGGAAAAAAGGCATCAGACGCCATCACGGCATCTTGCAAATCAAAACCAAAAGACTTGGCTTTGTGAATTGCCTGATTTAATGCATCTACTCTGGATGTTTGACCTGTTCCGCTCGCCAATAGCTGTCCATTTTTTGCTAGTACTATCGTGTTAGACTTTGTGTGTTTACATATTTTTCCTGCGAACTCTAAGTCTGTCATTTGAGAAGCTGAAGGTGAAGTGGTTGTTACCGTCCTAAAATCGTCTTTAGAATCAGTCACAAAGTCTTTGTCTTGTGCCAACACACCGTTCAATATAGTCCTGAATTGATTTCTTGGCAAAGAAAACTGTTTTTGAACTAACAAGATTCTGTTCTTCTTTCCTTTCAAAATTTCTAGAGCCTCGGCTGAGTAGGATGGAGCAATTACTACCTCACAAAACAAGGTATGAATTTTTTCTGCTGTTTCCTTATCAATTTCGATATTGGAAATCAACACACCACCAAATGCTGAAACTGGATCTCCCGCAAGAGCATCCGTGTAGGCCTCAGAAATGGAAGCCCTCGAAGCCAAACCACATGCATTATTGTGTTTAAGAATCGCAAATGTTGGCATGGAATCTTTGAATTCGAGAATCAAGTTTACTGCCGCATCTACATCCAGTAAGTTGTTGTAGGACAATTCCTTTCCATGTAATTTATCAAAAAAACCATCTAAATCTCCATAAAAACTCCCTTTCTGATGAGGATTTTCTCCATATCTCAATACCGATTTTTCTTGAATGCTTTGTTTGAATGACGACTGGTTGTTCTCATCAAAGTAATTGAAAATATGAGAATCATAATTAGAAGAAACATCAAATGAATCTTTGGCAAATTCTCTTCTTTCGTCCAACGATAGTGCCCCTTCATTCTTGGTAATAAGTCCCAAAAGCTTTTCATATTGATCCACAGAAGAAACAATTGTTACATCTTTGTAATTCTTTGCGGCAGCTCTAATCAATGAAATCCCTCCTATGTCTATCTTTTCAATTATGTCTTCTTCGCTCGCTCCAGATTTCACCGTTTCTTCAAACGGGTATAAATCAACAATTACTAAATCTAATTCTGGAATTTCATATTCTTCTATCTCTTTTTGGTCACTTTCGTTTGATCTTCTTGTCAAAATACCTCCAAATACTTTTGGATGCAGAGTTTTCACTCTTCCTCCCAAAATAGAAGGATAAGAAGTCAACTCTTCTACGGGAACCACTTGTATACCAAGTTTCTCAATAAATTGTTGAGTTCCTCCGGTTGAATATATAGTGACTCCTTGTTCGTTTAGCTTTTTTACAATCGGCTCCAACCCATCTTTGTAAAAAACTGAGATTAGGGCTGATTTTATCTTTTTTCGGGACATTCTTTTACATTTTTCACAAAGATAGTCATCTCAGCCGATTTTTTTGCAATAAAACGGCATTAATCAACGCTTTTTTTTAGCCATTCAAGAGGCTGATTTATTGAGGTTTAACCCCTGTTTAGATCTCAAGGCAAAACTTTATTAATCTTTTTGGTCAAGATATTTGCGTACAAAATAAAAATATCTCTATATTTGCAAACCCAATCGAAAGAGGGCAATTAGCTCAGTTGGTTCAGAGCACCTCGTTTACACCGAGGGGGTCGGGGGTTCGAATCCCTCATTGCCCACAACTAAAAGCTTCAG
>JALRIS010000213.1 GCA_023255335.1 Flavobacteriales bacterium | reverse complement strand
CGTAAAACGCTCGCTTCTGATATTAATTCGCAAGAATGATGTTCGATTTGAAGTCGATTTTAAAGCAAAAACAATCCTGTTCAATGCCTCGGTTCTGGAGAGTATTTTCTACAACATGATTAGCAATTCCATCAAATATGGGCCCAAGAATAAGCAAATCGTCATAAAACTAAGCTCATACAACGAAGATGGAATGACTAAATTGATTTTTGAAGACAACGGAATTGGCTTTGACACAAAAAAAGACATAGACAAAGTGTTTTCGATATTTGAGCGTGTAAATGAGAACGACCACACAGGAGGAATGGGAATTGGCTTGTACATGATCAAGCAAATGATTGAACTCAATGGAGGTTCCTTGAATGTAGAAAGCGAGATAAATGTTGGAACTAAATTCTTTGTTTCGCTCAAGCCGATGGAAAAAGACACCGCCAAATCGAAATAAAAACAGACTAAAATTTGGAAAAAGGGCAAAGACCTTTTAAATTCGCAGACTTTCCTAGTAAAGGAAAACCCATGTTATTCGATTCACGAATAATAGGGCCTATAACTCAGCTGGTTAGAGTACCTGACTCATAATCAGGAAGTCCCTGGTTCGAGCCCAGGTGGGCCCACAATTGCAAAGAAAACCTATCATTTTCATGGTAGGTTTTTTTTGTGGGGTAATTTTTTGTGGCGCTTGTTCAAAGGGATACTATTGGTTATGAATTAAGTGACAGGAATGAGATTCATCCTGACATTTCCCAAATCTCACTTCTTTGTAGTTTGGACTATCAAGGGGAACCTTGTAATGCTTATATCCCACGTTCTTTTTCCTTCTCAATGTACGAGTTAGAAAAATCACGTAACAATTGAAGCATACCGAACAACACTAAGCAAGATAAATTCAGACTCAAAATTAGAAAAACCTTCCTCAAGAAACCTCTTGAGCCCATTCTCCTCGTTCTGGAGGGTGAAGTGCGGATGGAATGCGGCTCCAATCTTCTTTGGCGTCTGTTTTCAACACAAGTGGATAACTAAGTGCAGATAGAAACCAAACTAAGTCGTCAAATGCTTATTTTCGTACCGAAACTTTTAGGAGCATCACCATGAAACAATACCACGATTTATTACAACACATTATAGACAACGGAGAACAAAAAGGAGATCGTACAGGGACCGGAACCATTAGCTGCTTTGGCTATCAAATGAGATTTGATTTGGCCGAAGGATTTCCCATGGTAACCACCAAAAAACTTCACCTAAAATCGATCATACATGAATTGTTGTGGTTCTTAAAAGGAGATACAAACATTGCCTACTTACAAGAAAACAAAGTACGGATATGGGATGAATGGGCAGACGAAAATGGAGAGTTAGGTCCAGTTTACGGCCATCAATGGAGAAACTGGAACAGTGATGGAATTGACCAAATAGCTCAAGCAATCGACCAAATTAAAAACAACCCAAACAGCAGAAGAATTATGGTTTCGGCATGGAACCCGAGCGTAATGCCCGACACCAGCAAATCATTTTCGGATAATGTTGCGAACGGCAAAGCTGCTTTACCTCCTTGCCATGCTTTTTTTCAGTTTTATGTGAGCAAGGGAAAGTTATCTTGTCAGCTGTACCAAAGAAGTGCCGACACTTTCCTGGGGGTACCGTTTAATATTGCTTCGTATGCTCTCTTTACCATGATGGTGGCTCAGGTGTGTGGTTTAGATTACGGAGAGTTCATTCACACATTTGGGGATGTACATTTGTACACCAACCACCTTGAGCAAGCCAAGCTTCAGCTTTCGAGAGAGCCGAGAGAATTGCCAACCATGAAACTAAACCCCAACATCAAAAATATTTTTGATTTCACCTACGAAGATTTCGAATTGATCAATTACAATCCACATCCGCATATCAAAGCGGCTGTTTCAGTATAATTAAGCAAAAAAAATGTCCTTTAATTTAAAAGGACATTTTTTTTAAAACTTAGTTACTTGAAATCTTACGACAGATTCAACTTCTTGTCGAGATCCGTAATATATTTTCTAAAATGCTTGTCAGTATCTTGTAAGTTATTCACTGTTTTACAAGCATGAAGAACTGTTGCATGGTCTTTTCCTCCGCATTGCATCCCGATACTTGCCAAGGAAGACTTCGTTAATTTTTTCGAAAAATACATAGAGATTTGTCTTGCCTGAACTATTTCTCTTTTTCTAGTTTTGGATTTCATAAGCTCTACAGGCATATTGAAATAATCCGACACTACTTTTTGGATATAGTCAATGGATACCTCTCTGGCAGTATTTTTCACAAACTTATCGATCATTTGCTTTGCCAAATCCAATGTTACAGCTTTTTTGTTCAATGAAGATTGAGCGATGAGTGATATTAGTGCTCCTTCCAATTCTCTTACATTGGTTGTGATGCTGTAGGCTAAATATTCGATGACATCTTCTGGGAGTTCTATCCCGTCTTGGTACATTTTCTTTTTCAGAATGGCAATTCTTGTTTCCAAGTCTGGAGATTGTAAATCCGCAGATAACCCCCATTTGAATCTTGAAAGCAATCGTTGCTCTACTCCTTGCATATCCACTGGTGCTTTATCCGAAGTAAGGATGATTTGCTTTCCTGTTTGGTGCAAGTGATTAAATATGTGGAAGAATACATCTTGGGTTTTTTCTTTCCCTGCAAGGAATTGAATGTCGTCAATAATCAACACATCAATCATTTGGTAAAAATGAATGAAATCGTTGGTTTCGTTGTTCTTCACCGCATCAATGAACTGGTGAGTAAATCTTTCGGAAGATACGTACAAGACAATCTTCTCTGGGTTGTTGTTCTTAATTTCTATCCCGATAGAGTGCGCTAGGTGAGTCTTTCCCAAACCAACTCCTCCGTACAACAGAAGAGGGTTGAAAGAAGTTCCTCCTGGTTTGCTCGCCACTGCATACCCTGCAGATCTTGCCAGCCTGTTGCATTCTCCTTCAATAAAATTTTCGAAGGTGTAAGATGAATTCAGATTCGCATCTACGTTTATTTTCTTGAGTCCTGGAATTACAAATGGATTTCGGATGGCGCTTTTGTTCACATTAAGCGGCACATTGATCGATTTGTTTTTTAACGAATTGTTTGTTTTAGCAGGGAAATTTACTGTGTAAGGTTTTGCATTTTTTTGGTTCTTATCCATTACAATGCTGTACTCCAATCTTCCCTCTGGACCTATTACTCTTTTGATTGTTTTTTTCAACAACGAAATGTAATGTTCCTCCAACCACTCGTAGAAGAAGTGAGTGGGAACTTGAATCGTCAACACGTCACTTTTTAATTTTACTGGCACTATAGGTTCAAACCAAGTTTTGTATCCTTGTAGACTAATATTGTCCTTGATCACACTCAGACAATTTTCCCAAACAGTTACATGGTTTTTTTTCATAGTAGTTCTTCCTCTAAAAAAGTTATTGTTTTATCTAAAAAAAAATTGTGTCTTACAAAGAAAAGCTTGTGATCAAAATGGGATTCATTTTGTCCTTTTCTGGGAAGTAAAAAACCCCCTCCTTAAGACTGAACAAATATTGACAAAAAAAAGTTTAAAACAAAATCGAATTACTATTGCATAGTAACTTTTTTTTTAGGGTGCTGGATTTAGTTTATTTCGACAAATCCTTTGTTCGTTTCACTCAAATTTAGTCTTTTTTTCGACAATTTACTAAAATAAAAATCAACTTTTCCCAAATTAATTCCCGCCCACCCTACTTGATTGACCAAAACCTCCTTTCCCTTGCTATTCCTGAGAACTTCAGCCTTCTCCATAAACGTATGAGTATGACCACCTAAGATCAAATCTATGCCCGAAGTGTGTTTTGCCAACTCCACATCCGATATTTTATTGTTTTCGTATTTATACCCCAAATGCGACAAACAAATCACCAGCTCACACCCTTGTTCATGTCGTAATTTTGTAGCATAATCATTCGCTGTTTGTATCGGGTTTTTATACACAGTTTTGCCATATAACTTTTTATCAACCAACCCCTCTAATTCAATTCCTATTCCAAACACTCCAATTTTAATTCCCGATTTATTAAACACCTTAAAAGGAAGAGTTTGATTTCGCAAAATGGTCTCCGAAAAATCATAATTACTGCATACAAAAGGAAAGTTCGCGTGTTTCTTTACTGCTAAAAACCCTTCCATTCCATTATCAAAATCGTGATTTCCCATGGTGGCCGCATCGTAGCCCATCTTACTCATTAGTTTTAACTCGAGTTCTCCGCCATACAAATTGAAGTAGGGCGTTCCTTGAAATATATCACCACAATCGAACAACAGCGTATTTTTATTTTCCTCACGGAATTTCTGAATAAGAGTATATCTGTTCTGAACTCCTCCTTTTCCGGGATATCGTTTGTGGGTATCGGGAAAGGGATCTATGTGGCTATGCACATCATTGGTATGCAGGATACTTATTTTCAGGGCCTCACCACTTTTCAACATTTCTTGCACAACCTCTTGGGTGAACGGAGCCATTCCGGCCGCTATAAGTGATCGCTGCAAAAACTTTCTTCTATTGAGCATATCGTATTCTTTTATCGAGGTTTGCCGTTACTTTTTTTCCTTGTTTGGTAAGATTTTCAACTTCCCACAAAATAGCGTCTCTTAACTTCATTTCCAATTTCTCTACCTTTATGGGAGAGAGAAAAAAACTCATGTTGTCCCCTCCATTTGCTAAGTAGTCAGTGGTTATTACTTTGTAGGGTCTTCCTCTCAATCGAATCCCATTCACCAACACCTCAATGGGTGTTTTGTCCAAAATCTCTACCATTACATTCCCTGAAATAGGCACTCCCTGTTTTCTGGTTCCGTTTTTCACAGTTTTGTTTGCGAGGTATTCAAACAGCTTCACGGTTTGTTCGATAGACAATGTAACCACAACCAATTCGTTTTCAAAAGGCATTATTTCAAATATCTTTCCCCGAGTGATTTCGCCACTTGGCATTTCGGTTCTAAATCCACCGTTGTTCAACAACACAAAATCTGCAGTATCATTGTGGAGCGCAGCGTAGTTATCATTTCCCAATCGCAAGCATAAGTCACAAATTAAATTTCCCAAAGTTCCCTCGGGACTGCCAGTTGTCAACTCGCGCTCAGAAACTCCAATTACGTCATTCATTGATTTTTCCAATTCCTCTTTGTAGGGAGCTATTATCTCGGTCACTTCCTTATTAATAGGTTCAGTTTGAACCACTGGATTGTTTTGGCTCTGCTTGTTGGTAACTACATAACTTTTACAAGCAAACAGAATCAGGACAAACAGCAAATAGGGATACCGAAATTCTTTCATTAGTAATTGATTAAGTAAGTCAAGGCCTCTTGTAATTCTTCCAACGGAAAGAAGTTTTGCTCCAATTCTGCTGCAAAAGGCACTGGAGTATCCAAACTACCCAATCTTCGGACAGGTGCATCTAAGTATTCAAAGCAATTCTCATTTATAAGCGTAGCAATTTCTGCTCCTACTCCACCAGTTGTATTCGCTTCATGCAAAACAATTACTCGGTTTGTTTTTCTTAAAGAATTGAATATCGTTTCTGTATCGAGCGGACTCAGCGTCCTTAAATCCACAATCTCAATTGAAGTCTCACGGTTATTCTCTTGTAAATCCTCTGCCCATTTTACTCCTAACCCATAGGTAATCACTGATACATCATTTCCTTCTTTTACCACATTAGCTTTTCCTATTTCGATGGTAAAATAACCTTCTTCCACCTCTTCGGAAATGGAACGATAGAGTGCTTTGTGCTCGAAAAACATCACCGGATTAGGGTCTTCAAATGCTGCCAACAACAATCCTTTTGCCTCTCTGGGCGAAGAGGGATAAACAATTTTCAATCCTGGAGTATGAAAAAACCAACCTTCTGTGCTTTGCGAATGAAAAGGTCCCGCGGCAACTCCGGCTCCAGTTGGCATCCTCACCACCACATCTGCGTTTTGTCCCCATCGATAATGAATTTTGGCCAAATTGTTTACTATTTGATTAAAGCCAACAGTCACAAAATCCGAAAACTGCATTTCCATCATAGCCTTGTATCCATTGATAGAAAGCCCCAATGCAGCTCCCACAATAGCCGATTCGCACAAAGGTGTGTTTCTCACTCTTTCTGGACCAAACTCTTCCAAAAATCCTTCCGTTGCTTTGAAAACACCTCCGTAGTCGGCAATGTCTTGCCCCATCAATACTAGTTTATCATGTTTCCTCATCGCCAATCTCATCGCATCCGAAATAGCATCGATCAACCTCATTTCTTTCTTGCTACCAGCTGGTTCAGTCGGTTCAAACTCCCATGGAGCAAACCTATCGGATAATTCCAAGTCCGTGTTCGGTAGTATGTTTTCGGTTTCGGTAGCACGTTTGAAACCGGCTGCCACCTCTTTCGTGATTTCTTTTTTTAATTTCTCTATCGTTTCCTCGTCTAGCACCTTGTTCTCCAGCAAATAAGATTCATAATTGGCAACAGGATCTTTTTCTTCCCATTGTTCTATCAATCCTTCCGGATAATATTTTGTCCCAGAAGCCTCTTCATGCCCTCTTCTTCTAAAAGTCATGCACTCGACCAAAACTGGCCGTGGATTCTCGCTAATATCTTGCTTGATATTAGAAATAGCTTCGTACACTTCAACAATATTATTCCCGTCCAATTGAACAGCCTCCATTCCGTATCCTATTCCTTTATCAATAAATTGCTTACAAGCAAACTGCTGGTTTGAGGGAGTAGACAATCCCCACTGATTATTCTCAACCACAAAAATTACAGGTAATTTCCACACAGCAGCCACATTCAGAGCTTCGTGAAAATCCCCTTCACTAGCGCCTCCATCTCCCGTGAACACTAAGGTTGCTTTTTTGTTCTTTTCCAACAAATTAGCCAGAGCTATTCCATCGGCTATACCCAATTGTGGACCAAGGTGAGAAATCATCCCGACCAAATGGTGCGCTTTTGATCCAAAATGAAAAGACCTATCTCTTCCTTTGGTAAACCCTCCGTTTTTTCCTTGAAATTGTAAAAACAACTGCTCAAACTCTACCTCACGAGCCGTAAAAACCCCCAAATTTCTGTGCATGGGAAGAATAAACTCTTCTTCTTCCATAGCGAGTGTACAGCCCACCGAAATCGCCTCTTGACCAATTCCGGAAAACCACTTCGATATCTTTCCTTGCCTCAAATAAATCAACATCTTCTCCTCAATCATTCGGGGAGTGATGAGCGCTTTATACAGTTTTAAGAGTGTTTCTTTCGGTAAGCTATTTGTGAAATCCATAAATTGTTTAATAATTATCAAAGTTAAAAGGCTTTGTGAAAAAAGGCGATTAATTTAAAGAAAATATTGCCTTGATTTTTAATTTCTTGTACTTTTAAAATTCACGACCATTTTTATGACACCGCTCCAAGAATTTTACGAATCCTTTCCCGAACCTACTCAGGGTTGTTTCTTGTTTCTGCGTAAATTTATTTTATCGAATAATGAACATATGGAAGAAAAATGGAAATGGAAGCTTCCTTTTTTTTACTACAAGAAAAAACCATTTTGCTATCTTTGGATAAACAAAAAAACCAGAATGCCATACGTTTGTTTTATGCGCAGCTTACATATTGATGTCCTCGAGCTAGAACTAGGAAACAGAAAACAAATGAAAGCCCTCACTATTGATCCAAACAAAGATATACCGCAAGAACTTCTTGAGGTAATCATGAAAGAATCTTTAAATAAATTCGATTAATCATTTATTCAACCAACACCCTACCTATTGAAACCATATATTCACAAAATTCCATTCAAAGAAATTAGCTTGTTGTCACAAACAGCCGAAGAATATGTGTATGAACCTAAAAAACTCTCCTCATTCATTACCGGAGAGCCTAGTGTAAGAAATTTTGGAAGACAAATAAAGGAAAGAGCTCAGGTGAATAGAGATTTGCTGGTGGAGGAATTACTTTCGCAAAACAAAACCTCCAACCAAGCCTCAATTGACAATATTGAATTGCTAAGAAACAACAATACCTTCACGGTAACAACGGGACATCAGATTTGTTTGTTTACAGGGCCTTTGTATTCGTTGTACAAAATTATTTCCACCCTCAAACTAGCCGATAAACTGAAAGCTGAGTTTCCCGAAAATAATTTTGTCCCCGTGTTTTGGATGGCAACAGAAGACCATGATTTTGAAGAAATAAACCACGTGTTTTTAGGAGAAAAAAAACTCACTTGGAACTCTAATCAAACGGGGCCAGTAGGACGCTTTTCTACGAACGACATGGCTGACTTTTTGAATGAGCTCAATATGGAAAACACGAGCGACTTGACCAAAATACTAACTTCTATTTACCAATCTTCCTCCACATTGGCAGAAGCTCACAACAAAGTG
>JALRIS010000164.1 GCA_023255335.1 Flavobacteriales bacterium | reverse complement strand
AAAAAAATCCATCATTAATCTATTTTTATGTCCTTTACAGAATCATCAATCTCCTTCTTCATTTCAGTAATAGGATTAGAACCCTCTGCTTGATCCATAATATCCCGTTTAATGTTGTCAGTGGATTCTTTGATGTCTCGTTTAATGTCGTCAGTTGCGTTCTTAATTTGATACATAACTTTCCCAAACGAACGAGCTATTTTTGGAATACTTTCTGCACCGAAGAAGATAAGAATAAATAAAAAGACGATAAATATTTCTCCGCTACTTAGGTTCAAAAAAAGGAAAATAGTTGACATGTATGAGGTGTATTTTACGGGTCTGTATAGGATTTATTTTCAATTACTAAGATACTAAATGTTTAGCAACTGTTGCGAAAAGAAAAAAGTGTTTTCACAAAAAAAGTCCTCTGATTTCTCAGAGGACTTTCTACCCATTTATGGGACAATTAGTTTATTTCTTTCTTTTTGAAATTAAAAGATTTGGTTAAATCAATAACCGATGGAGTAGCGATACATAACGAAGAGTAGGTACCTACAATCACCCCAATCATTAAGGCAAATGTCATTCCTTTGATTGAGTCTCCTCCAAAAATAAAGATAATCAACAATACCAAGAAAGTAGTTACCGAAGTATTTACCGTTCTACTCAAAGTTGAGTTCAGTGCTTCATTTATTACTTCTGCTGGCTCTCCTTTTCTTCTTTCTGTCAAGAATTCTCT
The DNA here is from genome assembly GCA_023255335.1 of Flavobacteriales bacterium. Classification (GTDB taxonomy): domain Bacteria; phylum Bacteroidota; class Bacteroidia; order Flavobacteriales_D; family CAJJDF01; genus CAJJDF01. The sequence continues at coordinate 30,138 of JALRIS010000164.1, read as the reverse complement.
AATTCTATCAAATACTACCACGGTATCGTTTATTGAGTAACCTACTACCGTTAAGATAGCTGCTATGAATGCCTCGTTTATTTCCATCGCAAATGGGAATCTTCCCCACCCAATCGAGAATAAAGACAACACAATAAGCACATCGTGGAACATCGCCAAGAGAGCTCCAAGCCCAAATTGCCATTTTCTGAATCGGAATAAGATGTACAAGAAGATGATAATTAAAGAAAGTACAACAGCATTGATTGAAGATGTTTTAAATCCAGCTGAAATATTCGCATCTACTTGTCTTGATTCAATAATTTCGTAAGCACTAATATCTTTCAGTCCTTCATTCAGTTTTGTTTCCACTTTCGCAGAACCCTCTGAAGATTTATCACCCAACATGTATTGTGTTGTGATGAGTGCCTTGTATCGGTTATCAATCATTTTTACCTCTGGCATATCACCAAAAGAAGCCGCTAAGCTTTCTCTTACGTCTTGGAAATTCACTTCGTTTTCAAACTTCACTTTGTACGTTCTACCTCCGGTAAACTCTACTCCGTAATCCAACGATCTCGATACCAATGAGAAAATTCCTCCTGCTATAATTAATCCTGAGATCACATAAAATACTTTTCTTTTCTTGATGAAAGGAACGTTCATGTTCAAGAACAAGTTTTTCGTAATAGAAGTTGAGAATAAAATATCTTTCTTTCTATCGATCATGTAACTAAAAATCAATCTAGAAATAATTAATGCCGAGAATAGTGAAGTAAAGATACCGATGATAAGCGTAATGGCGAATCCTTGAATTGCCCCATGACCAAAGTATCCCAACACAATTGCAGTAAGCAAAGTTGTAATGTTTGCATCCAAAATAGCAGACAACGCTTTTGAATATCCTTCTTCAATGGCTTGTCTTTTTCCTCTTCCATTTCTCAACTCTTCTCTTATTCTTTCAAACACAAGCACGTTCGCATCTACAGACATACCTATTGTTAACACAATACCAGCAATTCCTGGCAAGGTAAGTGCTGCACCCAAGGAAGCTAGCGTTCCGAAGATAAAAAAGATGTTTGTAATCAAGGCTAAATCAGCTACGGCTCCTGCTTTTGAATAATAAAAAATCATGTAAACCAACACCAACAGTAAAGCTCCAGCAAACGACCAAAGTCCTGCTTTCACGTTTTCTGCACCTAGTGTAGGTCCTACCACAGATTCGTCTACAATTTTTGCCGGTGCAGGAAGCGCTCCTGCTTTCAAAATATTCGATAAATCTTTCGCTTCTTTTATTCCATCTGCCCCATTGAAAGATCCTCCAGTAATTTGAGTTCTTCCTCCTTCAATTTTTCCTGAAGCTACAGGAGAAGAAAATACTTTGTTATCCAACGTAATGGCAATTCCTGTTCCGTCTTTCGCACTTTGTTCAGTTAAGTCTGCCCAAGCAATCGCCCCAGCATTCTTGAACTGCAAAGAAACCATTGGTTTTCTTGTCATTGGATCAAAGTCTTGTCTTGCCGACTCCACTTCTTCTCCGTCCAACTCAGGAATTCCACTTTTTGTCTTCTTTATAAGGTATAGGTTCAATAGAGGCGTTCCGTCCTCAGTAGATCCCGAAGCTTTGGACTCCCACATAAATGCCAAATCTCTTGAAATAGAGGATACTGCATTCTGCACAGCACTCATTTTCATAAAAGCATTCACTTCTGCCGTATCCGTGATTTTTGCATATCCCAATACTGCGCTTTCTATCCACTGGCTTTCTTGATTTGCGTATGGGTATAATCTTGCCGACAATGGACTTGTTTTTCTGAACACGTCTTGTTGTTCGTCAGCTGTTAAGTTTGCAAATGGATCATTCTTTGCTGCCGTATCAGCAGTTGCCATGTCCGCAGAATCAGTAGATTCTACTTCCGAAGAATCAACTTCTACCCCTATTTCGGCAGGTGAATTAGTATCTTTTGTCGCATTCTCAACAGAATCGAGGTATCCAGGATACATAGTTCTACTGATAATGTCATTTAACTTTTCGTACACGGCATTTCCTACTTCCGTGTTTTTGTAGGTGTGCCAGAACTCTAATCTTGCCGTACTCTGCAATAAATTTCTCGCTCTTTCTTTGTCTTTTACACCAGGTAATTCAATAGTAATTGTTCCTTTGCTTTGGTTCTTTTGGATAGAAGGTTGAGAAAGTCCCAATCCTGATACCCTCGATGAGATAACCGTTTCGGTTTTGTCCAAAGCTCCTTTCGCTTTTTCTCTCAACATCGCAATCACCTCTTCATTTGAGATCTCAGTCAGTTTGTTTCCGTTCTCGTCTTTGAATTTAAAAATCTCTGCCAACGATTCTTCCGGATTAATCTCATTGAATTTCTCCTCGAATAAGTCAACAAATTCTTTCTCATTTTCTGCTGTCGTAAACACATCGTAAGCCGCTTTGTAAGGCTTTGCGAAAGAGCTTCTTGAAGCATATCTTCCGGCTAAATTCGACACCATATCAGGAATAGAAACCTGAAGCGTAACACTCATTCCCCCTTCGAGGTCAAGTCCTTTTGCTAGCTCGTTGTCTTTACAATATTTGTAAGTGTGTCCAAAAATTGGATAGACTGACTCATTAGTTTTGTTGATCAAGTAATTCTCCAACACCGCTTTTTGAAAAACATCTCTCTCGGCTTGTGTAGAAACAAGATACTCGGTATTTCCAACCGTTGCTCTTACCGAAGAATCGCTTCCAACGTACTGCGAAGCCTCTGATTTCGCGAACTCTTGAGCTCCTTTCTCTACGCTACTTGTAACCCACGTAAAGGACAATTGGTAAAGACAAGCTAGTGTTAGTAATATGGTAAACACCCATATAATATTTCTATTTTGCATAGTTTATTTGTTTAATTTACTTACTTTTTTAGGGGTGCAAATATAAAAGAACCTTGGTTATAAAACAATTTTACTCCTATTTATTTTACTGAATGAGAATGTTCTATTCAGCGATTTTTCCTCGGTGCGGAATTAATGCATCTCGCACAATTCTCATGTGGGATTCTGGCACTATGATAAATGCAAGTGAATGGAGCTCTGACTGCTCTTCTACTCCACTGTTTACGAAAGGAATCCCTTCTTTTTGCACAAATTCTTTTAGATGAATCTCATGATGTAGAGCTGTTTGATGGCCATCCTCGCCTCTAAAGTCCCAAATCAATTTAATGTTTCTTTCCTTCTTATTCATGGTGACGAATTTACTTAAAAAAATTCCCTTTGGGCTATTTTCACCCGAAACAAAACAAAGAAAAACTGTTCTCGGGAGAGAAAGAGTTTTGTCTTTCCCCCCAGCTTTAGATACCTTTGTAACATGGAAAAAGCGATTCAAACTTTACGAGAAGGGGGACTCATCCTCTACCCCACCGATACCTTTTGGGGAATAGGCTGTGATGCAACAAACAAGGAAGCAGTAGCCAATATTTATGCCTTGACACAACGAACCCCGGAAAAAGGAATGATCGTACTGTTGGAAACCGATTCTAAACTCAATAGATACGTCAAACAAATTCCGGACATTGCCTGGGATATTGTGGAGTTGGCAGAAAAACCCACGACCATCGTTTATCCCGAAGGCTACAATGTTGCCGACAACGTACTCGCGCCAGATAAATCAATAGCCGCGCGAATCGTAAAGGAAGGCTTTTGCCATCAGTTGATTAAAAAATTTGGAAAACCAATCGTTTCTGCCTCTGCAACTATTGCTAACGACAATGCGCCTCTCAGGCTGGAGGATATTGACAAGAGAATTTTGGACGGTGTAGATTATATTGTAAATTTGCCGTCCGACACAAAATTAACACCGAAAGCTTCGACCATTATGAGAATAGAAATGGATGGAACTTTTACCTTGATAAGAAAGTAACTTTCACTTTTTCAGTAATGACAGAAACACAACTTGCCCACCACTTAACCCACCCAATTTTTGAGGTAATTAGAGAGACCGTTCCAAACGAGCGTGTGTATGTAATTGGCGGCTTTGTGCGCGACTTATTGTTAGGAAGACCGTGTAAAGACATAGACATTATGATTGAGGGAAGCGGCATAGAATTGGCCGAAAAGATTGCCGAAAAAGTAAAGGCAACAAAAGTTTCTGTGTTTAAGAATTTTGGAACCGCCATGATTAAGCTCAATGATGGATACGAAATAGAGTTTGTGGGAGCAAGAAAAGAATCCTATGACAGAGGATCACGAAAACCTATTGTGGAAGATGGAACAATTGAGGACGACCAAAAACGAAGAGATTTCAAAATCAACGCGCTTGCCATTAGCCTCAACAAAGCCAGTTTCGGTGAACTGATCGACCCTTTTAATGGAGTACAAGACCTCAAAGACAGACTATTACGAACTCCTCTTGCTCCGGGAGTTACCTACTCTGACGATCCTTTGAGAATGATGCGCGCCATTCGCTTTGCGACCCAATTGAATTTTTCTATTCATCACACGAGCCTAGCAGCAATCAAAGAAAACAAAGAGAGAATTTCCATCGTTTCTCAAGAAAGAATCACGACCGAATTGAACAAAATCATTCTCGCAGAAAAGCCCTCCATTGGATTTAAATTATTATTCAATACAGGACTACTCGAGATTATATTTCCTGAAATGGTGGCTTTACACGGAGTAGAATTTGTGGACAACAAAGGCCACAAAGACAATTTTTATCACACGCTGGAAGTACTCGATAATATTGCCCCCAATACCGACAATCTGTGGTTGCGATGGGCTGCTATCTTACACGACATAGCCAAGCCACCTACCAAGCGATTTGACAAAAAAGTGGGATGGACATTTCACAGCCATGAGGTAGTGGGTTCTCACATGGTAAAAGGAATTTTCAAACGACTTAAACTTCCTTTGGATTCCTCCATGTCGTATGTTCGTAAATTGGTCTTTCTTCATTTGCGCCCCATTGCACTTACAAATCCCAATACCAAAGACTCTGCTTACAGGAGAATGCTCATGGAAGCTGGGGACGATATTGATGACTTATTGACGTTGTGCCGAGCAGATATCACCTCCAAAAACGAGCACAAAGTTCAGCGCTATCTGCAAAAGTTTGACAAAGTAGAAAAGCGAATTGCAGAAATAGAAGAAAATGACCGAATACGAGATTGGCAGCCACCAATTTCGGGCGACATCATTATGAAAACTTTTGGATTAACGCCCTGCTTCGAAGTAGGTCAAATCAAAAACGACATCAAAGAAGCTATCCTAGAAGGCACAATTAAAAACGACTTTGACGAGGCTTTTGCCTACATGGTGGAAGTGGGCGAAAAATTGGGGCTGGAAGTTGTGGAGAGAAACGAGAAGTGATGTCTAAATAGCTGTTTTTAAATTGAATAAAACTAAATGGTCGGTGCCAATTTCGGTGAGTGGTTTGTCTAAAGGGAGAAAAAACCAATGAATATAAAATGGGCGCTAAACGAGCCTTTGCCACACTATTTGTGGAAAGAAGCGGCAAAATTGAGAGTCGGATAAATTCTCTCCCACTCTTCCTCTGAAAATTCACTAACTTCGTGTTTTAATTCACGAATCTCTCTTTACTTACGAATGAAATTAGACCAACAAAGCGGAAAAGACCTAGAGTTTGGTGTTGTGTGCGAACTACTTTCTAGCTATTGTAAATCCAAAAAAGCGAGAGAGAACGCTCTAAATTTAGGTTCTTTTTCTTCACCCGAATTGCTCAATCAAGAATTTGATCTGCTCGAGGAAATTCAAGAAATTTACCTGGACGAGCGGTTGAGTTTTCCTCACCCCAACGCAGAAGATATTGATACTGCACTGAATATTCTGCGTATAGAAAATGGAGTCCTCATCCTCAACGAATTGCTAAAAGTGTACTCCCTGTGCCAAGGAACCAAACTTCTTATTGATTTTGCGCGCAATCAGCAAGATGAATATCCACTGGTATTTGCCGCCTGCGAACACATAACTGGAATAAAAGATGTGCTGGCTATCATTACCGAAATATTAGACACCAAGAAACTAGATATTAAGGATGATGCTACTTCCCTCCTGCTTACCATCAGGAAAAAACAAAAGGCAAATCGCTCCGAAATAAATAAAAATTTTGAAAAAGCATTACGCAGGTGTCGGCAAGAGGAATTACTTGGCGAAACTGAAGAGTCTTTTCTTGACAATCGAAGACTACTCACTGTGCTTTCTCAATACAAAAAAAGAGTGCCAGGAAGAGTTTGTGGCGTGAGTGCAAAAGGAAACTACACGTACATCGAACCGCAAGAAAGTTTTGAGCTCAACAAAGAGCAGGAAAGATTGAGAATTGAGGAAAGCAATGAAATTTTTGCTATTCTAGAAAAGGTTACTTTTCGCCTTAGAGCTGAAAAGAAACAACTGAAAGCCTTCCAAAACCTCCTGGTAAAATTTGATTTGTTGAATGCCAAAGTATTGTTTGGACAATCCTACAATGGCTCCAGACCGGCACTGAACAAAGAGAGAAAAATGCACTGGAAAAATGCCAAACATCCTTTGCTATTCATAAAAAATGAAGCGGTAAACAAAGCGACCATCGGTCAAGAAATAGAAATGAACGAATCGAGTCGATTCTTGGTGATTTCGGGACCCAACGCAGGAGGAAAATCTATCACCTTAAAAACGGTTGGGATTTTACAGTTGATGTTTCAGTCTGGCTTGTTTTTGTCGATGGAAAAAGATAGTTCCTGCTGCTGGTTTGAGCAAGTACTCTCCGACATTGGCGACAACCAATCCATAGAGAATCAATTGAGCACGTACAGTTACAGACTCAATAGAATGAATTATTTTCTCGCAAATTCCAATTCTAACACGCTTTTGCTTTTAGACGAGTTTGGGAGCGGGACAGATCCCGAGCTGGGAGGAGCCTTAGCCGAGGTATTTTATATGGAATTGTACGAAAAAAATTGCTTTGCGGTTATTACCACTCATTACACCAATATCAAAATACTTACCTCAACTTTAGAGTCAGCGATTAATGCCTGTATGCTTTTTGACACAAAAAAACTAGCTCCTCTGTTTACCCTCTCTATTGGGCAGCCGGGCTCCTCTTTTACTTTTGAAGTGGCCCAACACAATGGCATTCCGAATGAACTCATCGAGATGGCCAAAACCAAAGTTTCTAAACAAAAACTCCAGGTGGATGCTCTTTCTGTTTCTTTGCAGAAAGAAAAATCGAAGTTCAAAAAAATAAATACAGAACAATATCGCTCTCAGCACAAAGCGATGAAAAGTATGAGAGAGTACGATGAAAAACTAGAAAAACTCCAAGCCAAATCGGAGAGAATTAGTCAATTCATTGAGCAACAAAATAAGTTTGTGACGATTGGAAAAAAATTCTATGAAATTTTAGGCAAATTCAAGCACCACAAAACAGAAAAAGCTACCATGGAGGCGTTAAAAAAATTAGCCTCGATTGAACGAATAAAACTAAAGGAGAAGAAAAAACCTGTTGTGCTAGACAAATCTTTATCCGCCACAGAGTTGCCAAAATCTTCACCAGCCAAGGTAAAGACGAAAGCATCGCTTGAAGAAGACAAACAACTGGAGGCGAAAAAACTAAAAGAGTTGCTCGTAATTGGAAATAAAATAAAATTAAAAAACCAAAAAACTTTGGGCACGTTGCTCGAAATTGAAGGAAAGAAACTAACCGTTCAGCTCGGTAATTTCATCATAAAAACTACAGTTAGCGAAGTTGAAATTTGAAGAAGAATTCGAGTAATTCACTAATTCCTATCGAGCTATAATAAAAACTACTATTCACATGAAAAACCTCATACTTCTTTCCTCCCTGATAGGCTTACTTACGTTGCTCACTGGATGTGATTCTCCTCGAGATGAATTCCCGCCAAAGAGAGAAAAAACTTGGGTGTTTTTGGAACTTGAAAAAGTAATGAAAAACGACACCAGTGATTTTTATTTGTACGGAGAAATCAATCAATCTATCTTGGATAATATTGCCAATGGAATAATTGATCCAGCTATGTTTGAGTTTAGCACGATTCGATATATAAATGAGGAAGATTTGCTGCAACTGTATGAGGACGAAACAGATAGCGGCATTTATTTTTTCAGAATCGAGGACATTCAGACCACCCGTGTGCTAAAGGCAGACCCCGTACTTACTTTTCCTGAAAATGAACTTGGCGAAAGGGCCAAAGAGTTCAAAAAAAGAATACTATTAACCAATCGGGAATAACTCCTTTACTTTCCTCTTTCACAAAAAAAAATCCCTTTCACAGATAGTAAAAGGGATTCAGTTTTATTCTGGGAGCTTGACTATTTATTCAAGAAAGAAGAGTACATCCACACAAGCTTTTCTTGCTCTCTAATGTAGTCACTCATTAATGCATTGGTACCTTCATCATTTGCCTCGTCTGTTAATTCTAAGATTTCTCTTTGCAAGACGATAATTGTTTTGAAAGACTCCAAAACGATTTCTACACCTCTCACTCCGTTTGTCACTTCTGAACTTTCCTTTATCGTGGCCAACTGAGTATAAACCGAGTAATTGTGCTCAGGGGTGTGAGCTAGAGTAAGTATTCGTTCAGCAATTTCATCAATTTTTAACACCAAATCGTTGTACAATTCCTCAAACTTGGTGTGTAATTCAAAAAATTTTTCACCCTTTACATTCCAATGAAACCCTCTTGTGTTTTGGTAAAACACCGAGTAATTTGCCAAAAGCTCGTTTAATTTGACGGCTATTTTTTCTGATTTGTTTACATCTAATCCTATTCTATTCATAATGATTTTTTCTGTTTTGATTTATTAAAATTACTACTTCTTTCGTCCGTTTAATGTAACAAAACTTAAATCCAAAGTCCAGAATTTTATCTAACTTATTTCAAAAAAAAAGAAGAATATTAAAAGGTTATTACCTCATTCTCCGCGCATCTTCATCTACCCGATTGTCTTGCCCCCCTACTCTCATATTAAGTAGATACTTCCAATCTCGGTTGGTAATTTCGCCTGGCATATCTGAGTGAATCAGCTCAAAATCTTGAGTAACTGCCGAAGTATGATAAAAAACGAACAGCACATTCGATCTGTTTTGTGTTTGATAATAATGCCAAATCACATAAGGATAAGTTCCTTGTTCGTTCAATTTTTCTACCTTATCATTGGGTTTGCCATATTTTATATACACTCTTCCCATATCCGTCATGTATCCCGGTTTTACCGAGTTCCCAAACAATTCTTCTACTTCGGCCACCTTTTTACGGTATTTTTCCCATTCGGCAATAGCATTTACTCCGTACCTGGTTTGCCAAAAATTGACAAAATACTGCTCTTTCAACTCATCGCTTAAGGTAGATTTTCCTCCCGTAAGCACCTTGTACTCAAGTGTGTTGGCAATAGGAACCAATGCTTCCAAAAAATAGTCCAACGAATCTTGAGGAAGATCATAAGTTAAAGAGATAGGTTTAGCTGTATCTGGTTTTTGTTCCACCACTTGGGTGTTTACTCGCTGAAAAAAGACTTTCTCACTTGTGACAAGTTGATTTTTTTCATCTCGTATTTCTACTACCAAATTATAGTTCCCCGAAGGTAACTTTTCGATATCAAATGCATGAAAAATTGGAGTGGTCTCCTTCAATTCCTTGACACTTCTCTTAATGTAATTGGGCAATAATTTGTTTCCGTAAAATGTTTCTATGTATTCTTTTACAAGAACTTTTCTGGAGCTGTGTTTGTTGTACACTTCAAAATAAAAGGCCAACTTAAACACTTCAGTAGGAATATAGTTGGAAATGAGTGGGTACAAATCATACCCCGATTTTGAGAATTCATTTCGTTCGGTGGTTTTTTTAAAATAATCCACCAGTTCCAAATCAGAAAGTGTTGTCTGTGAATCAAAAGCTCTGATAGTAAGGAATTTATTAAGTTCTACAGGTACTTTTAGCGGACTATTCAGATCTACGAGTTGAATTTCTAGTTCGTACACTCCGGGCTCTACAAAAAATCGTTGTTGATCCTTAAAATCAATGGCAACACTATCCACCAATTCAGGACCTAAGACGTTGTATTTCTTAAAATCAACAATCGAATCATTTCGTTTTAAAATTTGTGTCACCAACACTCTTGCTTGCAACACAGAAGATTCTTTCGATTTATATTTTAAGGAAGAAGAAACAAAGGACAAATAATTCTCGATGTAAATGCCTTTGCCAGGTATTTGAAATTGTTTGTAATTAAATATAGCCTGAAGTTCTGCCTTTACTGAAAAACTCATGAACAAGAAAAAGACACTCGCCCACACTATTTTTTTATGGTTGATTAACGACATACACAATTTTTTCTATCACTTGGTTCAATACGCTATCAGGACACGAGGCTCCGCAAGTAATAATTACCTTAATTTTTTCCTTGTTGAATTTACTGATAAAATCGGTAGTTTTTTCCTCCTTGGTATGAATATCAAAGTGGTTTATACAATTCTTACCCACAATCTTCTCCGCATTTTGCACAAAAAAAGTAGGGAACTTCTGTTCCAACAACTCAACTAGATGCATGGTGTTTGAGCTATTGTAGCCCCCAACCACAACGGCAAAATCGCCCTCTTCTTTCATCAATTCCAAAGTAGCTTTTTGGTTGTCATTTGTCGCGTAGCACAGGGTGTCTCTCGTATCGGCAAAATGATTACTGAGTTCTTCCTCGCCAAAAACACTCGTCATTTTGTTTTTGAAATATTGAGAGATCTCGTGTGTCTCGGTGGCGAGCATCGTTGTTTGGTTCACTACTCCTACTTTCTCTAGATCGGTGTAGGGATCAAAACCGGGAGAATACTTTCCCTCAAAAAACGAATAAAAATCTTCGGGGGGCAATTGCTTATCTATAAATTGCGCCAACAATTTAGCCTCCTTTATATCTTTAACAATCACAGACTTTCCATTCTGACTACTGTGAGAAAAAGTAGCTCGTGTTTCTTCATGGGCAGCCTTTCCGTGAATGATAATGGTGTAGTCTTTTTCCCCTAATTTTTCCGAACGATTCCAAACTTTCTCCACAAAAGGACAGGTGGTGTCGTAATCCTTGGAAACGACTCCTTTTTCTTTTAGAATTTCTTCAATCTCGAGAGTGGTCCCAAATGCAGGAATCAACACAATATCCTCGGAAGAAATAGTCTCCCAAGGAACAAGTTGATTTCCTTTTGTATCCATAATAAATTTTATACCTCGATCCAGCAAGTCTTCATTCACCGTAGGATTATGTATCATTTGACTGAGCAAATAAATCCTCTTTTCGGGAAAATCATCCAATACCTTATATACTTTTTCTACTGCATTTTCTACTCCGTAGCAAAAACCAAAATGTCGAGCTAGGACAAATTCTACTCCGTCAAACTCTAGTTTTGAAGGAGAAAAATCCTTTTTCATGCGATCTTCCGATTTTCTTTTTTCTTTAATCTCCCCAATAATGGAAGCTTTGTACTTTTCGGGAATTTCAAATTTTTTCAAGGGATATTCTTTTTTTATGGTAAAACAGGAATTCTTATGTACTTTTAAAGAAACACTGTTAAAATCAAGTATGAAATTACAAAAAATTGGACTAATATTCTTTATTATTTTTTGTGTTATCACTCTCCTCATCATCGGAAAAGGGATAATGCTTCCGCTTATTCTGGCAACATTTCTTTGGTTCATTATTAAAGAAATTCGAGAATTTATGGACAAAGCTTCTTGGATTAGAAACAAAGTGCCTAGAGGTGTAAAAACAGGGATTGCCTCTATTTTCATTTTGTTTGTAATTGGTTTGATTTCTAATTTAATAATATCCAATGTTCAAGACCTTTACAATGAAGCTCCCAGCTACCAAGAGAATCTCGAAAAAGTGGCGAACCAAATAGAATCACGTTTTGGACTCAATATTGGAGAAAACCTCAATAATTTCATCGGTGACATTGATCTTACCTCGATTGGCAAAAGCCTTCTGGATTCGTTTTCAGAGTTATTCTCAAGTACTTTCATGATATTGTTGTACCTCATTTTCATTTTATTGGAAGAAACCAGTTTTGTAAAAAAACTCAAAGCTGTGTACGAAAAACCCAATGAATTTGAAGAAGTAAACGAATTGCTTATCGAAATAGACCAATCCTTAAGCAAATACATCTCTATTAAAACTCTGCTGAGTCTTATCACGGCTGTCTGTAGTTTTGCCGTTCTCAAATTAATTGGAATCGATTTTGCTTTCTTTTGGGCAGCGTGCATCTTTATTCTCAATTTTATTCCTTCCATTGGTTCGCTTATCGCCACATTATTTCCTGCCCTTATGGCTCTAGTACAATATGGCGGAAGCGATTTCACTCCCTTTATTTTGGTCGTAGTATTCGTGGGAATTATTCAATTATTGGTCGGTAATTTTTTGGAACCAAAGATGATGGGAAATTCCTTAAACATAAGCTCATTGGTTGTTATTCTCTCCTTGAGTGTGTGGGGAGCAATCTGGGGAATCATAGGGATGATTCTTTCGGTACCTATTACAGTTATGATGATTTTAATTTTCTCAAAAATAAAGGGAACCAGAGACGTAGCTATTCTCCTTTCCGAAAAAGGCATAATTAAATCTAATTAGACAAAATGAAAAGATCACTCTTTGTACTAAGCACTTTGTTACTGCTACTTGTAGGCTTCTTTTTAATTGCCGAAACACACCATTTCTCAAAAAAATTCCAACGCTACAAAATAGCCTATGCCAGCGAGCTAAATTTTCAATCGAGTCTTCTTGATGTAAAAGACTATCTCTACTCTAATGAATGGCTAACAACACAGCAATCGAGCACCGACAAATGGAAAAAAGCAGTGAGAGCCAAGCACCAAGCAACCTTTTACGGTTCGCTGCTTGCAGGGTGGATGACTCTTTATTTCTTTACTTTTTTTATTCTTTTCCGATTAAATAAATCCTCGGCTTTACACTTTGGATTTGTTCTGCTCAATGTTTCGTCTCTGTGTCTCGTTACGGGAATTCTACTTCCGTTTATTGAGTTAGGCGCATTTCTCAACGACCTTACCTTGGATATTGGGTACGGTTTATCCAAAACCTTTGAGGGCAAAGTTTACTTTTTTTATCAAAGCAAAACCGTGATTCAACTCATTCAATCACTCTTTGCCTATGGAAACTGGATTGTTGGAAGCTGCATCTTATTATTTAGTGTAGTTTTCCCATTTGCCAAACTTGCTTTGTTTTATTCCTTTTTGTTTTCAAAAAAAATATCGGAACAAAAACGATTATTGAAAATTGCTACCTACATGGGAAAATATAGCATGGCTGATATATTTGTTGCCGCTTGCTTCTTGGCTTTTTTATCGTTCAACAACCTCAACATTGGAATCCAAACCGAAAGCACAACACTAATCGGCTTGTATTTCTTCTTGGGATATTGTTTACTTTCTATCGGTACATACTTTATTTTACAAAGAAAAAAACTTGTTAATCTAGACTAACAATTTACTTTTTCTAATTCCGTATCTTTACCTCATGAAACTAGATATTTTGGCCTTCTCGGCACATCCAGACGATATAGAATTGGCATGCAGTGGCACACTCATAAAGCACATCAAATCAGGGAGTAAAGTAGGAATTATTGACCTAACGGAAGGTGAATTGGGTTCGCGTGGAAGCCGAGAGATTAGGCACCAAGAAGCCGAGGCTGCCTCAAAAATAATAGGCAATAGCATAAGAGAAAATCTGAATTTAGGAGATGGTTTTTTCGAACAAACCAAAGATTCCTTGATACGTGTAATAGAAATGATAAGAAAATATCAGCCCGAGATAGTTTTATGTAACGCTATTAGCGACAGACATCCCGATCATGGCCGAGGAAGTGAACTTGTAAAAAGAGCAGCATTTTTATCAGGATTGGCGAAAATACCAACAGAAATTGAGGGAAAAACACAGGAAAAATGGAGACCCAAGCAAGTTTTTCATTACATCCAAGACGAGTACATCCAACCAGATTTTGTGATAGATATCACCGAGGAAATGCCTGCCAAAATGGACTCTATCTTAGCTTATTCTTCTCAGTTTTATAATCCCGAAAGCAAGGAGCCGAAAACTCCTATTTCAAGCAAAGAATTCATGGACTTTCTAGAAGGCAGAGCAAGACAATTTGGACGAATTATTGGAACCAAATTTGGAGAGGGTTTCACGAGTTCCAATGCACTGAAAGTACAGTCGCTTTCCGATATTTTGTAATAAAAATGGGAGTAGAAATAGAAAGAAAATTCTTGGTAAAAAATGATGCTTGGAGAGACAATATCCAGGCGAAACAGAGTATTTCCCAAGGTTATTTGAGTGTCCACCCAGAACGAACAGTTCGTGTAAGAATTTCCAATACTCATGCTTTTTTGACCATCAAAAGCAAATCCATTGGAAGTGTGAGAGAAGAATATGAGTATGAAATTCCGATCTCTGATGGCAAAGAATTACTTGCCTTGTGCGAAAAACCTATTTTATCCAAAACTCGATTTATTGTCGAACACCATAACCACAAATGGGAGATTGACGAGTTTGAACTAGAAAACAAAGGCTTAATTGTGGCGGAGGTAGAACTGTCAGACGAGAATGAACACCTAGAGTTTCCAGGCTGGGTAGGCAAGGAAGTTACTCAGGAGAATAAATACTTTAATTCTCAACTCAGCAAGAATCCGTTTTCTAATTGGCACTAGAATTTTAATACTTCTGCAAGTACTTCATTATTCCATAACATTCGGTAATGCCCTATTCGTTCAAACGGGATGAGGGTAGAATTTGGAACATTCTTGCTCAGTGTTTCTGACTTTTCGAATGGAATAATTTTGTCATACTTATCATGAATCAAGAGCAATTCATTGAATTTCACCCGCTTCAGTCTCGACTCCACTGCCATTTCGGCTAGCTTTGTACCTGTTATTTTTTCTATTCGCTTCGCTAATAAATCGAACACGCGATTATTGAATCCGAGCAATTTCTGAAAGTCTTGAAACACCTGAATCATATCGTTGTTTGCGGACAAAAACACAAGTTTATCTGCTTTGTAATTGGTTTCGGAAAGGGCAAAAGTTGCTACCGAAGAGCCAAGGGAGTGCGCCACTACATGAAATTCTTGTGTGGGCGCCAGATGATTCAACACCAATTTAAACGCATCTTTACATTCATATAAATGCGTGTGAGTTTCTTTGTTGTGGGCATGGCTTGGAAGTGTAAACGCAATAATGCGATACTTTCCAAGATGGGGCAAAAATTGGGTAAAACACCCAGGATTGCTCTCCCATCCGTGAACCAAAAACAATAATTTCCCCTCAGGATTTCCTAGTTCGTAGCACGAAATATTTTCGCCTTCACGCTCAACCCAAAATGGGTCGGCTTGATCAAAAAACTCCTGTTCTTTTCTTCGGATACTCTTTTTTCTGACTTTAGAAAAAACCAAAACAGCTTGTTTTCCCGCAAAATTGGGAGCAAGAAAGGACAAGAAATTAAGGTAATGCCTAATGGCAATCAGGTAGTATTTCATGATAGTTATTAAAACAGTGAAGCTTGTCCATCGTCACCAATACTAGATGGAGGTGGTGGAGTTTTATCTTCTTCCTGCTCGTCTTTTTTGGTATCTGTATTGTTGGTTTCAGCTTTGTCGTTACTCTCCTCTTCCTTTTTTGGTTCAGGTTCAAATGGGATAGGGTCTAGTACATCAATAGATTTTACTTTGTAATTGGTCAGTTTATTCCCTAAGGCTTTCAATCCCTTTATGGCAATAAACTCCTCGAGCAACACCTCTTCATCGTCTCTTTTATTGGCTCTTCCGTCAAATTGAAGCCTTACAACGGGTTTCCAATCGGTAGAGGCAATTTCTAAATGCGATTTTGGATGCTCTGAGATAAAAACTACTGGTTTATCAGTATCCTCAAGTAAAAATCTCTTGACGTAATAGTTTTCCTTTTCGCCATCCCAGTAGATAACAGACATTGGTTTGTCCACCATCCATTTTTCGATATGAATCATGTCTTCGGCAAAATGAATATTTAAATCAAACGGATATAGTCTATATTCTCCCGCTTGTGTAATCACCAGAATTCGATCGTCTCCTTTGAACTCCCCTAAGAACTCCCCTCTTTCTTCCACATTGAGTTTTCTCACGATATCATCATACCACAATTTTCGGGCAGATAAAGTTGAGTCTCCTTGCTCTTTCTGAACCACTTTGCTAATTAAATGTTTGGTGGCTCTGTTTCCATTACTTCCTCTTCCTTTCACCAATAGCTCCCCAAAATCTATTTCAAATTTCAGTTTCTTGATGTTAGGTCTTGGTCGGAGTGCCACTTGCACTACTTCGGCCTCTCCATTTGGATTTGCCGTAAAATAGTGCACTTTAGAACCTTTTGTTCCCTTTGTTAAGTCGTACTCTTTGTCTCGAGTAATACTGGTTACGTTAAATCTTTTCATGTACGAGGGGCCGGTCGTCCCATCCTGATAAATCATGTGGTAAATAGTTCGCTTGTCTCCTTTTTTCCACACTGCCACATGCAAGATATCTTTTCCAAAGAAGTGCTTATCGGCCACTTTACTCACCATCATCACTCCATCTCTTCGGAATACGATAATGTCATCAATATCAGAACAATCCTCAACAAATTCATCTTTCTTGAGGGTGGTTCCCACAAAACCTTCGGCTCTATTTACGTAAAGCTTTTTGTTGGAAATAATCACTTTTGCCTTATCCACTTGGTCAAATGTTCTGATCTCTGTTCTTCTCTCTTTCCCTGCTCCGTATTTCTTTTTTAGGTTTTTGAAATACTCAATCGCATACTCAATGAGGTTTGCTAATTTTTCTTTTACTTCGGCAATTTGCTCTTCCAGAGAAGCGATATAGGTATCTGCCTTGTCGCCATCGTGCTTGGTAATTCTTCTCATTTTTATTTCAAGAAGCCGAACTACATCCTCGTCTGTCACTTCTCTTACCAAATGCTTAATGTGAGGCTTCAGCAACTTATGAGTTACCTCAATGGCTTCCTCATAGGTTTTTCCATCAAATTCGATGTAAATCTTATTCTCGATAAATATTTTCTCCAAGGAAGAATGATGCCATTGCTCTTGCAGCTCACCTAGCTTTATTTCCAATTCCATTTTCAATAACCTCACGGTGTCGTCCGTGTTGTTTTTGAGCATCTCATTTACCGTAATAAACTTGGGTTCATTGTCTTCAATAATACAAGCATTAGGCGAAATAGAAATTTCACAATCGGTGAATGCGTAAAGAGCATCAATAGTTTTATCCGGAGAAATCCCCGAAGGTAAATGAATCACAATTTCTACCTCAGCCGCAGTGTTATCCTCTACTTTCCTAATTTTAATTTTCCCTTTGTCATTCGCCTTGATGATTGAATCTATCAGATTACTGGTGTTAGTTCCGTACGGTATTTCGTGGATAACGAGAGTCTTAGCATCTTCTTTTCTAATTTTGGCTCTTACTCTGATTTTTCCTCCTCGCATTCCCTCATTGTAATCCGTAAAATCTCCCATTCCTCCGTTTAGGAAATCTGGCAAGATATTCGTTTTCTTTCCTTGAAGCACACGGATAGAAGCATCGATCAATTCCACAAAATTATGCGGAAGTATTTTGGTAGATAATCCTACAGCAATACCTTCTGCACCTTGAGCCAAAAGCAACGGAAATTTTACTGGCAAATTAACAGGTTCGTTGTTTCTTCCGTCATACGATTTTATCCACTTCGTTGTTTTAGGATTAAACACCACTTCCAATCCAAATTTAGACAATCGAGCCTCAATGTATCGAGCTGCGGCTGCTCGGTCTCCTGTGAGTGTATTTCCCCAGTTTCCTTGCATATCAATGAGCAGTTCTTTTTGCCCCAATTGGACCAAGGCATCTCCAATGGAAGCATCTCCGTGTGGATGATACTTCATAGTATTCCCGATAATGTTCGCTACTTTGTTGTAACGGCCATCATCCATTTCTTTCATGGAATGGAGGATTCTTCGCTGCACAGGTTTTAATCCATCTTCGAGAGAGGGAACGGCTCTTTCTAAAATTACGTAGGAGGCATAATCCAAAAACCATTCTTTGTACATTCCGTTTACTGAAATGATGTTGTTGTTTTTGTTGCCTTTAGAGTCGTTTTCAGGATTGTTTTCCTCTGGATTTACTTCTTCTATTTCTTCTGCCATCTATATTCTTGAAAATGATTGCTCTGTCGCGAAACAAGAGCGGATTCAACACAGTATAAAACTAAGAAATTAAACCAAAAATATCGCAGGATACAGGAGTATGTTTTAAACAAAATAATTCACAAAAGAGCGGGTCAATCGTTTACAATAAATTCTTCTACTTTGGCGCCATACAAGGTAAATGGCTTTTGTCGAATGTTCCAAAGATAAAAGACTATTTCGATAGGCGAATCTCGAGTATATTCTTTGAGATTATTGACTATAAATCGCTGTCGGATGGTTTCGGTTTGTTCAGTTTTTTGGTACATCCAATTGAGCTGAAAAAACTGATAGTCTAATTTTTCTCCCGTTTTACTGTTCCTTATTTCGGCAACTACTCTCGCCCTAAAGGGATGCTGCAAGGATTGCAATTTGAGGGTCAATCCCAATTGGAGTGCATCGTGAGTGAGGGTGTCAAATTTTTGATGATAAAACTCCACAAACTCTTCTGAAGATTCACTTTTTGGGGTCGTAACAAATTCTCGTAGCTTGGTTAGCTTGGGTGGTTGTTTTCGCTTGTAGAGCCTAAATTTGGTGTCTTGGGCATAGTCCACAGAATCGAAAAGAGGTAAAATACTTTGGATGTACTGCGGTTTGCAAATGAGGTAGTCCAGATAGCGAGCAGGATGATTTTCGCGCACAATATTCAGGTTAGAATCGAACAAAGTTTTTTGCCACAGCTGCATCATATTCGGTTTGGGCGAGGCGGTGTCCGCGTATATTTTTTGGGTGTAGGTAAATATTCGTTGTCCGTCACCGCCCACGGTAGCGCCATATCCGTGAGGCAAGGTATCGTTTTTAATGGTTTGATAAAATCGCTCGGGAATATATTCTACCTGCCAAAGAGAGGATTTGGATACATTGAGCGTCAACAAAAAATGAACCGGAAAAATAGCCAACGGAATCAACAATAGACGAGAAAAAGATAGCGGCTGCTTATCAATGGCGAAGCAGAAACTACCAATTGCCAGCGGTACTAAATACATTCCTACTCTATCCTCAGGGTAATTTACGTGAAGCACTATGGCCATGAGTTCTATGCCTATCACAGAACCTACCAAGAGGTAAAAAAAGAAATAATGAGTATCGAAAATGGAGTTGAATTTATCCGCTGATACCCCCTTTATAACGAGCCAAACTAACAGAAAAACGAAAACCAAGGCGCAGATTTGGGCCATCATTCCATCTGTTTCGAACAACATGAGCAATTGGGACTTGACTGTAATCTCCCAAAATCCATCGAGCTCACCGTAGTAAAGTGCGCCTTCGTTTTTCATTTTGAACGAAATGACTACTGCATAGTACATGGCTACAATCCAAAAAACCACCGAAGGAACTATCCAACCAAAACTTTTGAACGTATTGTATTTTTTGAACCTTTTTAACACCAATACTTTTATTACAATAGCCAACAATATTATAAGCGGCAACAAACTCATGTTTGCAAATACTGCCAAAATCATAAACACTAAACCAAATGCTACATTACGAGCCGAAGATTTTGAATATAAAGTAAGGCAATAGTAAAACGCCCCAAACAAAAATGCCATGGACATTCCGTAGCCTCTGGAAAGGGCAAAAAACTGTACAAAATATACGGCACATAATAAATTGAGGTAAAAAGTGACCTGTGTCCATTTATTGCTTAAAAATTGTCCGATTTTCCATAGAAAAAAGGCGTATGGGATAAACAAAAGCAAATTGGGCAACCGAATACTTAAGGCTGAATAGCCCAAATATTTATGGCTAATTCCACTTAGTAAAGAATTGAGAATATGATTGTTGGCATCGGGATTTGCACCCGCTAATGGATTTACATCTATTTGCTGGATGTAGTAGAAAAAAGTAGCTATCTCGTCATGAACCAAGGGAACATAAATTGCCCTGAGCAACAGGTAAATAAACACCAAAGTGGAGAGGAGAATATA
Organism: Flavobacteriales bacterium; assembly: GCA_023255335.1. Taxonomy (GTDB): domain Bacteria; phylum Bacteroidota; class Bacteroidia; order Flavobacteriales_D; family CAJJDF01; genus CAJJDF01. Next base: position 10,009 of record JALRIS010000164.1, on the reverse strand, counting down.
TAGATTTCTTTTCATAACTAGCTTTGTTAAAAATAGAACAATTTCCAACTTTAAAAAAATGAAAAGCTAAAACTCTCAAAACAATGAACTAATAATTCCTCGGGGATAATTTGAAGTACGAAATCTTCAGATAAACTGAACACAGCAATATTTTGAGATTCTCATGAAAACACCAGGATAAGTGCAATGGATTTTACAAAGCATAAGCCACAGAAAAATAGTGTGAATAAAAGAAATGAAAAGAACCCTTATGTTTATTTTCAGAAGCAGTAAAAAGTTAATAAAATTTGAGTAATTTTCAAAACAAGAAATTCTATTTACAACTCAAAATAATCAAGATTTTAATCATGTTAAGGACTCAAAACAGCGTGAAAATTGGTGCATTCACTTTACTGATTCTTGTTCTTACATTCCCAAGCTTTACTCTTGTTTCATCCCCCGGGCTTGATTCCTCCTATACTTGGGGACTTAACCATTTGTTTGCGAATGATTACGACCGACTCTCAGAAGTAGTATATCCTATTGGTATACTAGGTTTTTTAAAAATGCCACTGCCTATTGCCAACAATTTGCTGCTTGCCTACTTGTTCATTTCCATTCTCAAAACATCAACCATTTATTTTCTTTTTTCTCTAATTCGCTCCAGAAATAAGGTTGAGCACATAGCATCAGTTGTAGTTGTGGCTTTTGTGGCTGCCTACATGGGATACGATATTACCTTTGTGGCGTTAAGTAGTTTGATCGGTTTAAATTATTTAAAAAACAAAAACTTCCTATTACTAATAGCTTTGAGTGTGCTCGCATATTTGGGCTTTGTAATCAAAACTTCAATCGGAATTTCATGTTTTTCGATCGTATTTATGACTTTATTACTGAACTTTTGGGAGTCCAAAAAGTGGAAAAAGTTGTGGCAAGGCTCCTTGGTTTCGGGCGTCTCGGTTTTGCTCGTTGGCCTTTTGGTTTTTGGTAGTATTCACAAGGTTATCACTCATTTTTTCAATGCATTCGCTATTTCTTCCGGCTATTCTTCTTCCTTGGCCCTTCATCCAATCAACAATTGGTGGGCTATTGGCGGGTATCTTTTCTTGATAGGAGGTTTTTGGTTTGTTTTTCAGCAAAAATCGCACAGACATCTTTTTGTGTTGCTACTACCTTCTTTTTTTATGATGTGGAAGCATGCAATGGTGAGGGAGGATTCGAGTCACAACGGAATTCTGCTGTATTTTACTTTTGTATTTTTTGGGATAGCGTACTTACTTTCTGCCCACAACAAATGGAAAATCGCTCTTTACGGAACTGTTACCGTGTTATTATTTTGGACAAACTATCGAAATATCAGTGGTTACAACGGCATTTCTTTTGGTTTTGACGGCATCTCAAATATAGTTCAATTGGCACAAGGAAATGAAAACATCAACAAACAAAAAAAGATAACTAGAATAAATTTACAACCTCTTATTTTAACCACAGAAGTGAAAACCATCATTGGCAACAACACCATTGATTTTTATCCATGGGAACATAATTATGCCCAGATCAATGAGCTAAATTGGTCTCCAAGAAAAACCATCGAAATTGGCGCCTCTTCTTCGCAATGGGTTTCGAAGTTGGCAAGTGAACACTATCAAGGAAAAGAAGCTCCCGAATTTATCCTATGGCATTTTTATCAAGATAAGTACGAGGGAAACATCGGGTCATTTGACAGCAGACTTTTGCTGAATGACGAGCCCTTGGTTCTAGAAAATATATTGACCAATTACGAATCGGTTTACCTTAGTCCTTCCTTTCATTTATTTCGTAAAAAAAAGAAACCAAACAACTTTATCGAAAAAGCTGAAGAGATAAAAAAGGCTCTTTTTGGTCAATGGATAGATGTTCCTATCACAAAAAGTTTTGTTCGTTGCAAAATAACATTAGAGTCTACCTCGATAGATAAACTCAGGACTTTTTTCTACAAAGACGATTTGTACGAAATAGATTATATGCTCGAAGACGGTAGAATATTTACCTACCGTTTTTTACCCAATACAGCCACAGATGGACTCTGGATTTCACCATTTTTTAACGAGATTAGCTCGCCTACTTATTCCGGAAAAACGAAAAGTTTCAGACTTCGAAAAGTGTTTTATCCTAGTCAAGAAAAAGGTTTTTCGTACCAAATTATTCAAAACGAAATTCATTCGGACTCAGCTACTTTGGCTCCTTTCAACAAATTTCAGAAACAAAAAGTCAATGAGCTCTTTTCCAATTATATGGATTTTGAAACACAAAGTCCCAACAACTGGTTCGAAATAAGTGAGCTGGGTTTTCCAAGCAACTCAGCTAACCTCATCAATAAGGATAAATTTTCTTTCACCTACAAAATCTCCTTAGACTCCCTCTGGAAGAAAACCCAAAACGAAAAAATAATTATCTGGATACAGGCTAAAACAAAATATGGAGGAAATATTGCCGATCTGGTAGTAGAAACGAAACATACACAGAACGATTTTTGGATTCCCGTTGGTGTGAAAAATAGAAAAAAATGGCAACATATTTTTCTACAAAAGACAATTTCAAAAAAGGATCACTTAACGGGTGAAATTTTAATCTATTTTTGGAACAAGGACAATGAACCACTTTTGATTGATGATTTCAGCGTAACAATCGTTTCACCCAAGAATTAGCTATTACCTTCATTTATCCAGAGTATAGATAGTTAATGTACTATTTCCAAGGGTATAAGTTCTTTCATACCTATTCCATAAATACACCTTTACTTCTACTGGTTTGTCCAGAGGCAAATCATTCGCCAGTTCTGTGTATATTTTGTGATTTTCTTGATTCCAATGAATTAATCTGTCCATTTCTATGAATTTGTACGAATATTTTTCGTGCGTTTCGGGATTCTCCATCGAAAACACCACGTACACATGCATGGGATAATCTACAAACCTGATATTCAAATCCAAATCGAACCAGAGCGAGGAGGAAGGAAGCGAATCTATCAACAAATTGGCAAACCACTGGTCCTTGTTTTGAGTGACAATCGTATCCAATTCTAGCTCTTTCCAACGTGTTTTTTCGACCGTCTTTTTTCTTTGGTACAGGATCACATCCGAAAACGGTTGCCCATCAATCGAATCATACAAATGGGCGATGTTTTTCATATTTACCTTGCGGTCGATGATGTAATCGTAATTCCTCGAATTGGTGTCAATATTGGACGAACACACTGGTAATTCTGGGTGCCATTTGTACACTCCATAGCTCCAAACCGAAATGGCTGTTCCCTCAATATAGAGCGAACTTTTATGATTCACTGGCTTCGATTTTTCCGCAATTTCCATAGTATAAAAAAAAGAATACGGCAACGTATCCTCCTGCCAAAGGCTAATGTAATCAAGATTGAAACTAGCAACAAAATGCACTGGAATCATCAAAAAAGGAAATAATGTATAGAACCGAACACGACTATCTTTGATTGAGTCTACTGCAAAACATACAGCTCCAACCAAGAAAAAATACAAATGCAACCCTGTTCTTTGGTAAGGATAATTCACCTTAAAAATCCATGCCATCAGTAAAACCCCTACAATTGTCAAGATCAAAAATACAGCAAACAGATTCTGTTTGGAGATCCATTGTTTGGTATCAAAATATCGCACAAAACCGAAACAAATCACTCCAAAAAACAACACTAAAAGAACCTCTAAAACACCCAGATAGATTCCTGGCTCATACATTAATTGAAGCAACGAAATAACGCTGTTTTTCCAAAATCCATCTAAAAATCCAAACCACAATATTCCGTAACCTTTGTAATAAAGAAGAATATGAATTGCATATCCCAAGGCTAAAATTAATACAGAAAGTAACCCGAAGAAACCAATCCATTGTTTGTTGGATACATGCTTACGGTGAAGTATCAAAGTATAGATAACCACTCCCAACATGATAAGGTAGGGTAATAAAAGTGAGAAAAAGGAATACAGGGCAAGACCAAATCCAACCAATACAAATAACAAATTTCTTACAGTAGGTTTTTGAGTGAAACTACCCAAATAAAAAATCCCAGCTACTAGACTCGTAAAACCAATTCCGTAGCCTCTGCAGAGCCCGAAAAAACTAATAAAATGAAAACTGAATAGTAGCGCAAGGTAAAAAGTCCACTTGGATAACTTGGTACGAAACCAATGCCCTATCCGAAATACAAAAACTAGATACACAAGATACGAAAGTACATTGGGCAGGCGCAGCGCAAAAGGAGAATCGCCAAAAACAAGGTAAGAGCACCTTGCTAACAAACTATTGACCAAGTGATTGTTGGCGGCTCGGTATTCACTAAAAGGCGATAAAATTCCAGACTTCACGAAATGATTGAACGTACGAACTTCATCGTGAAAAAGCGGAACTTGAAAAGCTCGTAAAGCAATGAAAACAAGCGAAATAAAAGCAAGAGAAAGGAATAATTGTTTGTCTCTAAACACGGTTTTTTTCATTGTCCAATTTTATTCCATTCCATGTCAACTTTCTACAAGAGCGAAACTTAGATATCCTCTTCTAGCACTTTTAAGTTTTCTATGATAAATTTTTGTCGGTCAGGAGTATTTTTACCCATATAAAACTCCAATAGCTCAGCCACCGTTGCTTCCTTATTTATCAACACAGGCTCTAGGCGAATGTCTTCACCAATAAAATATTTAAACTCATTTGGTGAAATCTCACCCAACCCCTTAAACCTCGTGATTTCGGGATTTTTACCTAATTCATTCATTGCCGATTGTCGTTCTTCCTCCGTGTAGCAATATCTGGTTTCTTTTTTGTTTCGCACCCTAAACAAAGGCGTTTGAAGAATATAAACATGTCCGTTTTTTATCAAATCAGGAAAAAACTGAAGAAAAAACGTCAGTAGTAACAATCGAATGTGCATTCCATCTACATCGGCATCTGTTGCAATAATGACATTGTTGTAACGCAAGGTTTCTAAACCATCCTCAATATCAAGTGCAGCCTGAATTAAATTAAACTCTTCATTCTCGTACACAACTTTTTTTGTTAGTCCAAAAGAATTTAATGGTTTTCCTTTCAGGCTAAAAACCGCCTGTGTGTTCACGTCTCTTGATTTTGTAATGGATCCGCTTGCAGAATCACCCTCGGTAATAAAAATAGAAGTATCTAAATGCTTTTCGTTTTTCTTATCCGTCAAATGAACTCGGCAGTCGCGTAGTTTTTTGTTGTGCAAATTGGCTTTTTTGGCTCTATCCTTCGCCAATTTTCTTATCCCTGTCAACTCTTTCCTCTCCTTCTCCGATTGCTTAATCTTCTTCTCCAAAGATTCAGCTACTTCCGGGTTTTTATGCAGAAAGTTATCCAACTTTTCTTTCAAAAAATCATTCACAAAAGCGTTCATTGATTTCCCTCCAGGCTCAATGTCGTTGGACCCCAATTTAGTTTTTGTTTGAGATTCAAAAACTGGCTCCATAACCTTTACCGAAATTGCCGCAACAATGGAAGCCCTAATATCAACCGCTTCATAGTTTTTATTAAAATAATCTCTAACTACCTTTACATAAGCTTGCCTAAAAGCATTTTGATGAGTTCCACCTTGGGTAGTATGCTGTCCATTAACAAACGAATAATACTCTTCTCCGTATTGTCTTGCATGGGTTATGGCTACTTCAATGTCTTCGCCTTTTAGATGAATTATTGGGTACAACGGCTCAGCGTCCATGTTGTTTTCCAATAAATCTAACAATCCATTTTTAGATAAAAATTTGTTCCCATTAAAATAAATTGCCAGACCAGGATTCAAATAGCAATAATTCCAAATCATCTTTTCAATGAAAGGGAACCTAAAATTATAATTTTTAAATACAGTGGCATCAGCTTCAAACTGAACGAAGGTACCATTCGCTTGATCCGTATCTACTACGGGCAAATCCTCTTCCAGAACTCCCGTTTTAAATACAGCTTTTTTTGCTTTCCCCTCTCTATATGCTTCAATTCTAAAAGTGGAAGAAAGAGCATTTACCGCCTTAGTTCCAACCCCATTTAGTCCCACTGATTTTTTAAACGCCTTCGAATCATATTTTGCTCCAGTGTTTATCTTTGAAACAGAATCAATCATTTTTCCCAATGGAATCCCTCTCCCATAGTCTCGGATTGTGACGGTAGAATCCTTTACTTTAATCTCGATTTTTTTTCCATAGCCCATCACATACTCATCGATACAGTTGTCGACAACCTCTTTGATCAAAATATACACTCCATCATCAGCCGAAGACCCATCCCCTAATTTTCCAATATACATCCCTGGTCTAAGGCGAATGTGCTCCTTCCAATCTAAGGTTTTTATACTGTCTTCATTGTAAGTATCGTTTTGTGACATACGTTTTTAGGCTTTGTTTTAATGATCGAAATTAGAATGTTAAAATACGACTATATGCGAGGTTTTCCTAACGACTCTAAAGAAAATAAATAACATACTTTTTAACAATAATTCCGTTATTTTATTGTTTTACTATTGAACAAAAATGAGCAACTAAATCCCTATTTTTACGTCCTAATAAAAAGAACAGTTTAACTATCACGAAACTTAAGCACATATCATTTTTTGTTTGTTTTCTTCTGGTATCATTTTTTTCAGTTGGAAATTTACCAGGACCTAAAATAAATTGTGTTTCCGTTCTACCAAACGGAAATATCACAATCACTTGGGAAAGTGTATTAGACCCCACAGGAATTTTTGTAAACTATGAAATTTTTGAGGTAACCTCTGGAGGCATGGTATCTCTCCAAGTAATTTCAAACAGATTAATTACCAGTTACACGCACACAACCACACTAGGACAAACATCCTCCTTTCGCTATGTCGTTAGCACAAATAGTTCTGTACCTTCAACCAATTTTTCAGATACCGTTTCATCCATAAAATTGTTTGTAAACAACCCTTCAAATGGGATGGCGATACTTAATTGGAATCCAGTTTTCTCGCCAATTAATTCACCTACTGCCAGTAATTGGTATAGAATATTTAGGGAATATCCCCTTGGTACTTGGACCTTAATTGATTCCGTTCCCTACGGAAATGAATATTACAGAGACACCATTACCATCTGTAACGATTCTATTAATTATCGGGTTACCAACTCCAATACTTCCTGTGCTTCAGTCTCCAGTGTTGACGGAAAAACATTCAGTGACGTTATCCCTCCTTATCCTCCAACAATTAGGAGCGTTACAGTGGATACCTCATTAAATCTAGGAACCATTCGTTGGAATCCATCAAGACCAAATGACACAAGAGGCTATATTATTCTTAAAAACATCGGTGGATCTTGGGTGCCAATTGACACAGTTTACGGAATAAACAACACCAGTTACGTTTATTCCTTATCTACTGCCGGTAATGAAAGTGAATGTTTTGGAGTTGCCGCCTTTGACTCCTGCTATTACGGAACGCCACTTACGCCAAATACCAGTGCCATGAGCAATCCTCATTGCTCTATATCTGCTCAGCAAGCCTACCAAGCTTGCGACAAAACTATTACCTTTAATTGGAATTCATACAGCGGATGGTCCTCAGGAGTATTAACTTATCATATTTTGGAATCAATAAATGGAAGTCAACCAATTAGAAAAGGAAGTACTTCAGGAAATTCATTCACACTGAACAACGTAAAAGCAGACTCAACCTACTGCGTTGTGATACAAGCTATTTCACAAAACCTAAGTGATTCTAGTTTATCCAATAAGATTTGTACAAACACCATCTACCCATATATTTCGGATACAAATTATTTGCAGACTGTGACAGTAGATGACGAAAACAAAATTGATTTAAAAATTTTTACCACTCCCTCCAATACGATAAAAGGTTATACCATATACAAATCGGCAGATAACGGAAGTACTTTCAACGAAATTGGTTTCGCTCCCAATAGAAGTTCTCCAATTTTATTCTCAGACAGGAATGTTAATACAAGTGTGAGAAACTATGCATATAAAGGAATTGCAAAAGATAGTTGCAATAATGTTACAAATCACGAAACAAACACAAGTCAAACTATCCTGTTAGAAGCTAATATAAATCAAAGTAATTATAAAGCAACTATTTCTTGGACCCCATATTCCTCTTGGGATGGAAACATCCGAGAATATAATATCTACAGAAAAACTGGAAATGGAACGGCTCTCTTACTTGCCACTTTGCCCTCAACTATCACCACATTTGAAGATGACTTGTCACGGTTCTACAATGCAAGCAATGACGGAAATTTCTGTTATTATGTTGAAGCTGTTGAAAATATAAATAGTTACCTAATTTCTGAAATAAGTTTATCAAATGAAACGTGTGTTTCACCCAAAGAACTTATTTATATTCCAAATGCTTTTACACCCAATTCTGACGGTACAAATGATTACTTCCTACCTATCATAGGTTTTGCGGATTACACTACATACTCGTTAAGAATTTTCAATCGGCTGGGCCAAGAAGTTTTTACTACCACAGATATCAATATTGGATGGGACGGATTCCACGATGGAGAAACAGTGACTAATGAAATCTTTCTCTACACCGTTTTAATTGAAACCGCTGAGGGGAAACCTATTAGTAAATCCGGAACAGTACTAGTTGTTCGATAAATAATAAGAAGCAAGTCCATCTATTGGTTTTTGCAAAATTTTAGGTTTATTAAACCCAAAATCTAGAAACACTTGCTCCACTATTTCTTTGAAGTAGTAATCCACTGACCCCACTATTCCAATTCTTCCTTTAAAGGAATTTACGTACTCCGATAAATGAATTTTAATCAGACTAGTTATACTTGATCGCACCAATTCTTTACACTACTCATTCTCTATGTTGTCATATAAAAATTTCGAGAAGCTTGCTAAGAACAAATTCGGCTTAATCCCTTTGTACACCTCTAAAATAATCTTTTACCTTGTTAAACCATCCTTTTCTAGTTTATAAATCAACCCTGCTGGTAATTTGTTATTCATGTAATCAGTAATTAGTAATCTACCTATATGACTACCACTACCCTCATCTCCCAATATAAATCCATTTCCAGAACGAGTCTCAGAAATCTCCCCATTTTCTTGACAAATCGCAATATTTGAATCAGTTACCAAGATAATATTGATTCCTGATTTATTCCTCAACGAAGCAATCGCAGCTGCCTCAATATCAGAATGAACATTAATATTGGCACAAATAAAATAATTACTAAGTATATTTTTAATAACACCAGCACCTTCATCATCAGAACAACCAGCACCGAAAAATACTACCTCCCCAATATCCGACAAGTAGGACTTTATAGGAGTAAATTTCAATTGATCTAGGATAAACTCTTCCTTGTAGTAGACTGGATTCAATCCAAGGGTGCTGAATGAACTGATTACTTGATTTGTCGAGGAGATTAGGCCCCAATCTGTTTTGGTAGAACCACTGTCGGCTATTAATTTCATAGAGCAAATTACTAAAAATTAAACAAAAAAAAAGGCAACCTAATAAAAGGTTGCCTAAAAATAGCGATTACATACTCTCCCACAATGTAGTACCATCTGCGCAAGTGGTCTTAACTTCTCTGTTCGAAATGGTAAGAGGTGCTCACCACCGCAATAATCACTAAAAAAGAAGATTTAATGTAGTTTTGTTTTATTTTATTAAGCTTACGGATAATTAGTATTGCTCGACTCATACATTACTGCATTTACATCTGCAACCTATCAACGTCATAGTCTTTGACGATCCTTAAAAGAAATCTCATCTCGAGAAGAGTTTCGCGCTTAGATGCTTTCAGCGCTTATCTCAACCGAACGTAGCTACTTTGCAATGCAGCTGGCGCCACAACAAATACACCAGAGGTTCGTCCATCCCGGTCCTCTCGTACTAGGGACAGATCCCCTCAAATATCCTGCGCCCACAGAAGATAGGGACCAAACTGTCTCACGACGTTTTAAACCCAGCTCACGTACCGCTTTAATTGGCGAACAGCCAAACCCTTGGGACCTTCTT
>JALRIS010000244.1 GCA_023255335.1 Flavobacteriales bacterium | reverse complement strand
TTCAACAAATCGTTATACTCTTCTGGATCGTATTCCAGGTCAGCATCCTGAATAATCATATACTCGCCCTTGGCTTCTTTAATTCCTCTATGCAAAGCTGCTCCTTTCCCCATGTTTTTTGGTTGATGATAAAATTGAATATTCATATCAGCATTGGCTGCTCGGTAGGTTTCAACCGCTTCTGAGGTATTGTCAGAAGAAAAATCATTCACGATGATAATTTCCTTTTGGATATTATTGGGAAGGGAAACTGCTTTGATTTTATTCAAAATCAAATGAATCGTTGCTCCTTCATTGTAAGCTGGAATTATTATCGAAAGTGTTTTAAAATCCATCATGTTCTTAGTAATAAGTGAACAAAGATAAAAAATAATACAACTTCCAAGTAGGGAAAATTTTTCCTTGTTCGAGACTAGACAAAATATTGAAACTACGCCTTTCTTTGCTTGCCTCTGTTAGTTAGCTCTTTTGTTTTCTTCCAAATGGATAAATAAGCTGATCTCTAAAGTTTTTTGGAAATTTTTCGAGTTCATCAAATCCTAGTTGTATGTCTCTTCCGCTAAATGGAATATAATGAGTACTGAACAAATAATCCCAAATACTGAGGCTAATTCCGTAGTTCATCCCATGAGGATGATTTTCTGGCAGTTCTTTTGCGTGGTGCCAAATATGCATTTTGGGGTTATTCAACAGATACTTCAAGGGCCCGTAGTCCAAATTTAGGTTGGCATGATTGAGATGACCGATGGCAATATTTATGTAATATATGACGAAAACACTGCTCGGCTCAAACCCTCCTATAAGAAGAAACACAAGGTACTTCGCTGGCGTATAAAACACGTTTTCCATCCAGTGATAACGTAAGTGAGCGGCAAACCCCATTTCCTCCACTGAGTGGTGTACTTTGTGAAATTGCCACAAAAATTCAACTCTGTGAAGCAAAACATGTACCAACCATTGAACAAAATCCATGGCTAAAAAAAAGACAAGGATTTGCATCCAGTAAGGAAGTTCTCGCGCATCAAAAAGAGAAACTACTTGGGTGTTTCCACCCAACAAATCTGTGAAAGCCTGGGCAGAAACTAGGGCTAACCCAGAAAAAAAGACCAATTTGAATAGGTAAAAGTTAAAAAACATGTAAAAGGTATCGAGCCAAAAATCTTTTCGGAATATCGCTTGATTCTTTCTCCAGGGAAACAAGATCTCCAAAGCCCACACAACCAATGACAAAGCAATGAGCCACCAGAAATAGTTTTGGTACCAAGGTGAAACTTGAAAAGTAATTTCATTCCAAAAATAGTTTCCAAAACTTTTTATTCCCTCTACAAATAATTCTAAATATTTCATCTTTTAATGCTTTGATACAAATCTAAATCAAGTTGACTTGTCTGTGCGTAGCTTTTGTTACAAAGAAAACTGCACGTAAATAATTCCGAAAATGAGCAGTAATATAATAATAAGGAGCATTCGGTTAGATTTCGCATTCCCTCTCGAACGAAATTTGTCCAAACTTTGGTTTCTTTTTAACTCTAATTCTTTGGCAAATTTACTTTTGAAATCAAATGACTCTGAACGCAGAGTTTCTCCTTCGGCAAGCTTGGCTTCTTTTATTTTTCTTTCACGCTCAATTTTTCTCTCGTCATAAAAGACCGGAGTGTATCCAAATTTATTGGGCTTGGGTTGTTTAAAAAATCGATTGAATAACATACCACTAAAGTACAAAATTAAATAGATAAATGCTCACATCTTGTGATAGGGAAAATTCCAATCATTCTCTTATCTTTGTTACAAACCAAAACCTAACTAGAATGAATGTTAAATCAATACTCTTAGCCTCTGTGGCAGCAAGCTTATTATTTTCTTGCGAAACTCCCACCGAAGGAACTGAACAAAGCACACCAGAATCTTCTTTCGAATTAGTCTCCTATAACAACTCAGGAGAATTTTCCTATGCGGTTGATAAATTTGCGGACATTGAAGTAATTCGTTACAAAATTCCTTCTTGGGAGAACCTAACTCTCAAACAAAAAAAATACGCCTATTACTTAACCATGGCAGGATACTCGGGACGAGAGATTATTTACGATCAAAACTACCGACACAATCTTTCAATCAAGAGAGCCTTAGAAAAAATTTACACCGATTACAAGGGGAATCGCAACAGTGATGATTTTAACAACATGGTTACTTACCTAAAACGAATCTGGTTTGCCAATGGGATTCACCATCACTACTCCAATGATAAATTCTCTCCCGAGTTCAGCGAAAAATTTCTTAATAATGCCTTGGAGCAAGTGGGTGCAGAATTATCGGAAGAAGCGAAAAAAGCTATTTTTGATGAATCTTTTGATGCAAAAAAGGTAAATCTTTCCAAAGATGTGGACTTGGTAAAAGCATCTGCTGTTAATTTTTACGCCCCAGAAATTACCCAAGCAGAGGTGGAAGCTTATTACAAATCAATAATCGATACCTTGAATCCTACTCCAGTGGAATATGGATTGAACTCAAAATTAGTAAAAGACGAAAACGGAAACCTCGTTGAGAAAAAATACAAGGTGGACGGAATGTATGGAGAGGCTATTTCTGAAATGATTGGGTGGCTTGAAAAAGCTATGGGCGTAGCAGAAACAGAGGAGCAAGCAAACGCACTAGGATTACTGATTGAGTATTACAAAACGGGAGATTTGAAGCTATGGAGCGAATACAACATTGCATGGGTAGACGCCACTGCTGGTGATATTGATTACATCAATAGTTTTATAGAAGTGTACAATGACCCGCTGGGATACTCAGGTTCTTTTGAAACAGTAGTAGAATTGAAAGATTTCAAAATGACTGAAATCATGTCAGTGGTTTCGGAGAACGTACAGTGGTTTGAAGACAACGCGCCTTTGATGCCCGAACACAAAAAGAAAAAAGTAAAAGGAGTTACCTACAAAGTGGTGGATGTGGCTGGTGAAGCCGGAGATGCTTCTCCCTCAACACCCATTGGGGTAAATCTTCCTAATGCAAACTGGATAAGAACTCAGCATGGTTCCAAATCTGTCTCATTAGGAAACATTATTTCTGCCTACAACGAAGCAGGCGGAAGTGGTATTTTGACTGAGTTTGCTCACGACTCAACAGAAATTGAATTGAGTGAAGCTCATGGCAAGGTAGCGGGAAAAATGCATACCGCTCTTCATGAAGTAGTTGGTCATGCTTCAGGTCAATTGAATCCCGGGGTAAAAACTCCAAAAGAAACGCTAAAAAATTACTCCTCTACCTTAGAGGAAGCTCGGGCAGACTTAGTTGGATTGTATTACATTATGGACCAAAAAATGGTAGACCTCGGTTTGGTATCTTCTTTGGATGTAGGAATTGCTGAGTATGACGGATATATCCGTAATGGGATGATGACACAATTATCGAGACTAGAATTGGGAGCAGATATAGAAGAAGCTCACATGAGAAACCGACAGCTTGTTGCTTCTTGGGCGTTTGAAAAAGGAAAAGAAGACAACGTAATTTCGAAAGTAAAAAGAGATGGAAAAACCTATTTTGAAATAAACGATTACAACAAACTAAGAACCTTGTTTGGTGAATTATTGCGAGAAATCCAACGAATCAAGTCAGAAGGAGATTACCAAGCAGGAAAAAACCTTGTAGAAAATTATGGTGTAAAAGTTGATCAAGAAATTCACAAAGAAGTTCTGGAGAGAGTAAAACCTCTTAATATTCAGCCTTATCGAGGATTTGTAAACCCTAAAATTGTTGCTGTAATGAATGATTCTGGTGAAATCACAGATTTCAAAATTGAATACCAAAACTTTGATGAGCAAATGTTAGAATACGCTAAAAAGTATTCATTCTTGCCTGCCTACAATTAAAAAATTAAAGCTATTTTTTATTGTTAAAGCTCCATTCTTAGGCAGAATGGAGCTTTTTTTATTTTATGCGTAATTTATGCCCGCGCAAGTAGATTCCCTTCTTCAAGGGAATGACGACAAAATGTGGATGACTGAAACGACTCTGAGTGAAGAAGAGGTAAAACCGTTTCATTCGTAACTATTTCCAACCTTTTAACAATTTTTAATAGTGAAGTTTACTCAAAATGTTATTTTTATCTAACCAAAATTAGAATCATGATTTTTGAAGCAAAAAACATACATAAATCCTATCACAACCACGTTGCGTTAAATGACGTGAGTTTGAGTGTAGAAAAACAAACAATATTTGGTTTGCTGGGGCCGAACGGAGCCGGAAAAACCTCGTTAATAAGAATTGTAAATCAAATTACTGCCCCCGACTCAGGGGAGATTATCATCAATGGCGAAAGATTAAGTCCAAAACACATTGAACAAATTGGGTACCTTCCGGAAGAAAGAGGTTTGTATAAAAAAATGGAAATTGGGGAACAAGCCATGTACCTTGCCCAGCTTAAAGGAATGAGCAAACAAGACGCAAAGCGTGAGCTATTGCAGTGGTTTGAGAAATTTGAAATTGGAAATTGGTGGAACAAAAAAGTTGAGGAACTATCCAAAGGAATGGCTCAAAAAGTACAGTTTATCACTACGGTGCTTCACAAGCCCAAAATCCTGATTCTGGACGAACCATTTAGTGGCTTTGACCCGATTAATGCGAATCTCATCAAGTCAGAAATTATGAAACTGAAAGAAGAAGGAGCTACCATTTTCCTATCTACGCACAACATGGGCTCTGTGGAGGAAATTTGCGACAACATTGCCCTTATTAATTCATCGAAAAAAGTGCTGGACGGGAAAGTTACTGACATAAAAAAAGACTTCAGCAAAAACATGTTTGACATCGACTTCAAAGGAAATATGATTGGCTTTGCCAACGCACTTTGGACCAATTATGAATTGGTGGACAAACAAAGTTTTGACAACGAAAACCATCGTGCTACAGTTAAAATTTTGGGAGACAACACGCTCAACAATCTTCTCTCGACTCTGATTGAGGAAAATATTGAACTGAAACAGATAAATGAAATTATTCCTACGATGAGCGAAATTTTTATTGAAGTAGTGAACACGAACAACGAATTGAACAGAAAAAACTAAAAGCCATGAATAAGACAGGTTTAATAATAAAAAGAGAATACCTCACTCGAGTAAAGAAAAAGTCATTTATTTTAATGACAGTTTTGGGGCCCATTTTGTTTGCAGGGTTCTTTGCCGCAATTGTTTTATTAGCAATGCCAAAAGAAGAAAACTACAACATACTAGTGGTAGATGAAACCACCATAATGTATGAAGGAATGGAGTTGATCTTGAAGAAAGAGAGAACCAAAAGAATCATAGACAACAAAGCGAGAGAGGCAAATAACAAGGTAGAAGAAGACAGTTTCCTTCAGTTTCATGAAGCAAAATCGAGTTATGCAAGTGCTATTGTTGAGTTTCAAAAAGAGGACAGCAAATATGATTACTTGGTGTACCTTCCTCCTAACCTGATAGACAAGGCAGACAATAAGGCAAATTTGGTGTACAAAAAAGCACCCAACTCCCCTACTGAAACCAAAATAACTTCACTTATAAACGAAACGCGTGAAGCTCTCTTGATGGAAAAAGAAGGAGTAGATAAAGCGAAATACGATAAAATAAAAACAAAAGTAGGGCTCACACCAATCGCCTCAACCAATCTAGATGAAAGCGGAAACCCTATAGAAAACAAAGCAGAGTTTAAGATTGCCGCATTTGCAGGGTTTGGCTTTTCTATTATCATTGTGATGTTCATACTTACCTTTGGTATGCAGGTGATGAGAGGTGTAATTGAGGAAAAAACAAACAGAATAATTGAAGTAATTATCTCCTCCGTGAAACCCTTCCAAATCATGATGGGGAAAATTGTAGGTGTGGGGCTAGTTGGATTAACCCAGTTCTTATTTTGGATAATTCTGACAGGTATTTTGGTGACAGTAATTACTCCGCTACTCGGATTGGACTCGTCTCCCGAGGCAATGTCTCAAATGTCCTCAACAGATATGGCAGAAATGGTGGATAGTGGTAAGGGACAAGTACTAAACACGATTTTTAGTCTTCCCTGGCTTGCACTTGTAAGTTCATTTCTGGTGTATTTCCTGGGTGGCTACTTATTATACTCCGCTTTGTATGCCGCAATTGGTGCAGCCGTAGATAGCGAAACTGACACCCAACAGTTCCTTGTGCCCGTAATGATTCCACTGATGCTCGGATTATATGTGGCTCAATTATCTGTGATGACTAACCCAGAAGGTCCAGCAATGTTTTGGTTATCTATGATTCCTTTGACATCGCCTGTGGTGATGCTTATTCGAATAGCAATGGAATCTGTAGAATTATGGGAAGTACTTCTATCTATAGGAATATTGGCTCTTACTTTCGTTGGAACCACATGGCTAGGAGGAAGAATTTACAAAACAGGAATATTGATGTATGGAAAAAAGGTAACGTACAAAGAAATGTTTAAATGGATTCGGTACAAATAAAATAAAGAGATACACTCTCTGACCAAAAAAAAGCTTCTCTTGAGAAGCTTTTTTTTTATGGAAAAAATCAATTTATTTCCAATCGAAAGTGTGGATTACTCCTTCAATTTTTTGCTTAAGAAAATTCAATACCGGCCGAACTGAATCTATATCAGGTTTAACATTAAAATAGAGAGAACCTCGAAAAAAATTCTCGTTACTATCCGTCAAAAAGAATTGATAATTACTGGCCACATTTCCAATAATCTCATAAGCCACACCGTACACCTTTGTCGAGTCATTTTTATAGACCGATTCATTGATAGCATCCGCTTTTATTCGGTGCTCATACGCCAACTTTCGAGCATATTCTGAGTGGTGAAACAAGGTATTATTCCCTTGGCCAGTCATTTTGATACTCGTAATATGCAGCACAGCGTTGTAGTAAGGAAAAAACATGTCTTGGTTACAGTTTTCCTTTTCCTTTACCACGGCAAAGAAAGGATACTGGTACTTGTAATTACAATTCCCTTGATAGGATAGAACACTGTCATTTTCTGGAAACTCTATACGAAAATGACCGAGAGGTTTGGGATAATACACCTCTTCCTTGCACTGAAATAGCAAGGACGTAAGCAACACAAAAATAATTAATCTACTCATTGTCCAACTCAATTTTTCGGGTTACTTTCACTTGTTTTATTCTTCTTTTATCTGCGGCCTCTACCTCAAATAAGTACTCCCCAAACTTTATCCGTTCGTTTTTCTTCATTATTTTTCCAGATTTCTCAATGAGGAATCCGGCCAACGTATCGGCTTCTCCTTTTTCATCTTCAAAAATCTCTCCTTCGATGTCCATAATCTTGTACATATCTACCAAAGAAATTTTTCCTTCGAACACGTAATTATTCTCGTCAATTTTGGAATAAACAATATCGTCATCATCAAACTCATCCGAAATTTCACCTAAAATTTCCTCAATCACATCTTCAAGAGTAACAATCCCGGAGGTTCCTCCGTACTCATCTACCACAATTGCCATGTGCACCTTTGATTCTTGAAACTGTCGCAACAAGTCGTCTATTTTTTTGCTTTCGGGAACAAAAAATGGTTCTCGAATCAATAATCTCCAGTCGAACTCCCCAGAATCAATGTGAGGCAACAAATCTTTGACATACAACACCCCCGAAACGTTATCAAACGATTCTTTAAAAATGGGTATTCGGGAGTATCCGTTTTCAATAATTTGGGGAAGCAATTCGGAAAAAGAATTGGCCTCATCAAAGGCAACAACATCAACCCTCGACTTCATAATTTGTTTTACATCTGTTTCTCCAAACTTCACAATTCCTTCCAGAATTTTTTTGTCTTCATCGGATACCCCTTCAATATCCGTAATTTCTAGCGCATGATCTAAATCGTTGACAGAGATCTCCGTTCCCGATTTTTTTATTCGTTTGTCGATAAATGACGTACTTCTGACCAACACATTACTTAATGGAGAGCAAATTTTTCCTACGACCAACAAAGGCGAAGCCATAAATTTGGCTAGTTTGATACTATTATTGGTGGCATAGACTTTCGGAATTACTTCGCCCACCAGCAATATTAAAAATGTGGCAATTACCACTGTAATAATGAAGTTCATTATTTCTTCATTGGGTCCAAAAGAAATAAGATTATTAATGATGTAGGTAGAAAGAATGACTATCGCAATATTGATGAAATTGTTGGCAATTAGAATGGTAGCCAACAACTTTTTTGGTTTAACCAATTGGTCCAGTACTCGCAATGACTTTGGGTCTTTCTCAGCGTTCAGGATTTCTCGGTCCTTGGCGTCTATGGAGAAAAATGCGACTTCAGACCCCGAAATTAAGGCGGAACTTATTAGCAACACAATCATCACTAACAAGGCTATTGCTACAGGAAGAGAAATTGAATTTAGTGTTAAAAGTAGCCCGGTAAAGGGCTCAATACTCGAAGGTTCCAATGAATTTCGTTTTATTTATGAATTAAAATGGTAAGTCACCGCTTGAATCATCATCAAAAGAAGAAGAACTAGAGTTGTCTGGTCCAGGTCCTGCCGATTCTGAAGCATCTCCTCCTCTACCTCCCAACATGGTCATGTTGTCGGCCACAATCTCGGTGGTGTACCTTTTGTTCCCATCTTTATCATCCCAAGATCTTGTTCTTAATTTGCCTTCTACGTACACCGAGCTACCTTTCTTTAGGTATTTCTCAGCTACTTCCGCCAATCCTCTCCAGATGACAACGTTGTGCCATTCTGTTTGAGTAATTCTCTCTCCTGTTTTTCTGTCCTTGTATGTTTCTGAGGTAGCTAAAGGGAAATTTGCAACCACTGCACCACTTTCTAAATGTCTCACTTCTGGGTCTTTTCCCAAATTTCCTACCAATATCACTTTATTTACGCCTGCCATATTTTTTCTATTTTGTCAAAATTACAATTATTAAGTCAATTTACTAAATCAATCTTGCAACAACAAATAAATTCGAAATCTTAAAAGTTAATTTCTCCTTTCAACTCGCTCTCCATCATCTTTTCCATCAATCGATGAATGGGGTAATTTCTAAATTGGATATTGGGCACAAACACCCAGTCAACCTCGGGAGTGAAGTCCTTAGTGGGTTCACAAATGAAAAGTTTTGCATAAATATTCTGGTGCGACAACACATGTTTTATAGGCATAGCCACTCTACTTATTTTTACCCCAATTTTATCAAGCTCGTTATGTTGCTCGGATGTATACATTTGCTCAGACTCTAGATTAGGAAACTCATACAAATTCTTCCAAATTGCATCTGCCGTTCTTTTGACAAGCCAAACCCCTTCCTTTTGCTGAATTGCCATAAAATTCACATATCTTTCTATCGACTTCTTCTTTTTTAACTTCACCGGAAACTCATTTACTCTTTTTTTGGAAAAAGCAAAACACGACTCTTGAAAAATGCATGAATCGCAACTAGGAGAAGAAGGAACGCAATGCAGGGCGCCAAATTCAATTATGGCTTGATTGAATATATCGGGTTTATCCTTGTCGATTAATTCCTCTAAAATTAACTTAAACTCTTTTACTGATTTTGGCGTGTTGATCGGAGTTTCTACCCCGTACAATCTCGCAATAAATCGATACACATTTCCGTCCAGCACAGGCCTTACTTCTTTGGAAGAAAAAGAGGAAATTGCAGAGGCAGTGTAATCCCCAATACCCTTGAGTTTGATTAATTCAGTATAGCTAGTGGGAAAAATTGATTGGTAATTCTCCACTACATACTTGGCCGTGTGGTGTAAATTTCTTGCTCTTGAATAATATCCTAACCCTTGCCATTCCTTGAGAATCGTTTCCTCGGATTGCGCTGCTAAATCCCCAACTGTCGGAAACTTTTTTACAAAACGTTCGTAATAGCTTAAACCCTGAGCGACACGAGTTTGCTGCAAAATGATTTCGGACAACCAAATCTTGTAAGAATCAGTCGTATTTCGAAAAGGTAACTCTCTTTTGTTGCTCTCGTACCACGTTATAAGTTTGTAACAGAACGCATTATTTTTCAAGAAGAATAGTTTAAATGAATAAAAAAAAACGAATTTACTAACAAATTTGCTGCAAAATTAGTAAATTTGAACACATTTTGAGAGACTGGCCTCTAGCAGTTTAATTCCTAGAGATTTATAAACCAATAGTATAATATCATGACGAAAGCAGAAATCGTTGAACAAATTTCGGATAAGACCGGAATAGAAAAAAACATTGTCTTGAAGACAGTGGAATCATTTATGGACACCGTAAAAGTAAATATGGTGAAAGGA
>JALRIS010000088.1 GCA_023255335.1 Flavobacteriales bacterium | reverse complement strand
AAATAATAATATTTCAGAATATGAATTTTATTTTCCTAGGTAATTTCACTAAATTCGCACTAATTATTTACAAAACTTCAAAACAAGCATATGGCATTTGATTTAGACATGATAAAGGAAGTTTACAGCAGAATGAATAGCAGAATAGAAGCTGCAAGAGCTGTGACAGGAAAACCACTTACACTTTCCGAAAAAATATTGTACAACCACCTGTGGGATGGCAATGCAAATAAAGCATTTACGAGAGGAAAGGATTACGTAGATTTTGCACCTGACCGAATTGCATGTCAAGATGCTACCGCACAAATGGCTCTTTTGCAATTTATGCAAGCTGGTAAGCCCCAAGTGGCAGTTCCAACAACTGTTCACTGTGACCACCTTATTCAGGCAAAACAAGGAGCAAAAAAGGATTTGCCATTTGCTAGAAAAAACTCTTCGGAAGTATTCGACTTTTTGGCTTCAGTATCCAATAAATATGGAATTGGATTTTGGAAACCAGGTGCTGGAATTATTCACCAAGTGGTATTGGAAAATTATGCATTTCCGGGAGGAATGATGATTGGTACCGATTCGCATACAGTAAATGCTGGTGGATTAGGAATGGTAGCAATTGGTGTTGGAGGTGCTGATGCCGTAGATGTAATGGCAGGAATGGCATGGGAGCTGAAATTCCCCAAATTGATTGGAGTGAAATTAATTGGAAAATTATCTGGATGGACAGCACCAAAAGACGTCATCCTGAAAGTAGCTGGGATTCTTACCGTAAAAGGAGGAACTGGGGCTATTGTTGAATATTTTGGAGAAGGAGCAGAATCAATGTCTTGTACAGGAAAAGGTACCATTTGTAACATGGGTGCCGAGATTGGAGCTACTACTTCTACTTTTGGGTATGACGACTCTATGGAAAGATACCTCAGAGCCACTGACAGAGCCGAAGTTGCTGACGCAGCCAATGAAGTAAGAGCTCACTTGACAGGAGACCCAGAAGTGTATGCTGAACCAGAAAAATACTTTGACCAAGTAATCGAAATCAACTTAAGCGAGTTGAAACCTCATTTGAACGGACCATTCTCTCCAGACATCGCAACGGAAGCAGGTGTAGACATCAAAGAAAAAGCGACTAAAAACGATTGGCCATTAGACGTAGAATGGGGATTGATTGGGTCTTGTACCAACTCTTCGTACGAAGATTTATCCAGAGCTGCCTCCATCGCAAAACAAGCGGTAGAAAAAGGATTGACGACCAAAGCAGAATTTGGTATCAACCCAGGTTCTGAGCAAGTGCGATACACGGCTGAAAGAGATGGATTGCTTAAAACTTTTGAAGACTTGGATGCGACTATCTTTACCAATGCTTGTGGACCATGTATTGGACAATGGGCAAGATACAGCGACCCCAAAAATGCTCCAAAAAACTCCATCATCCACTCATTCAACAGAAACTTTGCTAAGAGAGCCGATGGAAATCCAAATACGCACGCCTTCGTAGCATCTCCAGAAATGGTAGCTGCTGTGGCAATTGCGGGTAGATTGGATTTTAACCCAATGACTGATACCTTGACAAACGACAAAGGTGAGCAAGTAAAATTTGACGAACCTACAGGGTTTGAATTACCACCAAAAGGATTTGATGTAGAGGATGCAGGATACGAAGCTCCAGTAGCGGACGGAAGTTCTGTAGAAGTGGTGGTTTCGCCAGAGTCTGAGAGGTTGCAATTGCTTTCTCCATTTACTCCAATTGGGAACAAAATAGACAATGCCAAACTCCTTATCAAAGCATATGGAAAATGTACGACTGACCATATTTCGATGGCCGGACCATGGCTGAAATTCAGAGGACATCTAGATAACATATCAAACAATTGCTTAATTGGAGCAGTAAATGCCTTCAACAAAGAAACGGATAAAGTAAAAAATCAACTAACTGGCGAATACGGACCTGTGCCAGCAACTGCCAGAGCATACAAAGCTGCTGGAGTTCCTTCGGTAGTCGTGGGAGATCACAACTACGGTGAAGGTTCTTCAAGAGAGCACGCAGCAATGGAGCCAAGACACCTTGGTGTGGTTGCGGTAATTGTGAAATCTTTTGCTCGTATTCACGAAACAAACTTGAAGAAACAAGGGATGCTTGGATTGACTTTTGCCAACGAAGCTGATTATGACTTGATACAAGAAGATGATACCTTCAACTTCGTAGATTTGAATGAATTTGCGCCAGAAAAACAATTGACTCTCGAGTTGACTCACGCTGACGGTAGTAAAGATACTATCAAATTGAACCACACGTACAACCAATCTCAAATAGAATGGTACAACGAAGGTTCTGCATTGAACTTGATTAAAAAAGAGAATGCTAAATAGCACAGAGTTGGGAGCACGAAGTTAGTAGTTCGTGATTCTCGTTAATGAACATACATGAATCCCTTTTGAGAAATCAAAAGGGATTTTTTTATTGACCTTTTCTTTCAAACACCGCATAGGTAAACTCGATTCAGGATTGGAAGAATAATTTTTCACCTCTCCAACTTGGATTCAATAGGAATGACATAAATGTTACACATCCCAAATAAACAAATCTTTACTTTTACAGAAAGTTACTCTCCATGAATTTTCTTAAAAAACATAAGTATAATATTCTTTTCCTAGCATTAATTCTTATTCTGTTCTTCACCCCAATAGGATTTCAAGTTAAGGTTTTAATGAATCGCTACGTCAATTTTTCGCCTACTGAAATACCTCAAGAAAAACGAGTGACATTGGCCAATTACAATTGGAGTTTGAAAAGCGATACTGGAAATAAAATAGATTTTAATCAGTTCCGTGATCAAGTGATAGTCCTAAATTTCTGGGCAACGTGGTGTCCGCCTTGCGTGGCAGAAATGCCAAGTTTTCAGGATTTGTATGAGGATTACAACTCAGAAGTTGTGTTTTTGTTTGTGGCGAATGACAAAGCAAAAAAAGTACATACATTTATGAGAGAACAAGATTATTCATTTCCAAATTACTACGAAAACTCCATCACTCCTCCTGAATTAGTATCAAATTCCCTACCCACTACCTATATAATCAACAAAAAAGGAGACATTGTGATGAAGAAGAAAGGCGCCTATAATTGGAATTCTGAGTATATTAGGGAACAATTGAACCAATTAATACAAGAATAAAACAAACTATCATGTACAAACACATAGAAGATTCCCAAATCACCCTAACCGAATTGATGCTTCCCTCCCATTCCAATTTTAGTGGAAAAATACATGGAGGGTATATTTTGAGCCTAATGGATCAGATTGCTTTTGCTTGTGCCAGTAAGCACTCGGGAAACTATTGTGTGACCGCTTCGGTAAACAAAGTAGATTTTCTGAATCCCATAGAAGTAGGAGAATTAGTGACTCTAAAAGCCTCTATCAATTACACCGGAAATACATCGATGGTGGTTGGGGTACGAGTAGAATCCGAAAATATACAATCAGGAATTTGTACTCATTGTAACTCTTCTTATTTTACGATGATTGCCAAAGACAAAGATGGAAACAATGCACCTACCCCAGGAATTATAATTGATACAGAACAAAAAGCTAGAAGATTTTTGAGAAGTATAGAAACCAGAAAATCGTACCTGCATAGAGAAAGCAAGTATGAAGAAAAATCATTCGAACTTACTCCTGAACTATTGGATGAACTAAAACAAAATAATCTTGAGCTTGCCTTATCATAACGTCTATAAAATAAGAGACAAAAAAAAATCTTCCCGAAGGAAGATTTTTTTTTTGTTTAAGAAAAATATTTCTTAAAAATGGAATGTTACATTAACAGCAGCAGACCCACCAAATGCAGCAGAAGCACCATCGTCAATTCCAATGTTCAAACCTGAACTTTTTAATACTTGCGAATCAGTTTGTTCTGTTGTACCAGAGTTATCAGTTTCTGTTGAGTTCGTAGCATTAGAAGTTGTGAATCCAATTCCCCATCCAAATTCAGCACCTATGGCAATTTTTGGAAGCACGAAATAATCTACACCTAAAAAACCTCTAGCTCCAAATCCAAAAGAACCAGATTTTGTGATTCCTAAGTTTCTTGTTGCACCGGCAGCTTCTACACCTTCAGTAATTGCAGTTTGAAGATCTAGGCTATATTCAAATGAAGTTGTGGTAGCAGGAGATCCGATTACCAACAATGCTTCGGCTCCGTAGAATCCTTGCAATCTGTTGTGTCCTCTTCTCCACTCTTTTCCAAAACCTAATACGATATTCGTTACAACATCTTTTTGTGTTTGAATGTAGTTGTTCTCACCATTTGTACCGTAAACAGCCAATACAGACTCATCGCTAAAAGAGGTATAATTGATTCCAACTTTTACTCTCCAAGCCTCAGTTGAGCTAGTAAACATTTTTCCAACAATTACATTGTTAAATCCTGATACATGACCTAAGTGTTGAGCAGTAGATCCAGTGTTTACGTTCAATTTTAATGCATTTAATCCAAAATCGATTAATGGCACAGCATCAAACTGAATAGCCCAGTCTCCTGCCTGCGGCAAGTACTCTAGACCTTTTTTGTTTTTCATTGAAGTTGTACTTCCTTGAGCGAAAGCAAAACTCCCAGCAAATAATGCTGCAGCGAATAAAATGTTCTTTTTCATAATTATTTTTTTGAGTTAATAATATCTCAAGATAAGTAATTTTTTCCTATCCACAAATTGTTTCTTTAAAATCGACTAGGTTATTATCAACTCAACTCTGTTTAAAAGTCGAACAATATTCTCTATTTTTGTATCCTATGAAGCAATTACTTCCCATGGGATATTCACCAATAGAAAAGATACAAGAAGATCTTTTTGACGAACACAAATTACATGTAAGTGTTTTGAGGGAAGACAAAAACCATCCTTTGATTCAGGGAAATAAACTAAGAAAACTAACTTACAACCTCTTAAACTCGAAAAAAAAAGGCAACAAGACCTTACTTACGTTTGGGGGAGCCTACTCCAATCACATTGCAGCAGTAGCAGCAGCAGGAAAAGAGTTTGGTTTCCACACAATAGGAATCGTTCGGGGAGAGGAAAAACTGCCGCTCAATCCTACTTTATCGCTCTGTACACAAAATGGGATGGAACTTCACTATGAAGACAGAACTACTTATAAATTAAAAAACACTCAAGACTACAAGGAGCATCTAAGGAATAAGTTTGGATCATTTTACCTTATTCCTGAGGGAGGAACAAACTATTATGCCATCAATGGATGTATGGAAATAATAGAAAGGTATGATGAGTACGATTATATTTGCTGCCCAATTGGAACTGGCGGAACTGTTGCGGGAATCACGATTTCTAATCAAGGAAAATCAAAAATACTCGGTTTTTCCTCTCTTAAAGGTGGAGAGTTTTTGACTCAAGAGATTCGCTCACAAATTCATTCTGTCGTGAATGACGAAGAACTTACGGATGAGGTTCTTCACTCATTTGAACTTGTCACTGATTTTCATTTTGGAGGTTATGCCAAAATCACAGAAGATTTGCTTAATTTCGTGCGAAAATTTTACTCCAGCCATCAAATTAAGTGGGACCTTCTATACAATGGAAAAATGGCCTATGGAGTATATGAAATGATTAAACAGGGATTCTTTCCTGAGCACAGTAGAATTCTTCTTGTACACACCGGAGGAATTCAAGGGATAGCAGGAATTGAAGAAAGAAATAACATACGAATTTATGAGGATTAAGCAACTTGGATTAACGATTTGGATGACCGTGGGAATACTCCTACTTTCTTTTGGACAAAACCAAACCCCTCAAGAATACATTGAAAAATGGAAAGAAGTTGCTATTGAAAAAATGAAAATTCACAAAATCCCGGCAAGTATCACTTTGGCTCAAGGTATATTGGAAAGCGGCAGCGGAAATAGTAAATTGGCAAGATTAGCCAACAATCATTTTGGAATTAAATGTCATTCTTCGTGGACGGGAGAAACCTTTTACCAAGACGATGATGAAAAAGACGAGTGTTTCAGAAAATACAAATCTGCCAGCGAATCCTATGAGGATCATGCATATTTTTTGAAAAAATCACGCTACCAACCGCTATTTTTACTTGATATTACCGACTATAGCGGATGGGCTCATGGACTCAAAAAAGCGGGATATGCCACAAACCCTAAATATCCGAAACTTCTTATCAGCATTATTGAACGTTACAACCTGTCGGAATTGGATTCCGAAAATTTCATTTCTAATGAGCCCTTGGTTTCTACCAAAAAAAAGGATAAAAAACCGCTTTCGGAGAATCAGGAAACTATTACTTTGCAGTTTCAGCATTCTGTCTCAAAAACGGCTAATCTGGTTCCATTCATCATTATCAAAAAAAATGATTCTTACGAAAAACTAGAGAAAGAATTTACGATTCGAAAATGGCAAATCATCAAATACAATGATCTCAAAAAGAATCATAAACTGACGGAAGGAGAAAGAATTTTTCTGAAACCTAAACGGTGTAAATCCAAGGAAGAGTTTCATATCGTAAAAGCGGGAGAAACTATGAGGGACATTTCTCAGCTGTATGGCGTAAAACTCAAACGAATTTATAAAAGAAATGGATTAGATGAAGGAGTGGTACCCAAGCAAGGCCAGAGGATTTACCTACGGTCAAAAAAGAAGGTAAGCTGATTATTTTTTTTTGAGAATACGACCCGATTTCTTATCGAATCCATAAGGACAATGCTTACAGCCATTTTTACAACAATACCCTCTTTTCAGTAAATACTTTTCGGTAAAAATAATGTATCCCTCAGGAGAGTAATAAAATTCATCTGGGTCTAGCTTGTCGCGTTTTGAAAACCCGCTCATATCAGTCATCCTCGGCTTTTTTTTATTGAATAAAATAACTTTTGGGAGCAAAAACATTTCCTAAAGCAAAATACTGAAATACCAACAGCTCTTTTTCGCCTCTAATTCTGCCATGGATATAATCCGTGTCCCAAATATTCTTCTCTCCGGTCACCTCATTTACAGTAGGATTATCGCTCATTTTGAGGTAGAAATCTACCGTTCTTTTCTTATTGGAAACATCAGTAACAGAAAGGGTATATACAGGTTCGCTCACTGCCAATATAGAATCAACTTGCTTCTCGCTGTAATCGGCAATTCTGTTGAAATAGATTTTTTCATAATTTAATAGATAGTTCTCTACCAAGGTTTTATTGGCTCCTTCGATAGGGTTTCCATCAATGTCTAGGAGACTTACAATCTTGGCTAACTGATTGATTCTGTATGAATCTGAGGGCTTTTGTGGAAATTCGACTTCCACAGAGGCTATTTCAAGTGGATCGTACACAAAGACTCCTGAGTACTTCCAGTCATTTTCGTTGGTAAAAAACCTGCTTTCCAAAAATCCATTAAATCCGGGTAAATGCATCACGTAAGGCTCCGAAGATTTTCGTCCGTTTTTTTCTAACAACATATAAGTTCCGTAATGATCCTTGGTTGGCGACCCCACAAAATAGGTTTTGGTTAACTCTCCGTTCTCGAAAATCTCAACTTTTTTATTTCGTGCTGCCATGTTTGCCACCACCGTTTTTTTGAGTTCACCCGGCACTGCACTTTGCACCGCAATGTGCTTAAATGTTTTTAATAACAACTCTACATTCTCTGGTCGAGCTTTGAACTTACCATTAAGTCTCCACTCTTCTCCTACCTTTTCCAGCTCTGCCACATTTCCTGTGCTTTCCGTAATAACAAACTTCGTGATATTCTCAACATTCTCAATCTCAAAATCGCTAAACGCTTTTCCTCCTCCTTTACTCGAATCAGTTTTCATAACCCAAAGAGCAATTATACCCAGTAGGACAACGGCTAGTAATAAAATCCCTGTTGATTTGTTTTTCATTCTTTACTTGTTTTTAATTCGAGCGTAATAATACAAAAAAATCCGCCAGAAGCTGACGGATTGATTGATTTTATGGGACAATTATTAAGGTAAATTGAACGACTCTATTTATCGTATTTTCGTTTCAACTTAGCTAACTTCTCATCCAAACTCTTTTGTTTTGAATCTAGTTTTGCTACCGTTAAATCAATTTTAAGTTGTTTTTCTTTTATTTTTAAATACTCACTTTCTTCGTTTACTTTCTCCTTTTTTGAGTCGAGTTTGCTTTGTGCTTTTGCTAGTTTTTCTCTTGATTTGTTAATCTTTTTTTGAGATTTATTGATGGCCGCAAGTTTCTTTTCGTACTTAGCTTCAGCTTTTCTTAGTTTTTCTGCTGCCTTTGCCTCTTTTTTAGCTTTTTTAGCTGCGGCTTTTGCTTCTTTTTTAGCCAGCTTTAGTTTCTTTGCTACCTCTTCTTTCGCCTCCTTTTCGGCTTTCTCTTTCGCTACTCTCAACTGAGTCGCCTCATCTTGTTTTTTCTTCTCCAGCATCTCTTTGGTTTTCTCGTCTTCCATCTTCTGCTTAATCTGATCTGAAGTGGCTTCCGAAAAATAAATACTTCCCGTTTTAGATTCAGGAGCTACCTCTTTATCCAAATCAAAACTGTACATACCTCCGGCTTGTAAAATTAAGTTTCTCTGGTTTCTAAAAACCATACCCTCTTTCACCACAATCATTGCCTTTTCATGATTGTAATTCTTTACTAGTAAAGATAATTCCCCCAATTCATGGGTCTCACCTTCAGCCACAGCCTCATTGTTTATTATCACTTTTACCTTAGCTGTTCCCAAAGGTTGTTGTCCTCTATTCACACTTATTGTAATTTTTACATCGTGTGCATGTAGGAAATGTGTGTTTAAATCGTTGTTCAAGGAAGTTGCTGGCTGCATAGCCAAGACGCATGAAGCAACTAGCATCATTTTAATAGTTCTCATAAGTTAATTTCGGTTATATTTGAAACTAAAAATAACACAAACCGAAGAATTAGAGTCGTCTAATAACATAATATTAAAGATTGTACAGTGAAGAAAACTTTTCGACATATCTCCCAACTTATTTTCATTTTAGGAATGCCCCTTTTCTCCTTGTCTCAAAATCCAGAAGGATTTGATAAAATGGCAAAGAAAATGGCCGACAAATCTGTTCCGGTAATTAAGTCCAAACAAGTGAACTCACTCATAGAAAAAAACAAAACAGTTGTTTTTTTGGATGCACGAGAACTAAACGAATTCAAAATAAGCCACATAAAAGATGCAAAACATGTGGGATACAATGAGTTTTCCCTTTCTTCTGTCGCGTCTATTCCAAAAAACTCCATGATTGTGGTGTACTGTTCTGTTGGGTATCGAAGCGGAAAAATAGGAGCACAACTAAGAGAAGCTGGTTTCACCTCTGTCTTCAATTTGTATGGAGGAATTTTTGATTGGGCAAACAATGGCAACGAAGTTTACATAGACAACAAAGCGGTGAGGAAAGTTCACCCTTACAATAATAAATGGGGAAAATGGCTAAAACCTGAATTGAGAAACTAATCTATATGCCAAAAAGAATCCTACTTATATTTACAAAAAACCCAGCTCTAGGCAAGGGAAAATCGAGATTAGCTGAAACAATTGGGCAAGAAAATGCATTGATTATTTTTAAAGAATTAATTTCTCATACCGCCTCCATTACTCAACCTATCGACTGCGAAAAAAGAGTCTATTTTTCTGATGAACTAGGAGACAACACCTATTTTTCTGACAATTATTTCGACAAACGAGTTCAACAAGGAACCGACCTAGGCGAAAGAATGAGAAATGCCTTTGTAGAAGCAACTGATGACGGGTTTGAGGAAATCGTGTTGATTGGGAGTGACTGCTACGAACTCACTCAAGAGGAGATTGAAAAAGCTTTTTCGATACTCACTCACAGCGACTTTGTTTTTGGACCAGCCAAAGATGGAGGATATTATTTAATTGGCACTCGCACTACTTTCACCAAAGTATTTGATAATAAAACTTGGAGTACGTCCACTGTGTTATACGAGGCAATTAGGGACGTAGAAGAAGCTGATTTATCGTACGGTGAATTGGCTACCTTATCTGACGTAGATTATGAAGAAGATCTTGGAAAGTTAAGAGAATTACTAAAAAAGTAAAGATTTATTTTTGAGATAAGTAAGCAAATACCCTTTCTCTAATTTCTTCAGACTTAGTCAAAATCATGTTGTGATTCCCTCCTTTTATCACTTCACAATCTTGGATGTTTTTGAGCGGAAAAACATGGTCTTTGTCTCCATGCAGATGCAAGAATTCGCCCAGTGGATTTTCACCGTGCCAAGTATTTATTTTCTTTATTATCCACTTTTCGAGCTTTCCGTCAATAGAGTGAACCATTTCATTTATTTCCTCATTGTCTATTTCTTTCAAATCAGGAACAATTTTACTCCCAATTGTGTACCCCGCTTCTATTGTTTTTTTTACAATTTTACTTGGGATAAAATCCAGTAATGAGGAACTTTTTTCCCATTTCATCAAAGGGTTCATCTCTTTTCTATTCTTCACCGAAGAGATAAAAATAAGAGAGTGAGGGGGAATTTGTTTGGCAATTTCCACAGCCAAAATTCCGCCAAAAGAGGTCCCGAGAATGGAAAAAGGTTGCGAATCATCAATCTCTTGACTCAATCTTAGTGCGTAAGACTCTATCGATTCATCAGCAGTTTGCGTAGCGATAAATTCCAATACCTCACATTCGAATCGATCATCACTCAAAAAATCCTTGTAAATGGTTTTGTCGGTCAAAAAACCGGGTATCAAATAAAGTTTTGGAATTTTCATAAAGCTAATTTCTTACCAATCTATCCAAATCCCGTTTGGTATCTTTTTGTTTTAAACTCTCTCGCTTGTCGAACAATTTTTTCCCTTTCGCGATGCCTATTTCAAGTTTTGCATACCCTTTCTCACTAATAAACATTACCAACGGAACTATGGTAATCCCAACGTCCTTCAATTTCTTTTCAATCTTTTCGATCTCTTTCTTGTTCAATAATAACTTTCTCAAGCGATACGGTTCGTGATTGATAAACCCTCCGTTAGCATACTCCGTGATGTGCATGTTTTTAATAAACACCTCTCCATTATCTACGTAGCAGTATGCTTCTTTGATACTTGCTTTGCTTTCGCGAATAGATTTTATTTCGGTCCCCAATAACTTTATACCAGCCGTATATTTATCCAATATTTCGTAATCGAAATAGGCTTTTTTGTTTTTGATAGATATTTTCTTCTGAATTTTAGACATCTTTCTTTCGTCAGTTATTGAGTTACACAAAGAAAGCAAGAAAAAAGAAACTATTCAATAATAATTAAATCCCTCTTCGTTTTTAATGATTTCTTCTTTCCGAAAACATAAAAATATACCTATTTTTGACTTATGAGCAAAATAGAACAATTATTTGATGATTTTTCGCCCGTTTCGTTAGCCGAATGGGATCAGAAAATTGCGAAAGACTTGAAAGGAAAATCCATTAAGGAATTGGAATGGACCCTCGACAACAACATTGAGCTACTTCCAAATTACAACAAGGAGAACGCAAAAGTTATTGAGCCGCAAAATAGCACAAGCTCCAAAGAAAACAAATACTCAAACGAATGGAATACAAGCGTATTTATTCTTGTTGAGGGAGAAAAAGAAGCAAACAAAAAAGCTCTTAAAGCCCTTGCCCAAGGTGCAAACGCTCTAACATTTGTAGGAGACATTAATCAACTGGATATACTGCTCAAAGACATCATGATTGAGATCATCACCCTTGATTTTATCTGTGCTAGAACTTCAGAAATATCTCATGAATTGCGGTTGATTTGCCAAAAACGAAATCTACCATACTCAGAGCTCAAAGGCTCCATCTCATTTGACTATTTGGGTAATTTTGCCCGAAAAGGAAATTGGCACAACTCGTTTTCTGATATTATAAAGGAGTTTAACACCCACTTGTCTAGTGCGTCTGATTGCCAACTGAATTTGCTCACAGCAAGTAACTATTATTTCCAACTAAGTGGAGCCAATATAACCCAGCAATTGGGAATTGCCCTTGCTCATGGCGTGGAATATTTCAATATTCTGAATCAAGAGAATACCAACGAGCTGCTTGCCAATTGTTTGCAGTTCCATTTTGGAATTGGAGGAAATTACCTAGCCGAAATTGCCAAACTTAGAGCTTTTAGAATTTTGTGGAGTAAAGTTCTCGATGCTTTTGAAACTTCCACCGAAAAACTGACTATAAATACGGTTACCTCAACCTTGTTTTGGAGCGATAAGCAACCAAAAAACAATATGCTTAGAGCTACTTCCTCAGCTATGAGCGCTGTCATTGGTGGATGTGACTCACTCACAATCCCTCCTTTCGATTCTGTAGATGAAAACAAAGAATCTTTTTCAGACAGAATTGCCCATAATGTACAACTCATTTTGAAAGAAGAATCTTATTTTGACAAAGTTGTAGATCCAGCCAAAGGCTCTTATTTTATTGAAAATTTAACCTCAGAGTTGGTAGAAAAAGGATGGGCGTTTTTCCAGGAAATTGAAAAAAAAGGGGGGTACATCAACTCACTTGAATCTGGGTTTATTCAGCAAGAAATTTCGTTGTCTGCGGATCAACTAATCCAACAATTTAATTCCGGTGAACTAAGCCTTGTTGGAGTAAATAAATACGAAACTGATGACAAAAAGGTAACCCTGCAGCGCATGCCTAATGAAACAAAATCAACGGCTATTACTCCACTTTCTTTTTTACACATACACTAAATTTTATGATAAGTTTACTCACCGCACTCAAAGGAATGGCTATGGGAATTGCTGAAACAATTCCAGGCGTTTCTGGAGGAACCATTGCTTTTATTACCGGAATCTACGACAACCTGTTGGGTTCCATAAAAGCATTTACACCTAGCCTTCTAAAAACATGGAAAAATGAGGGAGCCAAAGCGGTGTGGAAAGAGATAAACGGAGGTTTTTTAGTCTCACTTCTTGGCGGAATGGTACTAGGTATTGGTATCGGAATTGTAGCTGTAGAAAAACTACTTGCTAGCTATCCACCCGTGGTATGGGCATTCTTTTTTGGTTTGATAATTGCCTCAATTATTTATGTGGGCAAACAGGTAACAAAATGGAATTTGGGTCCAATCCTTTCTCTTTGTATTGGAATTGTTATCGCATTTGGTATTACCCTACTTCCTATCGGACAAGTAAATGAAAGTCTGCCATTTGTATTTTTGTGTGGAGCTATTGCCGTCTCTGCCCTTATCTTACCCGGAATCTCCGGAAGTTTTATCTTACTTATCATGGGAATGTACTCCTACATACTTCACGATACGCTCAAGCAAAATTTACTCACCAATCATGACACCGATGCACTTATTACCATGGTAGTTTTTGGGCTAGGAATGATTGTGGGATTAGTGACAATGGCACGATTTCTTACATGGGCATTGACCAAACACAACAACCTAACTCTCTCATTGCTTAAAGGTTTTATGATTGGAGCGCTAAACAAATTATGGCCGTGGAATATACCTCAATTCGTAATGAATAAGGAAGACCAAATTCTGGAATTCACCAAGGGTATTGACTACGAAAAAGTAATTACCTCATCCAGTGTTTCTCCTTCCGTGTATGCCGAAAAATTTGGACAACCAGCCTTTTTGATGACCTCTATTTTGTTTTTTCTTTTAGGAATTGTTTTGGTTTTAGGATTGGAAAAGTATTCTCCGAATAAAAACAATGCTTAATGAAACTGGGACTCATTGGAACTTCGCTCACTCATTCTTTTTCAAAAAAATATTTTGAACAAAAATTTGAGAACCTCTCTCTCAAGAATCACTCTTATGAGTTATTCGAGTTGAAAGATATAAAAGAATTGCCCAATTTTTTGGACACCAACAAAGAGCTACGTGGATTCAATGTTACCTTCCCTTTCAAAGAAAACATTTTACCTTTTTTGGATAAAATAGACCCTGAAGCAAATCACATAGGGGCAGTGAATACGGTCTCTGTGTCTTGGAAGAACGACAAACGGTTCTTGACTGGGCACAATACAGATTTAATTGGATTTCGCAAATCGATAAAACCATTTTTAGCAAACACCCACGAAAGAGCCTTATTATTAGGAACTGGTGGAGCCTCAAAAGCAGTGAGATACGTTTTGGAATCGCTCGGAATCACAACTCTTTTGGTTTCGAGGCAACCAAAAAAAGGCGAAATTTCTTACGAAGAAATAAATGACTATGTCATAAAACATCATAAACTTATTGTGAATTGTACACCGCTCGGCACATTTCCTGAGGTAACAAACAAACCAAATATACCTTATTCGCTGATTAACGAAAGTCACATGCTTATGGATTTGGTTTATAATCCGGAACTTACCGAGTTTTTAAAACTAGGAAAAGAACAAGGAGCAATTACAACCAATGGTCTTTCTATGCTTTACAACCAGGCAGATGAAGCCTGGCGAATATGGAACGAAACATCACAACAGAATCGCACATCATGAACGAATTAAGCAACATACAAGAGGCAGCCGACTACATAAGAAACCAAGGATTCACGGAAGGTGAAATTGGTATTATCCTGGGAACTGGACTAGGAAATCTAGTGACAAGAATTGAAATTGAGAAAGAAGTTTCTTATTCAAATATTCCACATTTTCCTGAATCTACTGTTGAATTTCACTCGGGTAAACTGATTTATGGGAAGCTAGGTGGCAAACAAGTAATTGCGATGCAAGGAAGATTTCATTTCTATGAAGGATACTCAATGAATCAGATTGTTTTTCCTGTACGGGTAATGAAGTTACTTGGAATTTCTAATTTGTTGGTTTCGAATGCAGCGGGCGCAATCAATACAAGTTTCAAAAAAGGAGAGTTAATGCTTATTACTGATCATATCAATCTTCAGTCGAATGCGCTTATCGGGAAAAACATACCCGAACTTGGCACTCGTTTTCCCGATATGAGCGAGCCTTATTCCTCTCGTTTAAAATCAATTGCTCTTACAGTCTCTGAATCTGAAAAAATTACATTGAGAGAAGGAACGTATGTATCTGTTCAGGGGCCCATGCTCGAAACTGCGGCAGAATACAGGTATTTAGATATCATTGGAGCAGACGCTGTTGGAATGTCTACAACTCCAGAGGTAATTGCAGCAAACCATATGGGGCTTCCTGTACTAGCCGTATCCGTACTGACTGATGAATGTGACTACACCAATCTTCAACCGGTAGACATTCAAGAAATTATCGCTGTAGCAGGCAAAGCCGAAAAAAAACTTACTGCTCTTTTTCAAGGAGTTGTTTCCCTCCTCTAGTTTCTATTGCGAGCATACTGCAATTCCAGAAGCTCACAGATTTCAGGAAGTGATTTCGAATTATTTTTCAATAACAAAGCATTAGGAAGTTCAGCAATAACTTCATAATCCAGCTTTGCAGTCCTCAAGAGGTTTTCATTAAACTCATAATTAAGAAACAATAGGGTTGTAGGTATTTCGGTTTGATGCTTCACAAATAGCCATGTCCTTCTCTCTTTGTGAAGCATAGAAGACTCAGGAAAATTGGGAACCAGCAATTCACAACCAAAATTATAAAAAGAAACTTCCGGGACTTTCTTAAGAGAGGACAAAGTAAATACGACTAACTCCACCTTATTTTTAGTAGCGATATCCTCGAATCTGGCACATTCATTTTTCAATATTTCTATGTTTTCTATTGCTACGGGACCATAACTTTTATTGGAAGTATGAATAGCCACAGTAGACTCAATAGTAACTAATTTCATCCCGACAGAGAGCACCGACATGGCAATCAAAATATAAAAATATCGGTTTGAATATTTCCCACGGCAAAACCAACTGAGCAATAAGGCGAATAAAATTGGTACCGCTAAAAACATTCTGGAGGGCGAAAAAAATAGAACACCGACACCCTCTTCTACTTTATTTATCCCAAGTGAAAACAAAATAAATACCATTCCAAGAAATAAGGTAATCCCCATTTTCCAATCTCTTTTCATTAAGAAAATACTTCCTACCGTCAACACAAGAAGTACAGACCAATGAAACCATAAAAAAGAGGGAGATAAATAAGCAAAAGATCTATCTAGTTGGACTAAGGTTTCTAAAACCCGAGAAAAAGCATAAGTTAGCTCTGGTAATTGGTGAACCACATACTCTGGGTGCAGCTCATAAAACTGCTTGGAAAAGTAAAAAACAACCAAGGGAGGAATCACAGCAATGACAGAATAACCATAAAACTTGAAGGAGGTTCTATTCTCCAGTAGTAAATACACTCCAATGGGTACAGAAAGTAAAACTGAATTTGGATTTGTTACAAAAGCCAAGGAGGCAAACAGTCCAAATATCAAAAAGGAAGAAATACGGGTAGGACGAACCAAAGCAAAAACAAAGAAAGACGTGAAAAATAATCCATTGACGAAACCACGAGTGATTGAGGTGAGAATATCATACTCTATCGGCATCCAAACAGGAATAGACAAACAAAGAATGGCAGCTAGAAACTGTTTTATTCTGTAAAACCCAACGGAAAAAACAACAAAAGGAAAAGCTCCCATCCAGGCAGTGGTAATTGGAAGCGCATATTGGAAAGGGATTCCGAGCCGTAACAACGGAATGGAAAACAACGATTCAATGCCATAGTTGTAATTTTGTCCATACATAAATGGTTCAAAAAAAATCCCTTGAGAATAATCTCTCGCCATTTGCCAAAAAATAAGATCATCATTTCCTGTAAATCTGAAACTAAAATACACCAACGAAATAATCTTGCTAGTGATTAATAAACCAAGTGCAACTAAGAAAAAAAAGCCTGATTTTCTGGGAGTAAACATCTCCCAAAATTAGTTAAAAAAGCAGTACTTTTGAAAAAAACTAACAGTTGGCTGGTATTTATATTCATATTCCGTTTTGTAAAAAAGCATGCGTCTATTGCGACTTTCACTTCTCTACCTCGATGAAGAATAAATCGGAGTTAATTGATTGTATCAATAAAGAGATTTCTGAAAAAAAAGAATACCTAGGAACCAAAGAAATCAACACGATATATTTTGGAGGAGGAACTCCGAGCTTGTTGACTAAAGAAGAACTATTGAGTATCTTAAGCACTATTCAGTCTGACTACGAAGTGCTATCCAATGCGGAAATTACCTTGGAAGCCAATCCAGATGATTTGAACAAACAAAAACTGAAAGAAATAAAAGATTGTGGTGTAAATAGATTGAGTATCGGGATTCAATCATTTGTGGCAAGAGATCTTGCTTTCATGAATCGTTCCCACACTATTTTACAAGCAACCAATGCTATTAAATATGCCAAGGAAGTAGGATTTAACAACCTAACCATTGATCTCATTTATGGTATTCCCTCGCTCACGGAACAGGAATGGATAAGAAATATCAAAAAAGCCTTGGCCTTAGATGTCAATCATATTTCGGCCTATTGTTTGACCTCAGAGGAGAGAACGGCCATGCATTCCGATATTTCTAAAGGAAAATATGAATTGCCAAGCGAAGAAGTCACCTCAAAGCAATTCGAAATTCTAGTTCAAATGCTGTCGGACAATGGGTATGAACACTACGAGATTTCAAACTTCAGTAAAAAAGGGCATCATTCTAAACATAATTCTTCCTATTGGAAACAAACTCATTTTCTTGGAGTTGGGCCATCTGCGCATAGTTTTAATGGAAAAACAAGGAGATGGAACGTAGCAAATAATGCCCGATACATAAAAGGAGCAAGAGAAAATAACTGGATTGCGGAAGAAGAGGAACTCGATGAAAAAACTCGTTACAACGAATACGTAATGACTTCCCTGAGGACAAGCTGGGGAATTGATTTGGGATATATAAAAGATAATTTTGAACCAAAATTTGCCATTCACTTTGTGAAGGAAAGCAAGCGATTTATTCTCGATAACTCTCTGGTACAAGCCGGAAATAATTACACGCTTTCTCAATCGGGAAAATTATTAGCCGATAGAATTTCAAGCGAATTATTTTGGGTAGACTAGAGGAATTCTTTCCCTCAACTAATTTTACTAAGAATCAGTTCAATTATGGATGATTCTAATGGAATCCCATTAACTTTGTATACAAAATAGAACGAACCATGCATACGATTTACTCTGAGAACTGGAAAGACTACGAACTACTAGATGCCGGAAACGGAAAAAAACTGGAAAGATGGGGCAATACTCACACTATCAGACCAGACCGAAATGCTTATTTCCCTCCTGTACTTTCCGAAGAAGACTGGAGAGCAAAGGTAGATTTCGAATTTATAGAAAACACCTCAACTTCGGGCGAATGGATAAAACGAAATACCGAAGCGGAGGACGAATGGCAAATAAAGTACGGCAAGGCTATATTTCATTTAAAAATCACCAATTTTAAACATGTTGGACTTTTTCCAGAGCAACAAACTAATTGGGATTTTATTCAACAACAGGTCCAAAAAGATCACAAACTATTGAATTTGTTTGGATACACTGGAGCCGCTTCTGTGGTGGCAAGATTAAATCATGCGGAGGTTTTACATTGCGACAGTGTAAAAAACGTAATCAATTGGGGAAAGGAGAACATGGAATCCTCTGGAGTGAGCGACATAAAATGGGTGCTGGAGGATGCACTCAAATTTGCTCAAAGAGAGGCAAAAAGAGGAAACAAGTACAGAGGAGTTATTATGGATCCTCCTGCATTTGGGATTGGAGTAAAAAAGGAAAGATGGAAACTGGAAGACAAATTCCAAGAATTGCTAAAATCGACAAAAGAATTGATAGAGCCAGGTGGTTTTATTGTTATTAATACCTACTCACCAAAATTGGATGCGATAGAAATAAAACGAATAGCTAGCGCTATTTTTCCTACCCAAAAAGTAGAAGTATCTCGATTATCTATGAAAACAACCACAGGTAAAAGATTAGATTTTGGGGAATTAACAAGAATTCATTTCTGAGTTACCAGAAATAAACACCTCTTGTTTTAGGAAGATTGAATCAATGTTGTTTTATTTTTGGAAAATTTCTTACTCGCTGCCAAATAAATGCCTGAAAACCTCCTCAATTTTACCCACCTGAATGAGCTCAATATCAAAATCGGATTGCTTTACTCCTTTATTGTATTTTGAGACAATCATTTTTTCAAAGCCAAGCTTTTGCGCTTCAGTAATTCGCTGATCTATGTGAGAAACAGGGCGAATTTCACCGGTTAGTCCAACCTCTCCGGCAAGGGCAATTTCTTTACTTACAGGTAAGTCAACATTCGAAGACAACACGGCAGACACAACGGCTAAATCAATAGCTGGATCATTTACTCGAATTCCTCCCGTAATGTTCAAAAACACATCTTTTGCACCCAGTTTAAATCCACACCTCTTTTCCAATACTGCCAACAACATATTCAATCGTTTTGTATCAAATCCGGTAGTGGTTCGTTGAGGATTTCCATAAGCAGCTGTGCTCACCAGAGCTTGTACCTCAACAAGCATGGGTCTCATGCCTTCCATGGTAGAAGCTATCGCTACGCCACTCAAAGCCTCATCATTATTATTCAGCAATACATCAGATGGATTGAGAACAGGTAGTAACCCTCCTGTTTGCATTTCATAAATTCCAAGTTCATTGGTTGATCCAAATCTATTCTTGGTAGTTCTCAACAGACGATAAATGTGATTCCTATCTCCCTCAAACTGCAAAACTGTATCCACCATGTGCTCGAGTACTTTTGGCCCAGCAATGCTTCCATCTTTGGTGATATGTCCAATAATAAATACAGAAGTTTGAGTCTCTTTGGCAAATTTCATTAAATCACCTGTGCATTCTCTAATTTGAGAAATACTACCTGGAGAGGAATCCAAATATTCCGAATGAAGAGTTTGAATTGAATCAATGATTAAAATATGTGGCTGAAACTCATCAATATGAGAAAATATGTGTTGGAGCTTTGTTTCGTTCAATAAGAAACAATTCTCTGAAGTTTGACCAATTCTATCTGCTCTCATCTTCACTTGTTTCATGCTTTCCTCACCCGAAACATAAAGTACTCTTGCCTTTGAATGCTGAAGTGCCATTTGAAGCATCAGAGTTGATTTTCCTATTCCTGGTTCACCACCGAACAACACCAACGATCCGTGAACAAGTCCTCCACCCAGAACTCTGTTTAATTCAGAATCTTTGAAGATTATTCGGTTGTGTTTTTCATCCGAAACCTCGCCAATTGCTATGGGTTTTGATATTCTCTTGGTGGCAGGCCCAGTAGAAAATAATTTTTTCTCATTTTTTGACACTATCTCCTCCACAAACGTATTCCACTCCGCGCATGACGGACATTTTCCGACCCATTGCGGAGATTGTGCACCACAATTCTGACAGAAATATGTTTTCTTTATTTTCGCCATGTGTTATATCTTAGAATTTGGCACCTCATTCTCGGCATCCATCACATTGAACTTTACATTAATGGCAAACAAAGAAATCACTCCCATTACTACCAAAAATGCAGTTTGAACCACCCAAGATAAAATCGAAAAACTCGAAGCTAGGTCTTTGTCGTATCCAAAATATACGAGTGCCGCAGTTATGAACAAAGGATAGAGACCTATACCACCAGGTGTGATTGCAATCGCTGCTGCTCCTACTACAAATCCCACCATCAATTCCTTAATTCCGATGGTTTCCATTCCAGTTAAACTGAGAGCCATAAACCACATTAAAAGCACGTATGTTACCCAGATAAAAAGCGTGTGAAAAATAAAAGCCACTCTCTTTTTCATCGTAAAAATAGTCTTCACACCTTCTAGCATTCCTTTCACTTTTTCCAAAAAAATCTTTCTAAGTTTTTTTGAAAAAAGGACGGCAATTCCTCCTAAAATAATGAAACTAATTATGCCTATAAGAACGAAGGAATTCCCAGATTCATTGTCCGTTTTGGTAAATCCATCAATCACTTCTTTGCCTACAAGCAAAGAGGTACCGAATGTAATTCCTAGCAACATAATAACATCAATAATTCTCTCTGCTACCACCGTTCCAAACACCTTGTCGAAGGGTAGCTCTTCTTTTTTGGAAAGGAAACCTGGTCTTCCTATCTCTCCACTTCTTGGAATGGTAAAATTCAACACATACCCGATCATTGTTGAATGATATAAATTTATGAGCTTAGGTTTATAACCTAAAGGTTCCATTAAAAACTGCCATCTATATGCTCTACTCATGTGACCCAACCAAGCAGTAACAAGAGATAAAAACACCCAAAAATAATTGGCCTCAGCA
Source organism: Flavobacteriales bacterium (assembly GCA_023255335.1). Classification (GTDB taxonomy): domain Bacteria; phylum Bacteroidota; class Bacteroidia; order Flavobacteriales_D; family CAJJDF01; genus CAJJDF01. Next base: position 13,430 of record JALRIS010000088.1, on the reverse strand, counting down.
AACGCTTTTGGGATTCCAGCTTTTCCTTCCGGTGATAAATTGGAATAAAAATACCAAGTCAAATATATACCGATTCCTAGAGGAAGGATAATTTTTAAAATTTTTGTTAGGTTCTTTTTCACTACTGATAATTTTATCAAAGATAGAATTATCTTGCGATTAATATTTTATAAAGAATCATAAAACCCCTTTTCGTTTAAAAAAAATCGTTCACAACGCGCAAGAAAAAAACTAGAAACGAAGATATTCATTACCCCAAAAAAAAATTAAAACGAAGCGAAGGCAGACTATGTTTATTTAGCTTAAATCATAAAAAAACACCATTCGATTTTTCGAATGGTGTTTCTAAATTCTGCTGAAAATGGCAATTATTTCACAATAATTAGTTTTTTCGTCACCACTTTGTTCTCCGCATTAAATCGAATTAAATAAACTCCCTCAGAAAATTCATTCACATCAATGGTTGTTTGTTCCGTTTTTGGATTAATCACTGAGCTGTGAACCATTTTTCCGGAGCTATTGAAAATTGCCATAGTTACCTGTTCCATGTTAGTTTCGAGAATAGAAATATTTAAAAATCTATTGGCAGGGTTTGGGTATACTACAATGGAAGAAGCCAAATTATCTTCTTCTAGTCCTGTACAATCGTTTACAATTACTTGAATACTTGCGGAGCTATCGCAAAGTCCGTAGGTTCCTTTTACATTGGCGGTATAAGTTCCCGGTGTGGAATAGATGTGCGAGGCATTAGGAGTGGAAGAAGTAGTTCCATCCCCATAATCCCAGTCGTAGGTTATCGCATTGGATCCAGTCATGCTAAAATAAATTGCACTTCCTAAGCACACCAAGGTAGGGTTTGCGTTTGCCACAACATTCGGTATAGGATTATTGGTAATTGTGACATAAGCAGTATCTCCAACACAATTTGCATTACTACCTACTCCCCAGTATCTTGTTGTAGTCGAAGGAGCAACCGATATAGTTTGGGTTGAACCACCAGTACTCCAAGAAAAGCCTGTTCCACCATTAATCGTAAGGGCAATAGATGAGCCATCGCAAATAGTTGTATCGGTAGGTGAAATTGATGTATTTGGATACCCTCTCACCGTTAATGTTTTTGTGACACTATCTGCCCCGCAACCATTGTCTACCTTCATTTTTATTGGGTATACACCGGGAGTAGCAAAAAATACTGTGTTATCTTCCTGATTGGATAACGAAGGAACACCAGTTGGATAAGTCCAATAAATGGTTCCGTTTCCGTTTACTGTTCCGTCAAAAGATACAGAGTCTTGTTCACAAATAGCCAGAGACGACTCAGTAAAACTTGCAGTTGCTCCAGCAGTGTCTACCGTAATGGTTGTAATCAAACTATCGTTTGAACAAATTCCTTCAAGGTAGAGAATTGCCCGGTAAGTTCCGGGAGTGGAATACGTGACTGATTGATTTATATTGGTAGAAAAAGAAGGGGTTCCTCCTGGGAAAAACCACTTTAAGGAATCATAATTTGCCAATCCCGTTGCACTAAAATTGGTTGTTTGACCTTGGCACAATCTATTTCTAGAAACATTGAGCGTTCCGGTAGCTGGTAAATCTGTGTATATCACTCGAATTCCCATTGAGGTGTTGATTGCCGCAACTCCAGTAGAACTTTGCCAAATACCTCCTGTTTTTACAAACGTGGTGTTGGTTCCTCCAATTCTATTATTGGCAGTTGTAATGACTAAGGTATCTCCATTTCCATAATCCAGTTCGATACCTGCCCAGAAATTCCCTGTGATAAAAGGCGGTGTAGTTAAATATACTTCGTTACTTGCTCCTGCGACTAACGAATTAATCCTAATTGTATCTGATGAAAGTATAGCTCCTGGAGCCCCAGCATTGTCATCGTAAATATTTATTACAAAAGAGGAGTTTGCTGTCCCAGCATCAGCTTGTACAACAGGCAGTACAACCCTTTGAACAGAATTTGTAGCACCAGTAAGTGTAAACGGTTCAGCATAACCTGTAATATTAGCTCCATTGTGTCCAGGATAGTAACCCCATGTTCCTAATAACTTGTAAAAAATCATTGAATCAAGTACTCTATCATAGTTGTACAGAGTATCGCAAAAACCTGGTGGAGTTGGAATTACCACCACGCATCCTGCCTGAGTAATTGAATCTTTTAATGCCGCGTTTTCTACTACTAACTTTACGTTGTAGGTTCCCACAGTAGAATAACTCTTAACTGGATTTTTTTGAACCGAAGTTGTTCCATCTCCGAAGTCCCAATCCCATTTGTAAGCAGCTGGAAAAGAAATTGAAGTATCCATTAAATATACGGGATAACTTGGGTAAACCGTATCACAACCTGTAAACCCGGGAACTAACACGGTGTTGTAGGGCAAGCAAAATGATGTAACCAACGAATCTCCAAAATTTGGGTTTATTGATTTCGAAATCACTTGACCTGTTCCGGCATCTGTCACCTTAAAATTACCATTGGTAGAACAAAACCCCTTTCCTTGAAGTCCATCTCCCCACGAATCATAAATTACAAATTCGTAACAACCAGAATCTAAACAAGCAGTCTCAAATATATTTTGAACTTGTTGGGCATATCCACTCCCACTTAATTTTACTGTGCCATTTGTATCTCTTATCAACCAAGATATCTCTTGTGCACTACAATCAGTATTAATATCCACTAAAACTGCAAATCCACTTTTTGACACAAATCCTTTTGACATCAGGTTATTACCTGGAAACCCATCATTCAGTGTTCCGTTTATAAGCGTAGAATCTACTCTCACATTGTAGGTATGAGGACCAGCTGTGGTGGCTAATGCTGGCAATGCGATTGTATCGCATTCAAAAGGACCAATTTTTCCTGTCCAAAAATGTACATTTGAAATTCCACCATCGATATCATAATTTACTTGAAAGCTGGTTAATGTATCATTACCTCCATTGCAAACAACTGCAAACCCTGGAATAAGATTCGAGCAAACTGTATCCTCTGGATAGAAAACACTCGCCAATGTAGGGTTAATTTGATAAGGCGATGAGCAGTTTTGATTCGTTGTCAAGGCATGTCTGGCTCCGCCAGGAACCAAAACAGCTCTCATTCTCGAGACTTGATTTGGAGTAAAGTCAGAAGCACAAGCCCCATTTTGATATTGCATGTAGTTTTCTTTGTTATCCAAAGGACAAGCTAAGGTTACACAGGCATTTCCAGTTCCAACGGTTGTGGGAGGAGTGTCGCAACACAGGTCTCCCGAGGTAGCACAAGGTGTTGCCACTGTACACGAACTGGTATTGTGAAATGTATGATACAGATTAAAATAGTGCCCCATTTCATGGGTCAACACTCTGTTGTCGTTGGTAGCCGACCATAAGTTGTATCCTTTTGAACCAGAAATATCATTTCCTGTAGCGCTAAACCGAATAACCACTCCATCGGATGCTGCCGAACCTCCAGGAAAAGTAGCGTAACCAATAACTCCACCTCCACCTCCTTGGTAAATATTGGTAGTACTCCTAATCTTATTTACTACCCACACATTGATGTATTGGGCAGGATTCCATTGCACCATAGCTTTCATGGAAGCATCGCTTCGCCAAGTTCCGCTGTGATAAACACCGCTATCCAGGTAGCCTTGAACTCCAGACATATCATGTCTAGTAATTCCTGTTGTAAAATTTCCACTAGGATCTCTTCTAGCCAAACAAAACTCAATCTCTGCATCAGCTCCAAGTGGTCCAGATTGAGCGATACCACCATCATCAGAATTTCGCCTAAAGTCTCTATTCAATGCTGCAATACAAGAATAAATTTGTGCATCCGAAATATTGGTAGAATCTCCCACAGCTTCACCTTCGTGCAAGACATGAAACACGATGGGCACTGTGTAAACAACACCTCGGTTTACTCCTCCAGAACGAGAAACAGAGGAGTTTTGAAGCACTTGCTGAGTGTGATGTTCAATCATTTGCCTGTTGAGAGAATAGGCAGGATCAAATCTTTTTAAAAATTCATCCATGTAATGCGAAGCACATTTCTCCCCATCAAAAGGCACTGTTTTTCCGGGAATAACTGGGTAAGAACTACTTGGAGTAACTTGTGAATTGGTCAACAAAGTGAATATTGACAAAAGGGAGCTTACAAATATTTTCTTCATAGGTTTTGTGTTATACTTTAAATTACGAACATGATGGCATTTGGTTGCTTTAGCAACTAGTTTGATTTACGCGGGCAATTTAGATTTTAATAATTTAATTGAATCTCTAAGCCTTGCAGCCTCCACAAAATCAAATTCTTTCGCGGCTTTTTCCATTGCCTTTTGACTCATTTTTATATTCTCTTCAATTTGAGTATTGGTAAGGTACTCCACTTCTTCCTCTGCTGCAAGAGTGGGTACCTTCTCAAGGTTATTTTCAAATTTATAGGGAGTATTTTCTGAATTCTTTTTGATAGGTCTTGGCTCAAGTCCGTGTTTTTTGTTGTAGGCCATCTGTATTCCTCTTCTTCGTTCGGTCTCATCAATGGTACGCTGCATCGAGTTGGTCATTTTATCTGCATACATAATCACTCTTCCATTGACATTTCTGGCTGCTCTTCCCACTGTTTGCACCAGAGCTCTTTCTGACCTCAGGAAGCCCTCCTTGTCTGCATCTAGAATTACAATAAGTGACACTTCGGGTAAATCTAACCCTTCTCTCAACAAATTAACTCCCACCAACACATCATACACCCCCTTCCGTAAATCCTGAATTATCTCAATTCTGTCCAAAGTATCTACGTCTGAGTGTATGTATCTACTTCTAACACCTACTTTTTCTAGGTATTTCTGTAATTCTTCGGCCATTCTTTTGGTAAGAGTTGTAGCTAAAACTCTCTCGTTCTTAGCAATGGTTTTGTGAACTTCCTCAAGTAAGTCATCAATTTGATTTTTACTTGGCCTTACTTCAATGAGGGGATCTAGGAGTCCAGTTGGTCGAATAAGTTGCTCTACATAAACCCCTTCTGCTCTTTCTAATTCATAATCTGCTGGTGTAGCCGAAACATACAACGTTTGCTTTGTAATTTGTTCAAACTCCTCGAATTTAAGAGGTCGATTATCCATTGCCGAAGGCAAACGGAATCCGTGTTCTACTAAATTTATTTTTCTTGATTTATCACCCCCATACATCGCCCGAATTTGCGGCAACGTCACATGGCTTTCGTCAATTACCATTAAAAAATCATCAGGAAAATAATCCAACAAACAGAACGGCCTTGACCCCGCTGCCCGTCCGTCAAAATAACGAGAGTAGTTTTCTATTCCAGAACAATACCCTAATTCTCTAATCATTTCCAAATCGAGGGTTACTCGTTCCTCTAGTCTGTTCGCCTCCAAGTGTTGACCTCCTGCCTTAAACGCCTCAGTTCTTGCTACCATATCCTCTTGGATATCGTGTATAGCTCCTTGAATGGTGTCCTTGCTTGTCACAAATATATTGGCTGGATAAATACTGTATTCATCAAATTTTTCGATCCTTCTTGCAGAATCTGTTTCGATAGTCTCTATTTCCTCAATTTCGTCTCCCCAAAAACCAATTCTCAAAGAAAAATCAGCGTAGGGCAAATTGATATCTACGGTATCACCCTTAACTCGAAAGGTTCCTCGCTCGAAGTCTAAACCGGCTCGAGAATATAAATTATCTACCAACTGGGCTAGAAAAGTATTCCTTGTAACTACCATACCCGTTCGGATTTGAAGTATACTATCTTTAAAATTGGTAGGGTTTCCGATTCCATAAATACAGGAAACAGAAGAAACAACAATTACATCTTTTCTGCCGGAAAGCAAAGCAGAAGCAGCTCGTATTCTCAATTTTTCAATCTCATCATTGATCGATAAATCTTTTTCGATATAGGTTCCCGTTGTGGGTAAATAAGCCTCTGGTTGGTAATAATCGTAATAAGACACGAAGTACTCAACCCTATTATCGGGGAAGAAGTTAGTAAATTCCTCAAACAATTGAGCCGCCAAGGTTTTGTTATGAGAAAGAACTAAAGTTGGCTTGTTTGTTTCCTGAATCACATTTGCCACAGTAAATGTTTTACCCGAACCAGTAACTCCCAACAGCACCTGAATCTCCACTCCAGAGTTTAAGCCCTCAACTAATTCTTTGATTGCTTTTGGCTGATCTCCTGTTGGTTCAAAATCCGATACTAATTTAAATTTCATTCCTTGTTGATTTAGGTAAATTTATGAGCCAACTCGGCTTAATGAGTAAGATCTTTAAAAATATTTTCCAGCTTTTGAGTTTCTTTCTGTAAAGACAACACCAATATTCCTTTTGCACCCGCAAATTTCGAAATCGAAGCTCTCAAATCTTGAGACTGAAGGGAACTTATTTCCCACTCGTTGCCCTTCAATTGCGTAACTTTACTTACTCCGTCAATTTGCTTCAGCTCATTTTTCGATACAACCTGATCAAATTCTACACGAACAATTTGTCTGTCGGAACTGGCTTTCATAATTTGGTTGGCATCCTGATCTACCAATAAATTGCCTCTGTTAATAATGACAATTCTATCACAAATCGCCTCTACTTCCTGCATAATATGAGAGGAAAACATGACAGTTTTTTCTTTACCAATTCGTTTTATGACCTCCCTAATATCGGCTAGTTGATTTGGATCCAGTCCACTTGTAGGCTCATCTAAAATAAGCACATTTGGATCATGAATAAGCGCCTGCGCAAGCCCTACTCTTTGCTTGTATCCTTTGGACAACTCCCCTATTCGTTTGTTTTGTTCAATTTCTAACCCCACTAATTCGACCACGTTTGATACTTTTTCTTTCTTTTTTGGAAGTTTATGTAATCCAGCAATAAAACTCAAATACTCTTTCACATACATATCCAAATAAAGAGGATTGTGCTCAGGCAAATATCCCACTTTCTTTCTTATCTCTAATGAATCTTCTCGAACATCATAACCGTCTACTATGACAGTTCCAGAAGTAGGTGGAATGTAACAAGTGATAATCTTCATCAACGTTGACTTCCCTGCTCCATTAGGTCCTAAAAACCCTAATATCTCTCCTCTTTTTACCGTAAAAGTTACTTCATTAAGTGCTTTTTGCAGTCCGTATTCTTTGGTTACGTTTTTTATTTCTATCGACATTTCCTCAAAATTGATTTTGAATTATTCTTTAAAAATAAAGAATTTTCAACCAACAAGGTTATAACTCTGTGGTTTTCCTTGAAAAAAAAGAAATTCCAAATGAGTTAAATAAAAAAGACACTCAGTTTTATGAGTGTCTTTCTTCTATTGGTTAGATAGTATCGCTGCGCTAGTAGCTAATAAATGGCATTTGATACCAATAATTTTCTTCCTCCACCTCCTTCAAGATGAATTGTGCTAAATCTGCTCGGCTAATTTTGGAGAAGTACCTCCACGAGTTGAATATTCCGTCACCAAAAAAGGGAGAAACAGCCAATCACTCATTGCGGAAATGGTGAAGTTTGCCAAAAAATATGAAGCTAACTAATTCTGTTTTATGAAAAAATTGGAATTTTCTTTTGACTAGAATTACCGTATCTTTGAGTCCTAAAACAACCCATTGGAAAAAGGATTAGTCATAAAATCAACTGGTAGCTGGTACTCAGTAAAACTGGAAAACGGAAAGATTATTTCTTGCCGCATAAAAGGAAAGTTTCGTCTACAGGGCATCCAAACCACCAATCCGGTAACAGTAGGAGACAGCGTAATAATAGAATTGCAGGAAGATGATAACGGAATGATAGTGGAAATCGAACCACGAAAGAATTACATCATTAGAAAGTCGGTGAATTTATCCAAAAAAGCACACATCATCGCCTCCAATATTGATTTGGCATTTTTAGTTGTGACGGTTAACTATCCCAAAACCTACCTCAATTTTATCGATCGATTTTTAGTAACGGCTGAAGCTTATCACATTCCAACGGTATTGATTTTTAACAAAATTGATTTGCTTTCTACAACGGAATTGGCCGAATTAGAAACGATGGTAGAAGTATACTCCAAAATTGGACATCGGTGCATTAAAACATCGGTAGAAAAAAACATAAACATTGACGAAGTAAAGTCAGAAATGACGAATAAAACCTCCGTGTTTTCTGGTAACTCTGGGGTGGGAAAATCATCACTTATTAATTTAATTGACCATTCTTTAAAAATCAAAACAAGTGATATTTCTGACACACATAACCAAGGAAAACACACCACCACCTTTGCCGAAATGCATGAACTAAAATTTGGCGGCCACATCATTGATACTCCGGGAATAAAAGGACTAGGAATTATCGACATCGAGAAAGAGGAAATTCATCACTATTTCCCCGAAATGAGAAAAAGAATGAATGACTGTAAATTCCATAATTGTGTGCACGTTAACGAACCAAAGTGTGCAATAAAAAAAGCTGTAGAGGAAGGTGAAATTGCCGAGTTTAGGTACGAAAACTACTTAAATCTATTTCACGGAGATGATACGAGCGGATTTAGAGAAAGTTTGTATGCACCTAAATAATTGAGCTATGAGAATCGTCATTCAAAGAGTAACGGAAGCCTCTGTCTCGATTGAGTCAAAAGTTCATGCGGCTATTAATCATGGCCTATTGGTGCTTGTTGGAATTGAAAGTAACGATACTCAAGAAGATATCGATTGGCTTGTAAAAAAGACTCTGACTTTGAGGATTTTCAACGATAAACAAGGAAAAATGAACCTATCGCTCAATGAAGTTCATGGAGAAATTTTAGTTGTCAGTCAGTTCACTTTATTTGCTTCTTGTAAAAAAGGCACCAGACCCTCTTTCATTCGTTCTGCCAATCCCCAAAAGGCAATTCCTCTGTACGAAAATTTCATAAAATCCCTTCGAGCTCAAGCAAGTACTCCAGTAAAAACCGGAGTTTTTGGTGCGGACATGAAAGTAAAACTGAAGAATGACGGACCTGTAACGATACTACTCGATTCCAAAAACAAAGAATAATTCCTCTTTTTTCCTCGTGAATTAGGTGATTCAATCTAGTGTTTACTTCATACTTCGAAACTAAAATCTACCAATGAGAATGAACTTAAAAAAATAAATTCCAATGGAACCAACCAGCGAGACTCAAATACACATAAAAGGCATACAAAAAAACACTCAATTTCATCCCTCGCTGGTAATACAAAAACATGGAAACGAAATTGATTGCTATAAAATATAACCAAGTTTCGTGAACAAAATTCACCATTAACCAAGTTCCGGTTAGGCTAAAAACAGAGGTAAAAGAATCTAAGTATGGGAGCTTTGATTTTGTTTTATTTTTTAAGAACCTTCCTATTGCATAGGTCGCAACGGCAGTAATAACAAGAATAACAACATGAGTTGTGAGAGAAAAACTATTTTCGTTAAACCTTCCCCAATTGAACCACCCGTAAACAGCAGTGAGAACATAAAAAACTTGCAATAAAGACTCTGCAAGAATTTTCTTCTGAAAACACAAATAAGCATAAATGAGGGCACCCAAAAGAGCAAATACGAAACAATATCGCACTTCTTGGATGTACAGAATTGTGTAGGTCAGTCCTAAACTGATGGCAAGAATTTCTAGGGCAAGAAATAGTTTCTGTTGAGTCAGAGTTTTGGGAATTTGGTTGGAGTCAATCGTGTCCAAAATTACTTTTTTTCGTAGGTCACATAAGAGAATGAAAACTCATGTTTTTCATCTTTTGGATGAAATATTTCGCTCGTTTTTTTCCAGATAGATTTGTCGTATTCGGGAAAAAATACATCAGCATCAAACTCATGATGCACGTAGGTTATGTACAATTTATCAACCAAATCATTCTGAAGTGCAGTGTGGTAAATTTGCCCGCCTCCAATCACAAACGCCTCTTTCTCCCCATTTTTGCGAGCTATCTCTATTCCCTCTTCCACAGAACCCACTACAACACACTCCTCTGCTGCAAAATCTGGGTTGCGTGTAACAATCACATTCGGCCTATCTGGTAATGGGCGGTATTTCGCTGGAATAGAATCAAAGTTTTTTCTTCCCATAATAACATAATGCCCTTTTGTTGTCTCAGAAAAGTAACGCATGTCATCTCGCAAGTGCCAAATTAAATCATTGTCTTTTCCGATTGCTTCATTCGCTGCTTTCGCAACAATTAAGGATACTTTCATGGTCAAAAAAAAATAGGGTTTGTCAAAGTTACAGAAATAACTGATAAATAGTTTCTCTCTTAAATTTTATTCTTCCTCTCAACTCGATAGAAACTACGAGAATTTTCCAGTAAAACTCCTTACAAAATGCGTATATTTGCCTCCAAATTTAAACCAAGCCTAATAAAGTTGACAATGAGCTTAGAATTATCTGAACAAGAAATCTTTCGAAGAGAAACAAGAAAAAAAATTATTGCACAAGGAATCGATCCGTATCCCGCTGCCCTATTTCCAGTTAACACTCTTTCCTCTGAATTAAAAGAAAATTACGAAGAAGGTAAACGAGTAATTGTGGCTGGAAGATTAATGACCAAAAATATTATGGGAAAGGCATCTTTTTCCTCTATCCAAGATTCTGCAGGAAGAGTTCAAGCTTACTTTAACAGAGATGTGATGTGTCCTGATGAGGATAAATCTTGGTACAACGATGTGTACAAAAAATTACTAGATATTGGTGATTTCATAGGAATTGAGGGTACCCTTTTTACTACTCAAGTTGGAGAAAAATCGATCAACGTAGAAAAAATGACATTGTTGAGCAAGTCATTAAAACCGCTTCCGATGCCCAAAACGGATAGCGAAGGAAAAGTACATGACGCCTTTACGAACCCAGAACTACGGTATAGACAGAGATATGTGGATTTAGTTGTAAATCCGCAAGTGAAAGAAGTTTTTGTGAAAAGAACAAAAATGTTCAACGCAATGAGAAACTTTTTTAACGAGGCAGGATACTTTGAGGTTGAAACTCCAGTTTTACAGCCCATAGCAGGAGGTGCAGCCGCTCGTCCTTTTATTACCCATCACAATAGCCTTGATATTCCGTTGTACATGAGAATTGCCAATGAATTGTACCTCAAAAGGTTAATTGTAGGAGGCTTTGACGGAGTATATGAGTTTAGTAAAAACTTCAGAAACGAGGGAATGGACCGTACTCACAACCCCGAGTTTACGGCAATGGAAATCTATGTAGCTTACAAAGACTATAATTGGATGATGGATTTTACCGAAAAATTATTGGAAAAAGTAGCTACCGAGGTGAACGGAACCACTCGAGCTACTTTTGGAGAACACAACATTGATTTTAAAGCTCCATACAAACGTGTCACCATGAGGCAGTCGATTATCGACTTTACTGGCTTCGACATCAAAGGAAAGTCTGAAGAAGAATTGCGCACAGCTGCAAGAGAAATGGGCATAGAAGTAGATGAGACGATGGGGAAGGGAAAATTGATTGATGAAATTTTTGGCGAAAAATGCGAAGGAAATTATATCCAACCGACTTTTATTACCGATTACCCAAAAGAAATGTCTCCCTTGTGCAAAGTGCATCGCGAAGACCCAGAATTGACAGAAAGATTTGAATTAATGGTGTGTGGAAAAGAAATTGCCAATGCCTACAGCGAGCTAAATGACCCAATAGACCAAAGAGAAAGATTTGAAGAACAACTAAAACTTGCGGCTCGTGGAGATGATGAAGCAGGTGAATTTATTGACCATGATTTTTTGAGAGCTCTAGAATATGGAATGCCTCCTACTTCTGGTTTGGGAATCGGTATGGATCGACTTATCATGTTTTTAACTAACAACCAGTCTATCCAGGAAGTGTTATTTTTCCCTCAGATGCGCCCAGAAACAAAGAAAAAGAAACTGGAACTTGCCGAAAACGAAAAAGCCATTTACGACATTATTAAAGAAAAAAAATCGATGGAATTGAGCGATTTAAAAGCTTCTACTGACCTCAGCAACAAGCAATGGGACAAAGGAATGAAATCCTTGACAAAATTAGGCCTAGTAAAAGTGACCAAAACGGAGGAAACACTTATCGTAGATTATACAGAAAATTAATGGAAGAACAACACGAACACACAGACCTTCAAAACGAAGACTTGAGAGACATGATGACTCACATTCTTCAAACCTCATGGGGAATCATTGAAGTAAAAGAAGAACACGACCCGGTAGAGTATGACTGGTATGTTTCTACGATTATAAAAATTTTCGAAAAAGGGAAACATACGATTGATGTTGGGAACTTTTTAATGGAACAAGAAACCAAAATAAAAGAAGCGAGTGGCGATCGAGACAAAAATCACGATATCGCCAACAAGCTAAGTTTTGTGTACCACAAACTAAACACCAAAGATTGGAGTAAAGAGGAGTAATTCTCTCTTGCCAAAATGAATATTATGTAAAAAGGGAAGTGCCGCACTTCCCTTTTTTTTGTTTAATAAAATTGGTGCCCACAGATTGAGAGAAAAAGAAACTGCCCGATACCGAAGGACTCATTAAAATCTTTCCTATTTTTATCAGTACAAAAACAAAAAAAACAATGAAATTAATCCAATTACTCTGTCTATCCACTGTCTTATTTTGTACAAGTAATTCATTTTCTCAAACTAGTTCAGAACTCAAAACAGCATTAAACGGATTCAAATTCCGAAGCATTGGTCCAGCTTTTATGTCGGGTAGAATTGCCGATTTGGCCATAGACCCAACCAATGAAAACATCTGGTATGCAGCAGTGGGATCTGGGGGAGTATGGAAAACAACCAATGCGGGTACAACTTGGTTTCCTTTGACAGAGAAACAACCTTTTTACTCGACCGGATGTATCACTTTAGACCCCCAAAACAATTCTTCCATTTGGCTGGGAACTGGAGAAAATGTAGGCGGAAGGCATGTTGGTATTGGAAAAGGTATTTATCACAGTGTTGACGGTGGAAAAACTTGGACTGAAAAAGGACTGAAACTGTCTGAACATATTTCCAAAATAATTGTTCACCCCACTAATTCGAATATTGTGTGGGTAGCTGCTCAAGGTCCATTGTGGAGCAAAGGAGGCGAACGAGGATTGTTTAAAACAACTGACGGTGGAAAAACATGGAAAAATACGCTTGAAATAAACGAGTGGACGGGAGTTACAGACATTGTTATTGACCCCAAAAATCCAAAGATCCTCTATGCAGCCACCTGGCAAAGGCACCGAAATGTAGCTGTCTACATGGGAGGAGGACCCGGAACTTCACTATTCAAAAGTTTAGATGGCGGTGAAAGTTGGATAAAAATAGATAACGGAATACCCAAATCCAACAAAGGAAAAATCGGCCTGGCTATTTCTCCTATGAAACCAAACGTGTTGTACGCAGCCGTGGAATTAGAACTAAGAAAAGGAGCTGTTTATAGATCAGAAAATAGTGGAGGCAGCT
>JALRIS010000079.1 GCA_023255335.1 Flavobacteriales bacterium | reverse complement strand
TTTGGAATATTTTGTGGAAGATGTGGAAATTGAATCCAATGAGACAAATCCATGTCCGAAGAGTCTATTGGTTTTGAAAAGGAATAACTTTCTATTTTAACTCCTATTTTCTTCAATTCGGGGACTTGTTTTTCTATACTTTCAAAATCAAAAGGTTTTAATGATTTAGACTCAAAATCCTCTATCATTCCAATTGTTCCTCCGGTATAAATAATGAGTATGTTGGGTTTTTGCATATTATGAATCTTTGTGAGTAAAAAAATCAGTGTCGTCACTCACTGGTAAATTCATTAGGTAATCCATTCCTTGCTTCAGTTCCCAATCTTCGTACACTATTTTGTATAAAGCATCGGCCAACGGAGAGTTAAATCCGTAACCTGCAAGAAGTTTCACTACTTTAATTGTTTTTATTCCCTCTGCTACTTCGTTCAAGTCGCTCAAAATGTCAGACAATTTTTGACCTTTTGCGAGTTGATAACCAACTCTGAAATTCCTACTCAATTTACTGTTGCAAGTGGCCATCAAATCGCCTATCCCAGCTAATCCCATAAACGCCTTTTCACTAGCGCCAAAAGCTTTGCCAAAAAAGACCATTTCAGCCATTCCTCTTGTAATAAGGAGAGCCTTGGAGTTGTCGCCATACCCTATTCCTTCAAGCATTCCTGCTGCAATGGCAATGTAATTTTTCAATACACTTGCCAACTCTACACCTAGCACTTCATTGGATCCATACACTCTAAATATGTTACTATTCAAGGCTTTTTTTCCTTCTACAATTACTTCGTTAAACCTACTTGCAACTACCGTTCCTCCTATTTGTTTTTCGGATAATTCTTTCGCAAGATTAGGTCCAGCTATACAGCCAACTCTTACGACAGAAGTTTGTTTGAGAATCAATTCACTCATTGTAAGTACCTCGGATTTATTTAGCTGAGTCACAGAGTTTATATCCACCTCAATATGAAGACCTTTAGTTCCGTGAATCAGAATGTGCTCTGCTGTAAGATAAGGACTTAATTGAATCAACATTTCTTTAAAGTTGGAAGATGGTACAATAGGAAATATTAATTTACACTCTTTTGTAATCAGGTCAAAATCATTCACTGCAGTTACTCTTTCGTGAATTGTTTGACCTTTATGCGCTCTTTTCTCGTTTATTTTTTCGACAATTTCTTCCCTTCTGGCATAAATAAAAACTTCATTGTTTATTGCCAACAAGTTGGCTAAAGCCAACCCAAAATTTCCAGTTCCTATGACAGCTACTTTTTTCATGCGCATTAAATGTACTTTTCTAATCCATAACTAGTAAGCTTGTTATGATAGTAATACAATAGTTTCATACTTTGTGTCGATATTTCTCCTTTTTTATTCTTTCGCAGCACGTATTTGGGATGTGAGGATCCTACTTTATTAATTCCCACTTTCATTAACTCTTCCAGTTCTAATTCAAGATCAGCCGAAAGAATAATTTTATTTTCCTTTTCGATAGCAATTAATGCTTCTTTCACTCTTCCTAATACCGGAATAAACTCATCTGTATGAATGGTGGTTTCATCTTTTGGTAAACTTAGAATTTCAAATACCGTAAACTGAGAAAATCGTTTTCTTATGATTTGAAAGGCTACAAAAGCAACCAAATTGCTACTCAATACTACCGTGTTTTCTTTGTATTCTTGTAGTATTCTTTCGCCTAAAATCTGGGTGTATTGACTATCCCTCTGCACATCCCTTACTAGTTTTCCGTTCAATTTAAAGTAATCGGCCACTTCTACTTTTTGTCCAATACTGGTATAGCTTTCTCCGTTTTCATTTACTTTATTTCCAAAAACATCTATGGCTGGAGCAAAAGATATTGTCATTCCCGGATTGGAAGTGATTACTTTGTACGCTCTTTTTATAAGCCCGAAGGAGGTAGTATTTTCATCTTCCAAATAATTTTCTTTCCCCTCATCTTTCAAGTAGTGTTCTATTAATTTCTTTGCCTCAAGAACATAATGGTAATTAAGAGTTACGGGGATGATGAAAATTTTCTTTCCATTCCCATCCTGCAAATTCATTCGTTGGGCATCGATTACTGTTCCGAGTAATCCCAGTTTTAATTTGTTCTCAAGTTTACCTGAATGAGAACGTGAACCTCCCGGATAAAATAAGCTATTCACTTCTTCGGTAAGGGCAATCGTAGAGTAAGACTTGAGAGTTTCGATATATAACCTGTGCTTTCTTCTTCTGTCTACTTTGTAGGCTCCCAAATTGTGCATAAATCTGGAAAGAGATTTAATGGTAAAAAGATTTACACCAGCTCCATAAGTGAAAGCCGAGAGACCAAGATTGTTGAGGCTTAGTCCAATTGTAGGCGAATCCAAATTACTGTAATGAGTGGGGACTACAACAACAGTTCCTATTTTCTGCAGATTTCTGATATGATCAATATCCCCCATTATCTTCATTCGGTCGTAAAGCTTATCTACCGAGCTAAACAGTCTATACACAATTTGAGGGAAGGAATTAATTAATCGAGAATAAATGTAAGGCAGTGCCTTTTGAGCAAATTTAAAAGAAGATATTTTGAAGTCGGCAATCATTTCTGTACCATAAAAGTCTAAAATCTGATTCAAAATCCTTTCGTCCACTTCCTTCGTTCCGTTCTCAGAAATTGTTGCTTTGGAACTTCTCACTTGCTTTTTTATGTCACTCCAAAACAATTTCTCTTTTGGGTTGTCCGATTTCCATGGAGTTTTCGAAAGCCTCATTTTTTCTTGATACACAATGTTTTTTATCTCATTTCTGAGAGTTACATCATCTTTCAAAATCCAAGAAGCATTTTTCTTAACCAACTCTTTCACCTTATTCAAAAACAAATCGGGATTTTCATAAGCCTTATAAATAGGCCATTCCTCCATGTTTTTAACAACGGAAGGAAGAGGTTTCTTTATGGTTTTTCTTGTAGGCATTGATTAAAAGTCCTCGTTTTCGTAGTTCTCTAATTCTTTTTCATAAAATTTATTCGCCTCTTCGATCAAGTGCGCCACAATATTGACCATCTCATCTTCCTCTTCCTCTTTAGAAAGATCGTCAAACCATTCAATCTCATCATTCACAAGGTTGATCAAAAATCGTGGATACTCGGTGTGCAAGACAAACATTTCGTCTGGCAGTTCGGTTGTGTCGGCTAGCAAAAATCGGGGTAATTCCATTAGGTATTTATTAAATTGGTTGATTCTATAGAGTGAAAATAAAACTCTTGAACGTAGTCATATTTCCAAACCTCTAATTTAGGCAAATTACAAAGGAATTCAGCTAAAACAATGGTGTTAATTAAAGATTTTTTTAACTTGCATTGGTTAAAAAAATCTGATAAAATGAATTTTCCTGATAGATATGCGGCCATTGATGTTGGCTCAAACGGCATGAGGTTGCTTATTGCTAAAGTTGTTGAAGTAAATGGTGTGACTTCCGTTCAAAAACTTTCTTTGGTTCGTGTTCCTATTAGATTGGGTGAGGATGTCTTTAATGAAGGAGTGATCTCTGAGGACAAAAAGGAAAAATTTATCAAAACCATTAAGGCCTACAAATTGTTGATGGATATATATCAAGTAAAAGATTTTAGGGCAGTAGCAACCAGCGCAATGCGAGAAGCAAAGAATGGAAATGAAATTGCCAACCTGATTAAAAAAGATACAGATATTGACATAAGTTTGATAGATGGGAAAATGGAGGCTGATTTGATTTTCTCCACCATTTACACTCAAAATATAAGCAAGAATGATTCTTATTTGTTCATTGATGTGGGAGGCGGTAGTACTGAAATTACAATTTTTAATAAGGGAAAACGAGTGGAGTCAAAATCCTTCAAAATAGGAACTGTAAGACTTCTACAAGAAAAAGTAGAGGATAAAAACTGGAACGAGCTAGATCATTGGTTGAATAATGTGGTGAATAGCGACAAAGATTTTAAAGCGATCGGAACGGGAGGAAACATAAACCGATATTTCAAATTATCTCGTAATGCTCATCTAGAGCCAATAAAACTTGATGTGCTAGAAGAATTGTACACGAATTTAAATTCGCTAACGAAAGAAGAAAGAGCCGAAAAATTCAGATTGAGATACGACAGAGCCGATGTAATAGTTCCTGCAGGAAAAATTTATTTGACCATTTTAAAGAAGTGTGGAATTGACGAAATTATTGTTCCTAAAATTGGATTGAGTGATGGAATTGTGTATTACCTATTCAAAAGAGACAACAACTAAATGGCTCACCCCAGCAATTCACTGCTTCTTACAGGTGAAAAAACTGATAGACTCAGTTTTGAACTAATTTCAAGAAAAGACTTCGAGGTGTGGTTGCCTTTTTTTAAAGGCGAACATGTTGCCAAATTCTTGTTACTTAATTCTACACTATCAGACAAAGAACTCTGTCAATTTTGGTTCGACAAGGCCTTGAAACGATACACAAACAGCGAGGGATGACTCAATGCTCTGATTGATATTGAAACGAATAAGTACATTGGTCAGTGTGGTTTGCTTGTTCAAAAAATACACAACAAACCTTACATCGAAATTGGGTATTCAATTTTACCAGAATTTTGGGGAATGGGATATGCCACCGAGGCAGCTATCAAATGTAGAGATTATGCATTTGAACATGATTTGTGCACGCACTTGGTGTCGAATATCCACAAAGAAAATGTAGGGTCACAGCAAGTTGCAATTCGCAATGGAATGAAACTTGCAAATAAGATAATGAGTAGTGACCATCCGGATTTTCTTTTGTACGAAATACACAAAAAAGATTGGCTCAGAAGTGAAAATTAACTTATTCCTGTCGTATTTAGATTTCCTACAGAGATAACAGTTTTGTATTTTCCATCTCCCAAAAATCCTTTGTATTGCAAATGAAGGTTGTAAATGGTGAGAGTTGTTTTCTTCGCCATTATATCCCCTATTTTTTGGATGTCACAACTAATCATTTTTTCAAAATCAAACCCTTTGGAATCCACATAAATATGATTTTCACCATCAATGCGTTTGTAATCAGCAAACGTTGCTAATTCTTGTAATTGACTTATTGAGACATATTGTAAATTTTCAATTCCATTGATTTGATACAAAAACCATCTGTGTGTGTTTTCATCTAACAAAAATCTATTGAGAGAGTCTTTTATTAGAACACGGGCATTATTTATAATAGCAGGTCCAAAATAGTTTTTATCCAATTTATAAATCTTGTCGTGAGTCATTGCATACCTTAAACTCAAGGGTCCCACAATTTTCCTTAGTTTAGGAAAAAAACGAAAGGAATTGTAGTATCTCACTATCATTTGAAAATTGATAACAAATGCGGTGGCATGGATAGGCGTATCAAAAATTTGGAAACCACCATCTCCCGAATTGATAAACATTTTACTAAAGGTCTCAGGAGTCCTGTAATGTTGAAATATATAGGAAGAATTGGACAAACACAAGTCACAAGTTTTGTGATATATCACTTTGAAAAGTACTGGTATCAGAGACTGCTCTAGTGGTTTGTATTGGCTGTAATGGTAAATATCAATTCCCAACACGGTTTTTTCAGCAAATTTGTCTGTGTCTATTTCCTCTACCAGTTTGTTGAGCAAATCCGATTCGTCCACATCTTCATGACAAAATTTACTAAAATCATTGATGTCTTTTTCCGAAATTATTTTGGTCAGTTCTTCTATATCGTAATTCTTAAACTTCTTCATTTCAGATTTTTTTTTCAATTAACGCTGTTTAAGATAAGAAATATATCACACTTTTAATCACTTATGGTTTCTATTGTTGTAACAACGAAGTAATCTAAAGGCATAAAAAAAACCTCGAAACATAAGCTTCGAGGTTTTTCTCTGATAAATTTCCAGTTACTCTTAGTATCTGTAATGTTCTGGTTTGTATGGACCTTCTACCGTTACACCAATGTAATCGGCTTGGTCTTTAGTCAATTCAGTAAGCTCTACTCCTATTTTGGCAAGGTGTAACTTAGCTACTTTTTCATCTAAATGTTTAGGAAGCATATAAACTTCGTTCTTGTCATATTTTTCAATATTTGTCCAAAGTTCAATTTGAGCTAAAGTTTGGTTAGCGAAAGAGTTACTCATCACAAAAGAAGGATGACCCGTTGCACAACCTAGGTTTACCAACCTTCCTTCTGCCAACAGAATGATGTCTTTTCCGTCTACATCATAGATGTCTACTTGTGGTTTAACTTCTATTTTAGAATAGTTATTATTCAACCAAGCTACGTCAATTTCATTATCGAAATGACCTATGTTACATACGATAGTTTTGTCTTTCATCGCTTTGAAATGCTCGCCTCTGATAATATCCTTGTTTCCTGTAGTGGTCACCACAATATCAGCTTCAGACACAACGCTTTCTAGTCTTTTTACTGCAAATCCGTCCATCGCTGCTTGTAATGCACAAATTGGATCAATTTCCGTAACAATAACTCTTGCACCTGCTCCTCTCAAAGATGCTGCAGATCCTTTTCCAACGTCTCCGTACCCTGCTACAACCGCAACTTTTCCTGCCATCATAGTATCGGTTGCTCTTCTTATTGCGTCCACCAATGATTCTTTACATCCATATTTGTTGTCAAATTTAGATTTTGTAACCGAATCATTTACATTAATCGCTGGCATTACCAACGTTCCATTCTTCATTCTTTCGTACAATCTGTGCACTCCAGTTGTTGTTTCTTCAGACAATCCGTTAATTCCTGCAGTCAGTTCTGGATATTTATCGAACACCATATTTGTCAAATCACCTCCATCATCCAAAATCATGTTCAAAGGTTTTCCTCCTTCAAATCCTTTGATTGTTTGTTCGATACACCAATCGAATTCTTCCTCGTTCATTCCTTTCCAAGCGTACACAGGAACTCCTGTAGCTGCAATTGCTGCTGCCGCTTGATCTTGGGTAGAAAATATATTACAAGAAGACCAAGTTACTTCTGCACCTAGTGCAGTTAAAGTTTCTATCAATACTGCAGTTTGGATAGTCATATGAAGACACCCAGCAATTCTTGCTCCTTTCAAAGGTTGTGATGGTCCAAATTCTTCTCTGATAGCCATTAGACCAGGCATTTCTGCTTCGGCCAATCTTATTTCTTTTCTCCCCCATTCTGCTAAAGAAATATCTTTAACTTTGTAAGGCAACTTTTTGTTTGTTACTTCGCTCATAATTAATTTAAAAAATTTTGTACAAAGATACTAATCTCTTTACAAACTATCAACATTATCCTTATGCCATTATCCAATCTATCTTTTCATCCTACTGTTTATTTATGGGAAATTACTGAATCGTTAGAAGAGTTACTCAATATCCCGAAATTAACGGAGGATGAGACAAATATTGTAATGTCTTTTCGTAAAGAGAATAGAAAAAAAGAAATTTTAGCATCCAGAGCTTTATTACAATCAATTATTCCTGACGCTCACATTCATTACTCGAACAAAAATCCGCAGCTAACAGGGAAAGAAAAGGAAATCTCTATCACCCATTCGGACAATAAAGTAATGATTCAATTGGTGCCAAAAGATAAATTGTGTGGAGTTGATTTACAAGAAATTACTGATAAAGCGATTCGGGTAAAAACTAAATTCCTTCACCCCAGCGAAATCAGTTTGATGGACGAATGCGAATTGGATACTCTTTCTTTTTGCAATCTGTTGTGGTCCGCAAAAGAAGCGGCTTTCAAAGCTTTTGCTTCTGTGTGTGAGCAAGAAGAAGTAATTGAATTCAAAACTCAATTGATTCTCACGGATATTTTGGTTGACCAAAACAAGATGAGTGGGCAATTTATAGAAAAAAATAAACGAACCTCTTTTGAATTAGGTTTTTCTATTCAATCCGATTTTGTGGTAACTTGGTTTGACAGGTTGAGCTAAGTGTTTGTTTTGGCTCTGCTATTCATCAGAAACTTGGGATGTAGGCACTTCTGTCAGTTTTTACAATCTTTAGTGTAAAAATCCCAGCGTTTACCAATTCAAGAGAATCTTTTATTTCTCTTTTCAGCATCTTCATTACCTCGTCATATTCTCCATATACTTGGGTACTTAGTGGATTTTCTAGCACGGTAAGCCCAGACGCTCTTACACGTAATATAAAATTTTTAATTGTTTCTTCATATTCGTCTTGCAATGGTGTACAAGTTAGTTCTACTGATATTTTCATGGTAGTTAGTTTTTTAGTCCTGCTTTTATTTTTGCTAGGGAAGTGTTCGAAATAGTTGTCCGAAAATCGGCCAATACTTTTTGTTTTCCCACCCATATTTCAGTAGGAACAACCCTCCTATTCCTTACAAAGACTTCAAAATAAAAAAAACAGGAACATTCATTGGAGAGCTTTTCTCCTTGTTGATATAGGTCTACTTTTAGGACTTTTCCCTTGTTTTCAATTTCTTTAATAAAGGCGCCATTCTTGAAATCACAGCTCATTTTTGCACCAAGTAAAAGTCGAATGCCATCTTGTTCGATCAAAGATTCGTAAATAGCAACTGCCCGAGGTTCCACTTTTTCAAAATTACATTCCGAAATACGAACAGAAATCTCCTTCTTGGAATTAAATTCAACGGAAGGCAATGAAGGTAAGTCTTCCTTTACTTCTTTTCTTTCGGTGCTGGTACAACCTATACAGAAGAGAAAAAGTAGAAAATAAATTGTTCTATTAATCGCAGTATATGTCATCAATTAAGTGGGCGTATTTTTCCAGAACTACGTTCCTTTTGAGTTTTAGAGTCGGAGTGAGCTCGCCAGAGTCAATACTCCAATCGTCTGCCAACACACGAATCACTTTTACTTTTTCCCATTTAGCAAAATCTTCGTTGTACTTTGCCACTTCTCTTTCAAATTTGTCGATTACGAGGTCGTTTACAACTAAATCATCATGATTCGAATAGGCAATTTTCTTGTAGTCTGCCCAATCTTTGAGAGCTTCCCAAGCCGGAATTAAAAGAGCAGAAGTGTGCTTTTTATTTTCTCCGATTACCATTATTGTTTCGATAAAAGGAGATAATTTGAACTTATTTTCCATCAATTCAGGAGAGACATATTTTCCTCCCGAAGTTTTGAAAATCTGCTTAATTCTTCCAGTGATTTTCAAAAATTTTCCTTCGATAAACTCACCCTTATCGCCTGTGTGAAACCAGCCGTCTTTATCAATGACTTCAGCAGTTTTTTCTGGTGATTTGTAATATCCTTGCATCACATTAGGTCCTTTTACCAATATTTCTCCTGTTTCCGCAATTTTCACTTCAACAGTTTTCAATACTTTTCCTACGGTACCTATTCTTATTCCATCCTCAAATTTTGAGATTACACTTACCACTGGCGAAGTTTCTGTTAATCCATATCCTTCATAAATGGGCATATCGGCAGCGTAAAACACCCTCATCAAACTAGATTCTAGAGCAGCACTTCCCGAAACAATTACATCAATGTTACCTCCCAGAGCTTCTTGCCATTTACTAAAAATTAATTTTCGAGCAATTTTCAATTTGAAGTTGTAAAAACCTCCTTTATTAATGTCCCATTTGTGACCTAAATTAACAGCCCAAAAGAATAACATTTTTTTAATTCCTGTCAAATCTTCTCCTTTCGCAATTATTTTGGCATACACCTTTTCTATTAGTCGAGGTACTGCAGTAAATAAGTTTGGTTTCACATCCTTGATATCATCTCCTACAGTTTCGAGCGATTCGGCAAAGTATATAGAAACTCCTATATATTGGTACAAGTACAAAATCATTCTTTCAAAGACGTGGCATACTGGCAAAAAACTAAGTGCCTTCGCTTGTTTGTCAACAGGTACTCGCTCCATACTATCGAGCACATTACTCACCATATTACTATGCGAAAGCATCACTCCCTTAGGCAATCCTGTTGTCCCTGACGTGTAGATTAATGTTGCCAAATCCTCTGGCTTAACGGCCGCTTTTAGCTCTTCAACTTGAGTATCTGGTACCTCATTGCCAATCGACATTATTTCCTCCCAATTCTTTGCTCCTGACACCGAATTGAATGTGTAAATATCTCCCAAAGTAGGAACATCTGGTTTGATTGAAGTAACTTTTCCAAACAATTCCTCATCCGAAACAAGGCATAGTTTTATTTCTGCATTGTTAAAGATGTAGGTGTATTCTTTTTCGGTAATAGTTGGGTAAATAGGAACCGAAACCGCACCAATTTGCAACAACGCCACATCACAAATATTCCATTCGGAACGGTTGTTAGAAATCAAAGCAACTTTATCACCGGGTTTTATTCCTAATTGAATAAATCCTTTACTTATTTTCATGGCTTTAGATAAGTACTCTGAGGTAGAGGTTTTTATCCATTTGCCCTCTCTTTTATCAACTAAGCAATCTTCCTGAGGATTGTTGGCCAACTGGTGATATGCGAAATCAAATGTTCTTGTTAAGGTTGTCATAGTAGTGTAATTTCTTTATCGCAAATTACATTAATTTTAATTTACTTACAAATCAAATAAAATCCTTTGAAAAATTTTGACCTTTCCCTCTAATGAGAATTTAATTAGTAAGTTTGCTTACAGTCAAAAAAAAATCACCAACCGTATGAAACCATTTTTACTTCAACTTATTGAAACAGTGAAATCTGAACACGACAATTTAGGTGATGTTACTCTTGTGGTTCCCACTCAAAGAAGTGGAGTGTACTGTCGTAAATATCTTACGGAACTTGCCGACAAAACAACTTGGGCACCCACAATCATTACTATTGATGATTTTATAAAAGCCAATTGTAGGTTAAAACCTATTGACAATATTGAGCTGCTATTTTTGTTTTATGAAGTATACCTTGAAGTAGAAAAAAACGAGCCTGATTCATTTTATTATTTCTCCAAATGGGCTCCTACCCTTCTTGCTGATTTCAACGAAATGGATCATTACATGGTAAATCCTATTACTATTTTTAATGATTTAAGAAATATCAAAGAAATAGATAATTGGAGTTTCAACGAAGAGAAATTAAGCGACATGCAAGAAGATTTTGTTAAGTTTTGGGCCACTCTTCCTGTTCTGTACCAAAAACTAAATGATCGGTTAACGGACTTAAACAAAGGATATTCGGGTAAATTATACAAATGGGTGGCCACTTCTATTTATGAAGTATTGGATGACCACGAACCTAACTCTGTTTATTTTGCTGGTTTCAATGCACTGTCAAAGTCAGAAGAACTTATCGTGGACACATTCGTAAATAGTGGAAAAGGTCAGTTGTTTATGGATGGCGACACTTTTTATATTGACAACCCAGATCATGAAGCGGGGATGTTTTTGAGAAAACAAATTGCACAAAAAGGAAAAAATTCTATCAATTGGATAGATTCCTATTTTACACAAGGAACAAAAAAGATAGAACTTCTTTCGACACAATCAGAAGTGATGATGGCGAAAACTGTGGGAGCACATTTGTCGAAATTAACTGAGGCAGAAATAAAAAATACAGCTGTAGTATTGGCAGATGAATCCTTGTTGATTCCCATTATCAATTCAATTCCCAACTCCATCGATGCTTATAATATTTCCTTGGGGTATTCCCTGTTCAATTCGCCAGTTTTTAGTTTGCTTTCCTCCGTATTTTCGATTCAAGAGAGTTTTATCAAACACAAGAAAGGGAGTTTACATTACAGAAGTTTTTTGGGAGTTGCAGAGCATTATTTGATGAAAAAAGTACTCAATACTTATGCCATCAAGCAGGAGATAGTTTCTAAAAATATCACCTTCATATCAAGAAAGTATATTTCTCAGAAGGAAGAGCTGGCGGGAGTAGAATTTCTTTTTGAGCAATGGAATCCAGAAAACATTGTTCAATCAGCTTTCGATGCACTTAATTTACTCATTTCCAAAGTGGTGGAATCGTTAGATTTTGGTTCAAATTCTTTAGAATTAGAATATTTGTTTTCGGCCCAAAAAGTAATTCGAAAAGTTGAAAACAAATTAACCCAAAAGAATTACATCACTGACCTAAAAACATTGAAACAGCTATTTTTTCACTTGTTCAAATCAGAAACTGTGTCATTTATTGGTGAGCCTCTAGCCGGATTGCAACTCATTGGTATGCTCGAAACTCGAGCGTTGGATTTTGAAAATATTCTGTTGGTTTCCGTAAATGAGAAGGTTCTTCCTAAAGGAAAATCAAGCAATAGTTTTTTTCCTTACGAACTCAAAAGATTATATGGACTTCCTACCTACAAAGAAAAAGAAGCTATTTATGCTCATCATTTTTATCGTTTACTTCAGAGATCTTCCAATGTTTCGCTTGTCTACAACAGTTCCATGTCTGGAATGAATGGGAGCGAAAAAAGTAGATATATTGAACAATTAAAAGAGGAATTAGCTGGTTTTGAGAACATCACTATTGAGGAAAAAGTAGTTTCTACCGAGATACACAAAGTGGCTCTATCCAGAAAAACAATCAAGAAAGACGAGGCGGTTCTTGACAGGTTACATTCCTTAGCCGAATATGGATTTTCACCTTCGGCTATTTCCAAATATTTAAGTTGCCCGCTTGATTTCTATTACAGTTATGTTGTAGGATTAAGAAACGAAGAAGAGGTAGAAGAAGATATAGAGGCTAATACTTTCGGAACCATAATTCATGCTGTTTTAGAACACCTCTACACTCCTTTTTTGAATAAAAATGTGGTTGTTCAGGATGTGATAGAAATGAAAAAGCAAGTGGAAGATTTGCTCACTTACTATTTCAAGAAGGAATATTCCTCTCATTTTGACACCGGAAAAAACTTTTTGATGTTTGAAGGTGCAAAAAAATCAATCCTAAGTTTTCTTCACAACGAGGAGGAAATTGTTAAAAACAATGAATTAATCATTCTCGGACTCGAAGAAGAATTGATTAGAGATTTTGAATTTGAAACAAATAAGGGTACGATTCAAACAAAACTAAGAGGAAAAATAGATAGAATAGATCTACTCAACGGACGCAAAAGGATAATTGATTATAAGTCTGGGGCTGTTCAACCTACCGATGTGCAAACAACGAGTATTTCGGCCTTATTCGCAAACAAAAAATTAAAAGAAAAAGTATTTCAATTAATGATTTACGATTTTTTATTGGGAACAGAAGAAAACTCTATGAATGACTCCATTGCCGGAATTTTTTCGACAAAATCTGTTTCTCACGGATTGATGGAATTATCAGTAAACAAACAAAAGCCGACTGAGGAAGATAGAGAAGAGTTTTGCGAGGAAGTAGGGAATATTTTGGCCGAGTT
>JALRIS010000037.1 GCA_023255335.1 Flavobacteriales bacterium | reverse complement strand
AATTTCAAATCCGAACTAATGCTTTCTGACACGCCAGGGTATTGTATTTTTACGGCCAATTCTTGTCCATCTTTTTTGGCTTTGTGCACCTGTCCTATACTTGCTGCATTGGTGGATTGGGTGTTAAACTCGTCAAACACTTCGTTAGGCGTTTTACCAAAATACTTCTTGAAAGTTTTGTTGACCAAAGGTGGTGAAAGTGGAGGTACAGAAAACTGCGACAAAGAGAATTTCTCGACATAAGCAGCTGGCATAATCGATTTCTCCATGCTCAGCATCTGTGCAACTTTCAAGGCGCTTCCTTTCAATTGTTTCAAGCTGTTGTAAATGTCTTCTGCATTGTCTTTATTCAGTTGTTCACGCGCATCTTCTTCCGATTTCACAAGTTTGCTTCCATAATATTTTAGGTAGTTCACTCCAACTTTTGCTCCCGTCCCAACGAGCTTACCCGCTCGTTTTATTTTGGAAATTGGAATACTGTCAATAGCTTCCATAAGTTATTTTCTTAGTTCTTTTAGTAAAAATTTACCTAAATCTATCACGCTCTCCAGGGGTTTTATGTCTTGTAATTGAAACCCTGTGTTGACCAATTTTTCAATCAAAATGTCCGTTTTTTCAAATCCTGGCGAAGTATCTCTTTCCCAGTAAGCCAAGATAAAAGCAAATTGGCCCCAATAGGCTTCGGCAATGCTTTTGTCTTTCAGTGAATTCAGTCTGTCTTCCGGAATTTCGAGAGTCTCAATCTCTATCGAATGAATGTATTCTTTGAAATGTTTTCCCAATCTTTTGGTTACTCCAAATCCTTTCAGTTTGTCGGTTTTG
Organism: Flavobacteriales bacterium; assembly: GCA_023255335.1. Lineage (GTDB taxonomy): Bacteria > Bacteroidota > Bacteroidia > Flavobacteriales_D > CAJJDF01 > CAJJDF01. The sequence continues at coordinate 767 of JALRIS010000037.1, read as the reverse complement.
ATTGCTTGTAGCACGTAGCTTCTGTTCTTGGTAAGAATTTCAAAAAACGTGTAATAACAACTCAGCAATTTGTTTTGCGCATCAAACGATTGGTACTCTTCGTTTTTGTGAAGAAGTGTGAGAGTTTGAGTAAAAAACTCGCAAAATATTTCCTTTTCAAGCTCGTCAAAATTTGGGAAATACCCATAAAAATCACTTTCGCTCATGTCGTTTTCCTTGGCAAACTTAAACACGTTATGTGGTTTTTTTCCGTGCTCTAGAACATAGTGCATGTAGCTGGTAATGATGGTTTCTCTGTGGTTTACTGCTGTTTCTTCCATGGTGTTGTGTGTAATTTATTATCCTTTTATAGAGGACATTCCTCCATCTGCATGAATTACCTGTCCCGTAATCCAAGCCGATTTGTCCGACAATAAGAACGCTCCTAATTGTGCAATATTTTCTGGGTTTCCAATTGTTTTTAACGGATGCCGTTGTGCGTTTGCTTCTTTCTTTTCGTCACTGCTTAGTAGTTTGCTAGCCAACGGAGTATCGGTAAGCGAAGGCGCAATGGCATTTACTCTGATGGCTGGAGCAAATTCTGCGGCAAGCGAACGAGTCAATCCTTCGATGGCTCCTTTGGATGCGGCAACTTGTGCATGAAAGTTGAATCCATTTTGCACAGCAACTGTGGAGAAAAATAGGATAGAGGAGTTTCCTGCCGCTTTCAGATTTGGCAATACTTTTTGTATCACTTTTACGGCTCCATTTACTTGCAGTTCAAAATC
>JALRIS010000242.1 GCA_023255335.1 Flavobacteriales bacterium | reverse complement strand
TGTGCCGGAGTTCGATTTTTCGGTGCCTGGCGTAACGTCTATTTCCATGGATTTGCACAAATATGGCTACACTGCCAAAGGCTGCTCGGCACTCATGCACAAAAACAAATCCTACCGAAAACACCAATATTATGCCTGCTCGGAGTGGACTGGCTACACGCTTGTAAATCCCACCATACTCAGCACCAAAACGGGGGGACCCATTGCAGCAGCCTGGGCAGTGATGAATTTCTTGGGAATGGAAGGATACTGCGATATCTCCCGAAAAACCATGGCAACCACTCAGCGATTTGTGGAAGGAATATCCGCCATCGATGGATTGGAAGTGATCGGAAATCCCGAAGTCTCGTTGTTCTCTTTTACCACTTCCAAAGGAAATCCCTACGATTTGTGTGACGAACTCAACCAGCGAGGGTGGTTTGTACAGTTTCAACTCTCCAATAACTACTGCCCTGCCAATCTGCATATTACGGTTTCCAAAATTCACGAAGGACTGGTAGAGGATTTCTTGAAAGACCTTGCCGAAAGCCATGCCAAAGTGCAACAAAAAGGAATGATGAAAAAAGCTGCTGAAAAAGTGACCATCGAAACAGTAAAAAAGTTGGCACAAAACCTCTCCCCAGAAAATTTTGAAAAACTAGGGAAACTATTGGGCTTCTCCAACGGAAAAGTTCCCGAAAAACTAGCCCTCATCAATAGAATAATGGATGTATTGCCACCCGATACAGTCAGAAATACGCTCATCGATTACATGAATGATTTTTATACCCACCACGAAACTCGGTAATTTCTTCTTCCCACAATTGGAACTTACCGAAAAATAAAGATGTTTTGGGGGGTTATTTCATTACTTTTGGTGCGGAAACACTAACAAACAATTCTCCCATGGAAAAAACAACCGAAAAACCCTCCGCCCAAGCCAAAGCCCTTTCGCTCTTCTTGATGGCTTACAAAACCAAAGACAATGCCTACAAAGAAAAATCGAAACGGATAAATAGATTGTATGATTTGATAAAAACTAATGAACTAGATAAAGAAGAATACGACAAAGAAGTAAACAACATGCTCGATTTGTATGGCGGATATGAGAAGGTGATAGAAAAAACTATCCAATACTACCTCGACAAAACAGGAGAATGGAAATCGCGCGGAGAAGACCAATATGCAGAAGATGCCAAGAAAATTGCAAAAAAAATGGGAGTGAAATAATTTTCCTCCAGGTTATGAACCAAACTACCAAAAGTATCTATTAATTCCTGGCGGTCAATTCTCGATTGGTTACCACCCTGAACCTCCATAAAAGTAATCCTGCGGAGGCGCCTAGCCCCACCAGCAATCCAATCCACAAACCCTGAGAACCATACCCAAACTCAAGTCCCAATCCGTAACTAATGGGGAATGCAATCACCCAATATGCTACAAATGTAATTGCCGTAGGAATCTTCACATCTTGCATTCCTTTCAGCGCACCCAACACCACCGCTTGAATTCCGTCAAACAACTGAAAAAAAGCTGCGATTATCAAGAGTTTACTAGAAATTTCAATTACCTCTGTATTATCTAGTTGATTTTCTAAGTCATTTACATCCAAGTAAATACTAGGCAAAAACTCATTAAAAAGGAGGAAGAATAGCGCAAAAACGACATCCATAACAAGGATAAGCAAAAAAAGTGAACGTGCGATTCTTCGTAATTCACCAAAATCTTTGAGCCCGTATTGATTACCCACTCGAATAGTTGCCACCACTGCCAACCCCATGGCAAACATAAAGG
>JALRIS010000246.1 GCA_023255335.1 Flavobacteriales bacterium | reverse complement strand
GTAACTATTCCAGGGGCAACGAATTCAGGATATTTGCCTCCATCTTTCAACTCAGCAGACACGGCAGAATTTTCTGTGATAATTAGTTTAAGTGGAAGTGGCTGTGATTCGGATACATCTCAAAATGGAGAGGTAATAATTATCTCGGATCCGGTGGTTTCATTACAGCCCACTTCTGCTTCTTACTGCCAAAATGCAAGCCCAGTTGCCTCCTTAGTGGTTCAAGCTTCCGGAGGACTGGGTAGTTACAGTTACCAGTGGTATAGAAATACCACTAACAGTAATTCTGGAGGGCTGCTACTTCCTGGAGAAACTGATTCGACATTTGTTCCACCTGTCTCTCTTGTCGGTACTACCTATTATTACTGCGAAATTGTTCAAACCGGTTTAAATTGTAATGTTACCTCCTCTACAGCCTCAATTATCGTAACACCAGCTCCTACTTTTACCACTCAGCCCATAGACACTCAGACGGTTTGTTTGGATGGAAGCTTGTCAGCCTTGACGGTGGCTTATCAAAACGGAGTAGGAAGTCCTACCTACCAATGGTATTCTAATTCGATTAATTCTTACACTGGAAGTACCTTGATAATAGGCGCAACCAATTTGAATTATTTGCCGCCTACTGATTCTGTAGGAACCTTTTATTATTACTGCGTGGTTACATTGCCAAATGGAGGTTGTTCATCAATCACCTCTGATATTGCAGTTGTAATAGTACTTCCAGATCCCATGATTTCGATTCAGCCAATACCTGCTCAAACAATTTGTGAGGGAGGAACTATTTTAAATCCTTTAACGGTGAGTTATGCAGGTGGAGTTGGAACACCAAGCTACCAATGGCAAAACTCAGGTGTCAATATAGTTGGAGCTAACTCAGCCTCTTTTACGCCTTCGGGAATATCTTCTCCTGGGATTTATTCTTACTCAGTAATTGTCAATTTGAGCGGAAATGGGTGTAATGCAGATACTTCTCAAAACTCACTAATTACTGTAATTCCCGATCCAATTGTTGTGGTTCAACCTGTATCGGATACATATTGTATTGGGGCAGTTCCCGTGGACACGCTAGTTGTTTCTGCCAATGGTGGTCTCGGAATGTTCAGCTATCAGTGGTACTCTAATACTACAAATTCAAACACTGGAGGAACACCAATTTTAGGTGCTACCGATTCTACTTTTGTTCCTTCTGTAGGTGTTGTAGGTACTTTATACTATTATTGTGAAATTACTCAAACTGGTGTTAATTGTAATACTGTTTCGTTGCCCGCAACCATTGTGGTAAATCCTGCTCCCACATTTGCAACTCAACCTATAGATTCGCAATCTGTATGTTTGGATGGATTATTGACTTCGCTTAATGTGACCTACCAAAATGGAGTTGGAACTCCAAGTTATCAGTGGTTTGTTAATTCTTCTAATTCTTATTCAGGTTCCGTTCCAGTAATAGGAGCTACCAATTCAAATTACTTGCCGCCATCAACTGTGGTTGGAACATTCTATTATTACTGTGTCGTTTCTCTCTCAAAAGGTGGATGCAGTTCAATTGTATCGGATATTGCAAAAGTTATAGTGAATCCAGACCCACTTATTACGGTTCAGCCACTTTTATCTCAAACTATTTGTGTGGGAGGTACATTGGCTGCCCCATTTAGTGTTGGCTTTTCTGGTGGAGTTGGAAACCCAAGTTATCAATGGCAAAAAAATGGGGTGAATCTTTTGGGAGATACCAATTCATCTTTTTTACCTACAACCTTTTTTGTACCTGACACGATTGATTACCGAGTGATTTTAAGTTTAGATGGAAGTGGATGTAACGTTGATACTTCTCTTAATGCCGAGGTAATTATAGTGAATGATCCAGTAATGGTTCGAGAACCTGATTCAGCAATATATTGTGAAAACACATCACCTGTAACACCACTTTTAGTAAGGGCGACAGGAGGTTTAGGCAATTTTAATTATCAATGGTACAGTAATTCTGTTAACTCAAATTCTGGTGGGACCATGATTTTTGGAGCAACGGATTCAACATTCATACCACCTGTAAGTGTGGTAGGAACCGTTTATTACTATTGTGAGATTTCTCAATCAGGATTAAATTGTAATGTAACCTCTGCAGCTGCAAAAATTACAATTACACCATCCCCTTCATTTTCTAATCAGCCAATCGGATTTCAAAAACTATGTATCGGAGGAACTCCTAATCTTCTCTCTGTTTCTTATATTGGGGGAAATAATTCTGTGAGCTATCAATGGTATCAAAACAATGTGAATTCTAATGTTGGTGGAACTCCACTAGTCGGTCAGACCTCTTCAAGTTTCCTTCCTCCGTCATCAACAACTGGTTCAAACTTTTATTACTGTGTTCTCTCATTCTCGGTTGGCGGATGCTCTAGTATAGCGTCAAATACGGCAGAAGTAGTTGTGGTTGATGACCCAATAATAACCAACCAACCAGTGTTGAGCCAAATGATTTGCCAGGGGACGACCATTCTTCAGCCTTTGACCTTCTCTTTTTCAGGAGGTACAGGTGCAACCTCTATAGCGTGGTATCAATTTGGAACTCCAAATGTGCTGATTAATGGGGTAACCGACACGTCCTTTCTTCCTATTACTTTTAATTCTGCTGGAAATTTTAAATATTTTGCAGTTGTAACAGATAGTGGGGTGGGATGTGACAACACCTCTACATTAAATAGTGAAATAATTGTGAATCCTACACCTCGTGTAAATCCATTAAGTGACACTGTACTTTGTAATGATAGTCGATTGAACATACAAATAACAACTTCTGTTCCCTCCAATATTGCCTGGTCTGCTACTCAAAATATAAATGTTACAGGAGAGTTGACGAGCACTCAAACCTCCACCTTGATTGACGACTCATTAACCAATAACACAACTATCCCGCAATTTGTTGAGTATACCATAACTCCAACTTCATTTCCTGAAGGTTGTCCTGGTCCAGATTCAATCGTTAGGGTCAAGGTACAACCTGATGTTGTGTTAAATAATGTACCCAATGTTGAAATTTGTAGCGGAAGTCCAGTCAACACTATTTTAACGGCCAATGTTCCTTCTACGTTTAACTGGTTCGTTTCTATAGATAATCCAAATGTTACAGGGGAATCATTGTTTCCAAGTACCAGTAATTTAATTACTGATAGATTGGTCAACAATACTTCGGTGAACCAAATTGTTGTCTATTCTGTTTTTCCAGTTTCAATTGAGGGTCAATGTGCTGGTCTCGCCCAAACCTTTGTCGTAACAGTAAAACCAAGTTTGGCTTTATTAAATGAGGATACTCTTACTATTTGTAGTGGAGAAAGAGTAAACCTGGCTCTTGTAGCAAATACAAATGTGACCTTTAATTGGTACGCAGATCAGTCTGTCAATGTAGTAAACGAAACTACTTCAGTGGTGTCGTCTTCTCTTATCAACGATTCGTTGGTGAATATCAGTAATTCAGTGGAATCGGTTACTTACCACGTTGTGGGAACCAGCACAAGTAATGGTTGTTCGAGTCCAGTAATTCCAATTACAGTGTACGTAAACCCTGTTCCGTCTGTATTTCCGATTCAAGACACAATGGTGTGTAATGGAGTCACCTTAAGTCCGATTTCTTTCAATGGTCCCGTTGTGGGCACAAATTATAATTGGTCAGTTTCTGACACATCTATTGGTGTAGGAACCTCGCTTGGTGTTAATTCTGTACCAGGTTTTATCACTGTAAATCCAACTTCATTAACAAAAAGCGTCAGTTTTACAGTTTCTCCGATTTTTATCAATGATAGTATTTCGTGTGTTGGTGAAACTGAATCATTCATTTTATCCGTTTTACCTTCTCCGGATGTCTATTCTTTGCCCGATATTAGTGTATGTAATGGTATTCAAGTGCCACAAAATATTTTGGCTGGATCTGTGCCAGGAACAATTTTTAATTGGTCAAATTCAAATACTTCTATTTCTCTAAATTCTGGAGGGATAGGTAGTGTACCCTCTTTCAATGCGACAAATATTACGGCTGTTCAACAATTTAGTAATGTTACTGTAACGCCAATGATTCAGCAAGGGAGCGTCCAGTGCTTTGGCGTTGTTGAGAATTATACCATAACAGTAAACCCTACTCCATTTGTGCAAAATTCGGATGTTGAAATATGTTCAGGAGAAAACACGAACTTGTTGTTGAATTCAAATATTCCGAGCTCTTTTACTTGGGTTGCGACTCCAACATCAACAGTTTTTAACGAGACAAGTTTTCCAATACAAACGAGCGTATTAATAGATGATACTTTATTCATACTTACGCCTACTCCTCAAGAGGTTGATTACACAGTGACACCTACCTCTTTGCCCCATGGTTGTGTTGGTCCTGATTCAGTCATTAAGGTAAAGGTAAATCCATTACCAAGTGTCAGTTTTAATGTGTTAAACACTGTTTTTTGTGATCTTCAACCTATTAATTTTCAAAATAATTCGGTTGGAAGTCTAAATTTTGATTGGAGTTTTGGCGATGGAAATACCTCCTTTTTATTTAATCCATCAAATACTTACGCTGTCTCCGGTAATTATTCAATTAAGTTAAAAGGCACAAATCCATTAACAGGTTGCTCTGATTCATCTGTTCGTTCCATCACTATTTCAGAAACACCTAATTCGAAATTTAGTTATTCAGACAGTGCGGGTTGTGATAAACTTAGTGTTTTGTTTGCAGCGGATAGTATTGATTTAACAGCATCTTATTTGTGGGAATTTGGTAACGGTAGTACCTCCCAACAAAAAGGGGTTGCAGGACATCAATACACTGTTCCTGATTGTTATGATGTAAAATTAACCGTAACCTCCAAGGAGGGATGTGAATCTTCAACGCTTGATACCAGTGCTATTTGCTTGTATGAGCAACCAATCGCAGACTTCATGGCTGATAGAATCTTGTTTTCTTCACTCGAAACTCCAGAGGTTCAATTTACTAATTTGTCTCAATTTTCGACTGTCTACTCATGGGACTTTGGAGACAATCAATTTGCCATTACAGAGAACCCAATACATACTTATTCCGATGGAGCTAATGTGTATCAAGTAAAATTAATTTCATCTAACAATATTGGATGTAAAGACTCAGTAATGAAAACAATCCGTGTTTTCCAAGATATAGGGATTTATGTTCCCAACACATTTACTCCAAATAGGGATGAAATAAATCAAGTTTTTCTACCAATCCTAACGGATGGTTTTGTCGAAGAAACCTATCATTTGACCATATTTAATAAATGGGGTGAATTGGTTTTTGAAACGAGAGAATTAACTGAGGGATGGGATGGAAATGATGCAAAAACAGAAACGTATATATGGAAAATTGCAGTAGATGTGAAAGAGTCAAGTGAGCGAAAATTCTTTATGGGTCATGTGAATTTAATTCGTTAATTTTCACTGCAATTTTTCGAAAAAAAACATGATTAAACACCGTTAAACATCGTTGTTTATAAGAAATGCCAAATTATTTAAAACACGTTTAACCCCATTTTGGTTAAAAACAAATAAAAAATAAACGTTTAAAAATCGAGTGATAATTAAATCTTAATCTCTAATTATCTTAGTTTATGATTAAAATTATTCCCTTTTTGGTACCTCTTTTTCTTCTATTCATCTTGTGAAATTTTGTTCTCAATTTCAAGCATTAATTGTTTGATGTCGATTTCGTAGGCTTTTTTGAATACATCATAGTTTTAATTAGAGATGGCAATAATTTGGTTTAGCTAGGCGGAAGCATTTATTCTTTTTTCAGGTCAATACAATTGGTGTTCTCGAGTTAATACGTTGCAATCTAGACACTTAAAGATACGGATAATTTAAGGTGTCACCTGTTTTTTTTATTTTGTTTATAACCAGTAAATTGGAGCTTCAATTAACCAGAGGACAGTGGTTGATTTTTTGAGAGATGTTAAGAAAAAGGGAAGCTTAGGTTTCTCTTTTTTTTGTAAAAAAAGGTGAGAATGGAGAAAAAAATGTTGTTTTACACACTAATTTCAAATTTAAACTGTCCACGGTAGTGACACAGTTGGATACAAAGAAAAAACCTAACTACTTGTTAGTTAGGTTTTTAACTCAGTCTTATGACTTTTTTTAGCGGTCCGGACGGGACTCGAACCCGCGACCCCCTGCGTGACAGGCAGGTATTCTAACCAGCTGAACTACCGGACCGACTTGCTCTGTTTTCAAGAGCGATACAAAAGTACTATTTTAATTTTAATCTCAAAACATTATCGAGATTAAATACAAAATTATTTATAAAGTTTTCTGTCTAGATTCATCCATGCCCCGCCATTATGGACTTCTTTGAATCCTTTCGCTTTTAATATTCCTTTTGCAGTGGCACTTCTCATCCCGCTCGCACAACAAGTGATGATAGGAGTATCTTGTTTTCCTTTTAGTTTTCCTTCATTTTTGCGAAGTCCTTCCACCGGAATGTTGATAGATCCTTCAATATGTCCAGATTTAAATTCGCTCGGAGTTCTAACATCTAACACAATAGCTCCGTTTGCAACTAACTCGTAGTAATCGGGTTTAGGTCCTACTCCAAGTAGGTTTAAAATTGACTTGAACATAGGTTAGGATTTGTAAAAGTTTACATCCATCCATCCGCCACCATTGTAGCATTCCAAACCTTCGTTCGAGAGAAGTTGCTGTGCCATTCCGCTTCTGTTTCCCGATGCACAACATAATATTAAGGGCTGCTTGAGTGATTTTACTTCATCCAATCGGTCCATTATTTCTTGTACCGGAATGTTCACAGATCCAGCTACGTTTCCGCCCATAAATTCTCCTTGGGTTCTCACATCTAAAATTGTTCCTTCGTTGTTTTTGATTATTTCTTCAATATTCATTTTATTTGGTTTTAAATTAGGTGTCAAAAATAAGGTATTTCACGCGTCACTTTCGTAACAATTGTCACCTTCGTTATTTTTCAAACCTTTATTACTAAATTTGAGAATCGAAAATAAGACAATATCGAACATGAATCAAGAATTACGTCAAAATTACGGGTATTTACTCGAGGAGGAATTGTTACAGGAAATAGAAAAAAACGCATTTTTGAAAGATTTCGCTCCGGGCGAAGAGATCATCCGTCAAGGACAGTACATTAAAAGTATTCCTCTCCTTATTTTAGGCACAATTAAGGTTTCTAGGCAAGATGAGTTGGATGAGGAGGTGATGTTGTATTATATCGAAGAAGGAGAGACATGCGCAATTTCTATGAATTGTTGTTTGGGTAATTCAAAAAGTCAAATTGTTGCCAGAGCCGAGACAGAAACCAAGTTGCTGATGATTCCCGTAGAATTTATGGATGCCTGGATGGCGCGATTCAAATCATGGCGTGAGTTCGTCTTAAATTCTTTTCAAGCGCGACTGAATGAGGCTATTCAAACTATTGATTCACTCGTATTCTTAAAAATGGAAGAGAGGCTGGTCAATTATTTGAGAGATAAAACGAAAATTGTTCATGATACAAAAATTTCGATAACTCATCAGGAAATTGCTCAGGATTTTCACACCTCTCGCGTTGTTATTTCCCGGTTATTAAAAAAGTTGGAGTTAGAGAAGGTGTTGAGGTTGCACCGAAATTCCATTGAAGTATTAAGTTTGTAGCATAAAAAAAGTCTCGATAAAATCGAGACCTTTCTTACTTATAAATAAATAACAACTTTACTTATTCTCCTGCTACTTCAAACTCAGCTTCAGTCATCACCTCTTTGTGAAGTTTGATTGTTGCCTTGTACTTTCCAACAGTTTTAATAGGTTCGTTGTGAATTTTTATGTGTTTTCTTTCAATGCTGAATCCAGCATTTACAAACGCTTCAGCAACTTGTACGCTAGTCACAGAACCAAAAATCTTTCCGTTTTCACCTACTTTTGCGATTACTTTCACGCTGCTTTTTTCAAGTTTATCAGCAATAGCTTGAGCCTCGTCAATAATTGCCTTCTCTTTGTGTGCACTTTGTTTCACGTTTTCTGCATGCATTTTCTTTGCAGAAGGAGTAGCTAATATTGCCAAACCTTTAGGAAGTAAATAATTTCTTCCAAATCCAGATTTAACAGTTACCAAATCATTTTTGTCTCCTACATGCTCAACGTCTTGTTTTAATATAACATCCATCTTAATAAGGTTTTTTTATTTTTTGTATAAATCTGTAACGTAAGGCATAAGGGCAAGGTGTCTTGCTCTTTTGATAGCTTGTGCTACTTTTCTTTGGTATTTTTGAGAAGTTCCAGTTAATCTTCTTGGTAAAATTTTACCTTGCTCATTTACTAGCATTGATAGGTAATCAGCATTTTTGTAATCAATGTATTTGATTCCTGCTTTCTTAAACCTACAGTATTTTTCTTTTTTAACTTCAATATCAATCGGAGTTAAGTATCTAATGTCTGTTTTGCTCATCGTTTGAAATTTTTAAAATTAGTTTTTCTCAGCTTTCATTCTTGATTCTCTCACTCTTGCCCAAGCCAACGCGTGCTTGTCAAGTGCTACTGTCAAAAATCTGATTACTTTTTCGTCTCTTTTGAAGGCTATTTCAAGCTCTTCGATTAAGCTTCCATCTTCAGTAGAGTATTCAAACAAGTGATAAAATCCAGTGGATTTTTTCTGAATTGGATAAGCTAGCTTCTTCAATCCCCAGTTTTCTTGGTTATCGATTTTAGCACCACTTTTCACAATAATGTCTTTGAACTTATCTACTGCTTCCTTTACCTGAACATCAGATAAAACGGGAGTTAGAATGAAAACAGTTTCGTAATGTTTCATAGTGTTTATTTTGGTTTTTAAATTTTAAGAGTGCAAATCTACTATTTTACTTTTAATTATCCAATGTTTCAAAGCCTTTATTAACAATTGACTTTTCATTTTTTATTAGTATTATTGGCTTTCTAAAATCATGGGCATGATCCAATTCGTGTCACAAGAACTTTATTCTATGAAATTAAATTACTTCCTTGCCGTATTATTTTTAAGTCTTTCTCTTTTTGGATTTTCCTTTCAGGTTACTTCCACCGATGCCAAGAGTACAAAACTAGATTCTATTCAAGTACTCGAGTCCAATAAAATTCCTTCTATTATTTACCTCAATCAAGGCAAAGAGGTAGTGGTTGATTTACTTTCGAGACAAAATAATTTTGCTCCTTCCATCTACGTGAACTATAATGATTCAGTGTACAAAACTCCAACATCAGCATTTCTGTCTTTTGCCGATATGGAGCTGGGCGATAACTCCATTTCCGTCTATCAGTTCAATGGAGTGGATAAAGTAATTTTATTTAAGAAAAATTTTAAAGTGAAATCTACAGAGCCGTTTATCAAAAATGATGCGGTTGTCCTAGGGTTTCTCTTACTTTTGTTGGCTTTTATTTTCAAAACAGAAGGAAGTAATATACCTTTCTTTCAGAAGTTTTATCGAGTAGTTCCGGCTCTTTTGTTGTGTTATTTTTTACCCGCTTTTCTCAATACTTTTGGGATTGTCTCAGCAGATGAATCAAGACTATATTTTGTGGCGAGTAGATATTTGCTGCCAGCTAGTCTTGTGCTTTTATGCCTCAATATTGACATTGAGGGTATCAGAAAATTAGGATCGAAAGCGCTCATCATGTTTTTTACTGCTACCGTTGGTATTGTTATTGGAGGTCCAATAGCTTTGTACTTGGTTTCGTTGTTTTCTCCAGAGATATTGAATGATGAGATTTGGAGAGGGTTGGCAACAGTGGCAGGTAGTTGGATTGGCGGAGGTGCAAACCAAACCGCTATGAAGGAAATTTACGGAGCTAGTGACCAATTGTTTTCTGCGATGATTGTGGTGGATGTATTTGTGGCAAATGTGTTTATGTCGGTGTTGCTATTTGGAACTGGATACAACAAAAGACTCAATAAATTTTTTAAGGCTGATGACTCAGCAATAGAAAATTTAAAGAACAAAATGGAATCGTTTCAGAAAAAGATGGCAAAAGTTGCCACATTCAAAGATTTGATGTTTTTATTGGCATTATCTTTTGTTTCTATTGGATTGGCTCATTTTTTATCCAATATTATTAGCCCATTGATAGCTGATTGGCTAGAAAGTATAAAAACCACTTCTCCCATGACTGCCGTATTATTAACCTCTTTTGGAAGTGGTTTTTTCTGGCTTATCGTCTTCTCCACTATTTTCGGAATCATTCTTTCTTTTACTAAAGCTCGAGAGTTTGAGGGAATTGGTGCCTCAAAAATTGGAACGGTATTTCTTTATCTTTTGGTTGCTACAATAGGGATGAAAATGGATATTTTTGAGTTGATCAACAACTGGGGGGTGTTCAAATTTTTAATCTCCGTTGGTCTTATTTGGATTACTGTTCATGCGTTATTTTTATTTGTTGTAGCCAAAATCATCAAAGCTCCATTTTTTTATGTGGCGGTTGGTTCACAAGCCAATATTGGTGGAGCTGCTTCTGCCCCTGTAGTAGCGGCTGCATTCAGCCCAGCGCTTGCTCCTGTTGGGGTGTTGCTTGCAGTATTAGGTTATGCGGTGGGTACTTTTGGTGCAATAGCCTGCGCTATCATGATGCAATATTTATCAGTAGCTTAACGTAGATAGACCAAGATATACTCCAATAAGTATGGACTCACCAATGAAAATTGCCATAAGGTAAGGTAGAAATTTCATTCGGATGCTTCCTGCTATGAAGCAGATTAGATCAGTTGGAACCAAAGGGAAAAATGACCAACCCAGTACCATCAAAAATCCGTTTTTCTTGAGTCGTTTGGTGAATTTTTTAGATTTTTCCCGTTGTTTTTCGCTAAATAATTGACTAAAGTCGAGGTAAAGAGAGCTAAAATACAAGAGAGTAGATGTGAGCAAAATCCCCGTGATAGAGATGAAATAAACAGATAGTAGAGCAGTAGGAAAAAGTAAAATGCCTGCCAGAACAAAGGGTGTAGAAGGCAGAAGAATTAATCCTCGTAAAGAACTAATGATAAAATAGGTGAGCAACAAGTGCTTGGAGTAGCGCGCCACAAACAAAGAAATAGACTCTTTGCTGAAATAGGAGGGATTCAAAAAAAATAGCACTAATCCCAACAGAATTAATGCTATCCAAAGTATACGTAAATAAAATTTTATGTTCTTCATTGGTACACTGAATATAACTCAAAAAGTTAATTCAATGAACTGGAATCGAGGAAAAAATTAGCCGCCTATGTGAAGAATGTCTTTTTTCTTTAACAAATCTTCTACAGACTCTCTCACGTCTTCATCATCTACACAACAATCTACAGGACAAACAGCTGCACACTGAGGCTCTTCGTGAAAACCTTCGCACTCAGTACATTTGTCAGGTGAAATGAAATATACATCCATGTCAATCGGTTCTTGGTATTCGTCTGCGTTTACTTCTTTTCCGTCATAGAGTTTTACCATTCCTTTCAATCCGGTTCCGTCCGAGAATTTCCAATCGGCACCTCCTTCATAAATTGCGTTGTTTGGACATTCTGGCTCGCATGCCCCACAATTAATACATTCTTGTGTTATAATTATTGCCATAGTTTGTGTCTATTTTTTTTTACAAAATTAATACAATCTTATCCGATTGTCTATTATTTGTTGAGTTATTTTATTCATTGTCTCATCTTTTGTTCAAACGAATTGCACTTCAAAAACTGAATAAACCTCGATTGTTTTTATCTTTGTCTTATGAATATCGAAGAAAGAAAAAATGCGTTTGTCCAATTAGGTAAAGTACTAGAAAATTTTACCGAAAAATCTGATTGGAAAGGACACTCTTGTGGACTTACTCAAGAAGAATTTGAAGAATTTGAAACTGCTATTTTGCGAGCAAAAGTATTGAATCCATGGTTCACGGAAGACCAAGTAAGAAAAGCATTGGGAGGAATTGTCTCCATGCTGGATAAATCCATGCTCGAGAATTGGATAGATTCCTACGAGTCGTTGGAAGAAACGAATCGAACAATTGGTGTGGTAATGGCTGGGAATATTCCTGCTGTTGGGTTTCACGATTTTCTTTGTGTGTTGATTTCAGGAAATAAGTTGTTGGCTAAGTTGTCTTCTGAAGATACTATTCTTCTGCCCATGATTGCCAATACGCTTATTCATTTGGAACCTAGATTTAAGGAGTACATAAAATTTGTTGACCGTTTGCAGGATTTTGATGCTGTTATCGCAACAGGGAGTAATAATTCGGCTAGGTATTTCGAGTCTTATTTCAAAGAATATCCCTCCATCATAAGAAAGAACAGAACGAGTGTGGCTGTGTTTACTGGAAACGAAACAGAGGAAGAGCTTACAGCTTTTGCCGAAGACGTATTTCTCTATTTTGGAAAGGGTTGTAGAAATGTTACGAAAGTATTTATACCCAAAGATTTTGAGCTAAACAAATTGTTTCAAGCTTTTTATCCCTATCAGGAAATAGTGAATCATAATAAATACGCCAATAATTATGATTACAACAAAGCTGTGTATCTCATGAATCAGGTAGAGTTAATTGAAAATGGTTTTTTACTCATGAAAGAAGATACTTCGTTGTATTCACCACTGAGTGTTCTCAATTATGAATACTACGAATCACTGGACGAGGTGTCTCGAAAACTCAATGAAGAAAAAGAGAATATCCAATGTGTAGTGGGAACTCAATTTGTTCCATTTGGTAAAGCCCAATCTCCAGACGTCTCGGATTACGCTGATGGTGTGGACACGCTTGAGTTTTTACTCTCCCTCAAATAAGTAGCTAACCCCGTGAAAACAATTCAATAAAACCTTTTATATTTATCACAATGTTTTTTGGCACAATTATCGCCATGAACACACTAACTCAAAATTGATTAACATGAAAATATTTCTACAAATTAAAATTGCCCTACTATTTTTACTCTGTTTTTCGAATAATTCTTATTCCCAGTTTACAGATCCCGAACGTGATACAAAATGGAATCTAGGATTCAATATGGGAGGAGTATGGCAAGATGCAGACGTAACCCTAGACAGACCAGGATTTGGATATGGATTTACACTTGGAAAAGGAATTTACGAGTCTCAAGGGAAATTTTGGAGTGTAGATCTAAGGTTTAGATATTTGAAAGGAAAAACTTTTGGTCAAAATCTTACTCTTACTGATTCAGCGGATATAGACGACAACACTCTTTACGCTATAACCCCGACTAATTACAAGGCTACTCAAGGATTATTATATCTCAACACAGAAACGGCTTTACACGATTTTTCGCTCGAAGCGGTAATCAATTTTCACGCATTAAGAGAAAGAACTGGGGTCTTGCTTTCTGTTTTTGGTGGGATTGGAATAACAGATTACCGAACCAAAACGGATTTGTTGTATACTCCCGAAGGTCAAAGTTTTAGTAAAATGTATGATTTTTCGGTTATCGATACAAACTCTGCAACTAAATCCGACTTTAGAGATCTGCAAGATGGGGATTATGAATCTTTTGCTCCGTTTAGTGAGGACAAAACAATTCGATTGATGCCCTCTCTAGGAATTGGTCTGGGCTATCAATTCTCTCCTCAGTGGTCCATTGGTTTTGAACATAGAGTAACATTCACCCTTCAAGATAAATTTGATGGGCTAGAACAAGCAGGTACTCAGTTTTTACAATGGGGTGACCATGATAAATATCATTATTCCTCTGTTTTTTTACGATGGAACATATTTAGAGGAAGGACATCCACTACGACAACTACCAGAAATTGTCCGCCTCCTTATTTGAAAATATCTGATTTGCCCGAGGTGTATGAAGTAAATGAACCCTTGTTGGAAGTGAGAGCGAGAGTAACTAAGATTAATTCAAATAGCGATGTGATTTTGGTAGTGAATGACCAAATTGAACAAACAATTTACAACAGAAATACGGATTATGTCGTAGGAACTGTGCAGCTCAACGAAGGAAGAAACAAGATTTATTACTTAGCCACCAATCAGTGCGGGGAATCAATGGATAGTGTGATCGTTCTGTACAATCCAAATTATTGTCCAAAAGCAGAAATAACAATTTCTCAGCCTCTTG